>JAQGOV010000615.1 GCA_028293425.1 Verrucomicrobiales bacterium
TATGCGTTCACGATCAGAAATCGCTGAGGAAATAAAGTCCGCCGTTCTTGTTGCAGTCATTCGCACTCCGAAAGCCGAGCTGGTGCTGCCGGTGTGCGAAGCCTTGCTCGCGGGTGGCATTTCTTGTCTTGAAATTACCCTGACAGTTCCAAATGCGCTGGATGCGATTCGAGCTGTTTCGAAAACGCTGGGCTCACGTGCGTTGGTGGGTGCGGGCACAGTGCTCGACGCGAGCGCATGCCGCGCGGCAATTGCAGCAGGTGCAGAGTTTGTGGTGAGTCCCATTACCAGGCTTGAGATTATTGGGGCGGCGCATGCGTTAGGCAAACCCGTGATGATTGGAGCTTATACGCCCACAGAAGCCCAGACCGCCCACGAAGCAGGAGCGGACTTCATTAAAATCTTTCCGGCAGACAAACTGGGTCCCGGATACATCAAGAACCTCCGTGCGCCTCTGCCACATTTACAGATTGTTCCGACCGGCGGAGTGGATCTCCAAACCGCAGCCGAGTTTTTGAAAGTCGGCTGTGTGGCTCTTGGCGTGGGTTCTTCGCTGCTTTCCCCGGAAATCCTGAAGACTGGAAACTGGCCGGAACTAACGCGACTGGCTGCGGAGTTCGTGCGCGTTGTTCGAGAGACCAGGCGGAAGGGGGCCTGACGTTTGTCGACCGGTGCCGCTTTCAGATCGCAGCCAGCTCTCCAAAGCCTTCTTCATTTTTTGGCTAAACATCCGATAGATGACAAAGACTTTACGTGTGAAAGCCAGCGAATATGATCCAAGGGCGATGACAACGCCCAACCAGCAGGTCCGCCGCGCCACTGTGGAGGACATTCAGAAACTTGTTGCGCTTTGGCAACAGGAAAGCTTGCCTTCCCAGGAGCTCGAAAAGCGGTTCAAAGAATTCCAATTAATGGAAGGAAAAAGTGGGGAACTCGAGGGTGCGATAGGTTTCCATATAGTTGGGCAGGAGGCGTTTCTGCATAGCGAGGCCTTTAAGCATCCGGAGCAATCCGAGCATGTTCGGGAAAAGCTCTGGGACAGGGTGCAAATCATGGCCCGGAATCATGGGCTAATTCGAGTATGGACCCAAATGAGCGCTCCCTTCTGGTCTGCCAATGGTTTTAGAGCAGCAGATGAGGGGACTTTAGCCAAGCTCCCCGCGGGATATTCCCGGAGCGATGATCCTTATCCCTGGACCTACATTCAGCTACGTGACGAAGTGCCGATGCTCTCGATCGACAAAGAGTTCGCCCTGTTTAAGGAGGCAGAGCACGAGCAGACCGAGCGCATGCTCCGGCAGGCGAAAACCCTAAAGGTCGTTGCGGCGGGGATCGCTGTGATTGTTTTTCTGATGGTGATTGTTTGGGCGCTCTACTTTTTCCGGCTTCAGAAGCGGCGGATGAGCCGGCAGGCATCATTTGGTAATCCAGCCTGGGCATTGAAAACCGTTTGGCAAAGCGCTCCGGAAAAAGTGCAGTCGCCGGGCTAGCGTTGCTCAAAGGCGGTGCTCGGCGATAACCGCAGGCGAAAAGTCGTCCGCATGGTAACTGCTGCGGACCATTGGGCCGCTGGCCACATGAACAAAGCCCAGCCCGCGAGCCTTTTCACCATATTCCTCGAATTTCGCAGGCGAGATAAACTCCTTCACGGGCAGATGCTTGAGCGAAGGCTGCAGGTATTGGCCTAAAGTCAGAATATCACACCGGGCCTGCCGGAGGTCGGCAAGAGCCGTGAGAAGTTCCTCCTCGGTTTCCCCCAACCCCAGCATGATCCCGGATTTGGTGTAGATCGTATTACCTCGGCGGTCCTTTACCTTTTTGAGAACACTCAAGGAACGATCGTAGGTGGCGCGTGAGCGGACTGAAGGCGTCAACCGGCGCACCGTTTCCATGTTGTGGTTAAAAATCTCGGGGTTTGCAGAAAGCACAGCGTCGAGAGAGCTATCCCTCTCGAGAAAATCCGGCACTAAAACTTCAATGACGATCCCGGGATTCGCTTTCCGCACTGCTTCAATGGTTTGTCGGAAATGTTCCGCGCCACCGTCAGCCAGATCATCCCGGGCGACGGCAGTAATAACTACATGACGCAGCTTCATACGGCGGGTCGCTTCGGCAACTCGAATGGGTTCATCTCTCTCAAGCGGCAGGGGCTTCGCCGTGCTGACAGCACAGAAGCCGCAGTTGCGGGTGCATCGATCCCCGGCGATCATGAAGGTGGCAGTACCTTTGCTCCAACATTCCCAGTGATTCGGACATTTGGCGCTTTCACAGACCGTGTGCAGATGCAGGTCTTCGAGCAAGTTGCGGGTTTGACTGAATGTATTGCTCGTAGGCAGTTTAAGCCGGAGCCATTCGGGAATGCGCGGGCGCGGATTGGGTAATGTCGTGCTCATCAGTTCCGCAGGGATTCTGCTTTGAATACGGGGAAAGGAAAGCTGTTAATCAAATTAGGCCTGCTCGGTTTCTTCCAGTTTTTTCCAGAAAGTTTCCAACTGGCGGGTATCAAAATCGGCCAGGATCTCTCCGTCGACATCAATGACTGGAGCAAGGCTTTGGTGCGAAAGTTGCACCATTTCTCGGTAGGCCGCGGAATTTGAGATTACATCCAGGGTCTCATATTGGACACCCCGGGCATTAAGCCATTCGATAGCTTCATCGCACCAACCACAGTATGGTTTGATAAAGAGCCTGATTTTCTCAGCTTTCATGCCTTAAGTTAGAGTTTCAGAGGGTGAAAAACAATCAGCACCTGCATGTTTCCGTCAGCTTTCGGTGATAAACGTGTCGGAATGCTCATAACAAGGAGAACAACAGCATAAAAGAGTCAGGATTTCGGAGCCCGTATTCCAAAGCTTATGCTTTTTGCCCGGTGGGATGGCAATTGCATCGCCTGCTTTAACCTCCGAGAGTTCACTTTCCACTCGAATTCGGCCGTGCCCTGAGGTGATAAAATAAATTTCCTCAGTTTTTGCGTGGTAATGCTCCTGGGTGCTGGAACCCGAAGGGAGGCGGGCTTCAGCGAGGCTTTGGTTGCGAATGGCAGAATTACGGTAGGCAAGGATTTCGCGAATTTCAGAGCCATCTTTGGTTACAAACGCAGGCAGCGTGTTCAGGTTTTGAATATCCATCGCCATATTTCTGGAGAAAAGCGGTCCAGGTGAAAAGGGAAATTGCGCAGTCGTTCCCCGGAGTCGCTTTCGTGACCACGACATTTCGCTTGAAATCCTAACCCCTTGCGCAAAAATGGGCAAACCCAGATCCAACACCCAGGCATTTTTCGATGAAGTTGCAAAAAATACTGCTGATGGTGGCAGTGTTTGCCATGCTGCAAACGGGCGGCTTTGCGCAGACGGTGTTGTATTCAGGAGGAACAATTACCGAAACCTTTGATGGCATGGGGCCTGCCGGCACAAACACGCCGCTTGGCTGGTTTGTGGGTAGCAACACCAGCGCAACCGCGATCTCGTACACCACAAATTTATCGCTTAACGATGGAAACATAGGAATTAACGCCAATGTGCGCGGGTGGAATGTCGGGAGTGCTGGGAGTGCCGATCGAGCGCTCGGAGTTTCTCCAACGCTGACAAATCGTTATATCGAGGTGCGGATCCTGAATGCAACCAGGATGAGCATATCCGCCATTGATCTGCATTATGATGGTGAACAATGGCGTACGGGAAATAACGCAGCGACTACGAATATCAACAGTTTTCAGTTCAGTGCCGACGGAGTGAACTACGCAAATATGGGGACGGCTTTCCGCTTTGTTCAGCCTGTTGTGGCCGCTACTCCCGTTGCGTTAAACGGCAACGACCCGGCTAATCGTGTGTCAAATATCGGCGGGAGTTACATGCTGCCAGCATCTGTCGGCCCGAACTCAACCATTTACCTGCGATGGGTCGATATAAACGATCCGAACTCGGATCCTTTGATGGCGATGGATAATTTCACGTTCAGCGCGACTTTGGTTACTGAACCGGTGACGCTTGGCATTACGAGTCCCACCAACAACCAGGCCATTCCGCTGACCGGCACAATTGCTGCAACCACATTTTCAGCCGGCACAATTGAGGGGGTGGGTTTCTACGTGGATGGTAATCTTGTTTCTAATGATTTTGTACCGCCTTTTACCGCCTCTATTTCCACAGCCGGATTGTCCCTTGGAAACCATACGATCGTGGCTGTGGCTACAAACGAGAACGGTGTGGCGGTGCCGGCCACGAATAGCGTCGTGGTGCAAATCGTGGCGAACCAAAGCCCGTCCATCATTTTTTCCAACAGCTTTAGCGGACTCGCCACGGGCACCGTTTTCCTGGTGGGGTCCGCCATCACGAATTTCGTTGTAGCTACTGACGATGTCGCGATCACCAATATTGATTTTTTTGTGGATGACAGTCGCATTCTTAGCCGTGCGACCGCGACGAGTGCCGTGATTACAAATTTTCTCTATATTGATGCTCTTGCTGGGGTTCATCAATTTAAGGTCGTGGCATACGACAATGCCGGGCTGACAGGCACGGTTATCCGCAACATCACCATCACCAATCCACCTGCGAACTTCAGCCTTTTGATCCAAAATGGTTCAGGATGGAAATACCTGGCTGGAGCAACGGCGCCTGGGTTGGACGGGAATGATCGTCTGTGGTACCAACCAGGGTTTGATGACTCTAATTGGGGCATGGGTGTTGGGGAACTCGGCAATGGCGATGTTGCCGATGGATATCCCGAGCGCACTCCCATTGATATCGGCCCAACGGGTTCAAGGTACCGGACGATTTATTTTCGAAACACGTTTAGCGTGGATGATCCCTCTCGTTACACAAACATGGTGCTAAGCATTCTTTTCGATGACGGTTGCGTGGTTTGGTTGAACGGCTTGCCGATTTCAACAAACAATATCGCGAACGTGGCAAGCGGGATAAGTTACACAAATGCTGCCAATCCCGCTCCGAACGATGGAACGGCGTACCTTGTTAACAGCATAGGCTCAGAGGGCTTACTCTCCTCGGGGCTCAATACCATTGCCGTGGAAGTTCACCAACAGAACTTGACCTCCAGCGACCTGAGCTTCGACCTGATGCTCTGGGCGCAAGGCGGCGAGAGGCCGAGGTTGAACGTAGCATTCTTTGAGCAGTCCGTGAGTGTGAGCTGGCAGGGCTCCGGCTACACTCTTCAACAGAATAGCGATCTGGGAAACTCCAATGGATGGACTCCGGTGGCTGGTAATCCGCAGAACAGCTACCAGTTTGCTCCAGCAGCAAATCAGTCTCCCTTGTTCTTCCGGCTTATGAAGTGAAATGCTGTTTTCTCGGCTTTCAGCCGATCGCCTCGAGGGTGGAGTTTGCTTTTGTGACTGATTCATTTCTGATTGACCCACGTCTAGCGCTCTTTATGGTTTGGGAATGGATCATTCCCCTGGATTCTTGAAAGTGGTAAACGAAGCTCGGCTGAGAGTGAAAGAACTCACAATTGATGAGGCTCGGGCGAGGCTGTCCGCTAATCCAAAAGCGGTGCTGGTGGATGTGCGCGAGGACTCTGAATGGCAGAACGGCCATGCCGTCCCGGCTATTCATCTAGGAAAAGGTGTTTTGGAACGGGATATTGAGAAGTTTTTACCAGACGAGAATGCGGAAATTATCATGTACTGCGGCGGTGGTTTCCGCTCCATACTAACAGCGGATGTCGCGCAGAAGATGGGATACAAAAACGTAACTTCGTTGATCGGCGGCTACAAAGGACTCGTGCAAGCGCAATGGCCCATGGTTAAATAGTTTTATGACACCTGAAAGCCGTTTCGCGGAATTAAAATTGGAATTGCCACCGGCGCCGAAGCCGGTGGCTGTATATAAGTCTCTCGTGATTGTTGGCAACATGGCTTACGTGTCCGGTCATGGGCCGTTGAGGACTGACAAAACGTTAATCACAGGCCGGGTTGGAGCGGACTTGGACGTAGCAAAGGGCAAGCAAGCGGCTCGTCAGGTTGGCCTGGCTATATTGGCGACATTGAAAGCTCAATTAGGTAGCCTGGACCGTGTCAAGAGAGTGATCAAGGTTCTCGGCATGGTGAATTCAACCCCGGAGTTCGAAGAACATCCAGCAGTGATTAATGGTTGCAGTGAACTGTTTGCTGAAATCTGGGGCTCCGAAAATGGGATTGGTGCACGGAGTGCGGTAGGCATGGGCTCTTTGCCGGGCAACATCGCCGTTGAGATTGAGGCGATTTTTGAGATCGCGTAGTTCGTAATGAATAGCGACCCACAAGACTGGTATGAGGTAAGCAATGTTGCGGGGATCGAGTCACCTGGGTTGCTGTTTTATATTGAGCGGATAGAAGAGAATATTACGCGGATGATCGGGATCGCGGGAGGTGCCGAACGATTGCGGCCGCATCTAAAGACCCACAAAACGCGGGAGCTGCTCCAAATGCAAATGAATCGGGGCATCCGCAAATTCAAGTGCGCAACGATAGCTGAAGCTGAATTAGCTGCCACGGTTGGGGTTCCCGATTTGTTCCTGGCATATCAACCGGTCGGACCAAATGTGGCACGGCTGCTTGAACTTGTTCAAAAATACCTCCTGACACGTTTTTCGGCATTGTTTGATAACAGGCGGGCTGCACAGCAGTTATCGGACGCGGCTGCCAAGCGCGGTGTGAAGTTGCCTGTGTACTTGGATGTGGATGTCGGGCAGCATCGATCGGGAATTTCTCCGGATCATGAGGCTTTAAGTCTCTATGTCTCTGCAACAAAGCTTCCGGGATTACTGGTGGAAGGGTTGCACGGTTATGATGGTCATATTTCCGACGCCGATGTCACTGAACGAAAGCGGAAATGTGAAGAGGCTTTCACCGAACTCAGAGTGTTAGGGAAAATGATCGACGCGGCTGGTTTGCCGGCTCCAAAGATCATCGCAGGCGGCACGCCCACGTTTCCATTCCATGCACAAAGGGGTGATGTGGACTGCAGCCCCGGGACTTGTGTGCTTTGGGACCACGGGTACGGTTCCAAACTTCCGGACATGAACTTTTTACCGGCCGCTCTGGTCATCACCCGAGTTGTAAGCAAACCCAAGGCTAACCGTCTCTGTGTTGATCTTGGGCACAAGGCTGTTGCCGCTGAGAGCCCGCAGCCGAGGGTGTTTTTTCCGGCGCTGCCCGAGGTCAAAATCGTGGTTCATAGCGAAGAGCATCTGGTGCTTGAAACGGACCGCGCTGCTGAATTCGAAGTTGGAACAGTGCTTTATGGTATTCCCTGGCATATTTGTCCTACTGTGGCGCTGCATTCCCATGCGACGGTCGTGCGGCAAGGCAGGGCGGGTGAGCGCTGGGCTATTGCGGCACGGGACCGAAAGTTGACTGTTTAATAAGCCACGGTTGCAGCTGATTTTTTTTGAGCCATAACACACATTTGTTGCTTTGTGCCCTTTTGGGCGTAATCGGGCTGGTGGTTCTTGTTGCCCGATTCAAGTTCCATTCGTTTGTCGCCCTTATTTTAGCTTCAATTTTTGTTGGCCTTTGCTCTGGGATGAGCCCAGCTCAGGTAGCGAAAAGTATCCAGGATGGCTTGGGGACCATTCTTGCTTCGATTGCCTTAATCGTCGGATTCGGGGCGCTTCTCGGAAAAATGCTGGCTGAGTCTGGCGGAGCCGAAGTGGTGGCAAGGACACTCTTGCAACGTTTCGGCAAAGACAAGATGCATTGGACCCTGCTTTGGATCGGTTTGCTGGTCGGCGTTCCCGTGTTCTTTGGTGTTGGAGTCGTTTTGCTGGTGCCTATCCTGTTCACGCTCGTCCGGCAAACCCAACGGCCGACGCTCCTGCTGGGTATTCCGCTCTTAGCGGGGCTGTCTGTGGCGCACGGGCTGGTACCGCCGCATCCTGGGCCCATCGCGGCCATTGGCTTGCTTCAATCGACGGTTGGCCCAACGGATGTTGGTAGAACGATCCTTTATTCTCTTTTGATAGGTGTTCCGACGGCGGCCATAGCTGGACCCTTGTTTGCAAAAGTCATTTGCCGAAAGGTCGTCGTGCAAGTTCCATCGAGCCTTGTGGCTGAGGTTCGGGAACGAAACGTTCTACCGAGTTTCCTGGTAACTACTTTTACGATTTTATTGCCGGTGCTGCTGATGCTGCTCGCCAGCCTGGCCGATGTCACGTGTGATGTCCGCCATCCGTTTCGGATCTGGGCTGATTTCCTAGGCCATCCCGTGGTCGCGCTGCTGGCTGGATTTCTAGTGTCACTTTACACATTCGGGTTTGCCATGGGTTCGAACGGGGACCAGATCCTGAAATGGCTTGGCGAATCCCTTCGACCAGTTGCGGAGATTTTGCTGGTGGTCGGCGCAGGCGGGGCTTTCAACAAGGTTCTCATTGAAGGCGGGGTAGGGGGCGCCATCGCCGATTCAGTAAAGGGTTGGAATCTCTCTCCTTACCTGCTGGGCTGGACCGCCGCGGCGTTGATCCGGGTGGCCACAGGCTCGGCCACAGTGGCGATCACGACCGCTGCTGGTTTAATAGCACCGCTCGTAGTCCAAACCCCGGGCTTAAATCGAGAACTCCTGGTGATCGCGATGGGGGCTGGCTCGTTGATTCTATCGCATCTGAATGACGGCGGCTTCTGGTTCGTGAAAGAGTACTTTCAGATGAGTGTGCCCCAGATGCTGAAGACGTGGACGATCATGGAGACAATTATTTCGGTGGTAGCGCTTGGACTGGTTTTTATTTTGGATGCAATCTTGAAGATAATACAAAGTTAACGAGGCTTCCGTGCACGGATGAGGAGCCAATGTCCTCGACGAGTCATGAGCTTTTCCAGAGGGCGGCCTAGCCAGCCGGGCAGTGGCATGAGGCCAATGGAACGCACCTCGATATCAGTGAAGCCTATCCTTTGCAATAGATCGCGGGCCTGAAGAACTGATAGGACCCGGTTATGACCCATGATTCCGGAGTAGGCTGGATCATCCATGGGCACATCCGGCGCTTCCCCGTGGACTTCTTTTCCATAATGCAGCCCAAGAGGATTTCCCAAATACCAACCGCCTACGGCGAGAAGTGAGAAAGGGGTATAGCCCACCAACATGGCCGAAAGATTGAGAAAACTCGTCAGGTTTTCGGAAGTCATAATCACCAGCCCCCCGGGCGTCAGGACACGATAAATTTCACTAAGGAACATCCGGGTATTGTGCACATGCTCAATCACCTGGCTGGAGTGAATCGCATCGAAACAGTTATCAGGGTAGGACCACTTTCCGTTGAGGTCGAAGGAAGTGATGATCATCCTCCGTTCGCGGGCTCTTGCAGCTTCCTTGGGACTCCCTTCCACACCATGGAATTCGGCTGGAGCTGCCC
>JAQGOV010000627.1 GCA_028293425.1 Verrucomicrobiales bacterium
ATACGTCGTGGATGGCGACAATTCGGTTTCTGATCCGCTGAATCGAACACCACTGGCGCTGACCAACAACATTTCCCACAACACGACCTACTACTTTCGGAAACTCATTCCTGCTGTCCATGCCGCCTGCTTGTCATCCGTTCTGATCACGAACCTGGTTGATGACGGCGCGGTGTTCTATTTAAATGGAACGGAACTCTTTCGGTACAATTTGCCGGAACCTCCCACCACGATCTCCTATAGCACCTTCGCCTCTTCCTCCGTCGAAGCGTCGTTGCAAGTGACCAATATAGCCGTGAATATGCAGGGATCAGATCCAATGGACGTCTATTTTGCGGTCGAAGTGCATAATGCAAACAACACAAGCTCGGACATTGTTTTTGCCGCCAGTCTCGACGCCACATTCCGCCCTCCCATCCCGGTGGCGATTACGAATCAGCCTAAATCAGTTACGGCCCCGGTTGGGAGTTCAGTCTCGTTCACCTCTGGATTCGCCGGTGACTTGGTGAAAGTGCAATGGCTTAAAGACGGTGAAGCCCTTGTCGGCCGAACGGCAACTGTCTTGACCATTCCACAGTGTGCTGGGACCGACATCGGACAATATGTTATGCAGGCCAGCAACGTGTTTGGGATCGTCACCAGCCAGCCAGCGGCGTTGACGGTCGTGCCAATCGCTGGCGAACCTTTGATCGCCCTCCAGCCACGTTCCACCTCGGCACTCCTCGGCAGTTCTGTCTCCTTTACCTCTGCTGTGGTGGGCGATGCAGTCACGCTGCAGTGGCTCAAGAACGGAGTTCGCTTGCCGGCCCAGAATGCCACAGTCCTTAACCTATTAAACTGCACGTTTGGCGATGCTGGACAGTATCTCCTCCAGGCCAGCAACCTGCATGGGATTGCCCAGACGCAGCCAGCAGCGCTGACAGTGACAAATACCGTGCCTATCATTACAAATCAGCCCCAATCGGCTCTGGCTTCGGTCGGAAGCTCCATCTCATTTACCTGCCGAGTCGCCGGAGCCGGACTGGCACTGCACTGGCTCAAGGATGGGCTCGATTTACCTAATCGCACTTCGAGCATACTTATCATCTCAAACTGCGCTCTCACAGATGCGGGACATTACTTTCTGCAAGCGAGCAACATCTACGGAGTAGTAACTAGCGAACCAGCCACGCTCACCGTGGTTTCGACCAATGGCGTCCCCGTTGCCCTGGTTGAATTTGCGAGCACCTGGAATTTTTTGGCTTCGGGTGCAGATCCAGGACCGTCGTGGAAGCAGCCTAATTTCGATGATTCTTCTTGGGAACGGGGCCGTGGGTTGTTTGCTGCCAACTTCAACGGCTACCCGGAGCCCATCAATACCTCGCTCCCTCTGACCAACAGCTCCGGTGTACGGGTTATCACGAGGTATTTCCGCATCCACTTTGACTATTCATTGCCAACGACCAACATCAACATCAGCTTCTCCAATCTCTTGGACGGAGGTGCCGTCTATTACCTCAACGGATCCGAAGTTAACCGTGCAAATATGAACTACGGCTCCGTCAGCAATTCCACTTTTTCTTATGGCTCCTCTAGTCACGGGGGCGTGTTTGAGACAGTCCCCTGGCCGTTTTTCCCGCGCCCGGGTGATAATGTTCTGGCGGTTGAGGTCCACCAGACGGACTTTCCGTTTGCCCCCAGCGTTGCCTTTGATGGCTCATTCACCGTTTCCGCAAAAATCCCCGTGCCTCTCCAAGTCCTGACCGAACCGTCGGACATTGAGACCAATGAGTTTGAATCCATACAGTTGAAGTTCGGGCTCTTCGGGTCCGGACCGTTCCAATCCCAATGGTTCAAGGATACACTGTTACTTCCGGGAGCAACCAACCTTTCGCTTGTCCTCACCAATGTGCATGGCCTTGACTCGGGAGCGTATCACTGCGTTGCCTGGAGCCCCCTCAATAGCGTGACCAGCCTGACTGCTCAGGTAACCATCCTTCAGGACACCATGCCACCAGCGCTCCTGAGTGCCGTAGCCTACGGAGCGTCCAGCGTGCTGCTCTCGTTCAGCGAGGCCTTGGACCCAGCCTCGATCACGAATTTGTTCAACTATTCTACTTCGCCTCTCCTTCCGCTGAAAGCAGCTCAAAGAGTCGGCTCCAACGCGGTTGTTTTGACCTTCGGTCAGCGAGCTCCAGACAGCCTGATGATCAAGGTAACGGGCGGAGTGCGGGATTTGGCCATTCCACCAAATACCATCGCCGGTCCAGTCTCCGCGCCGGTTACCTTCGTTGATCGTGAAGCATTTGAGAATCCGATGACCGCGATCAAGACCGCTTTTGTTATACTCTTCGAGAACCATTCATGGAAAAAGATCCTGGGAAGCACTAACGCTCCCTACTTCAACTCCCTGCTCGTTAACGCTTCTTATGCTTCGCAGTATTACAGCCCCTATGACCTGCACCCGAGTTTGCCCAATTATCTTTGGCTTTTAGCCGGGACCAACTTCGGCGTGCTGGATGACGGAGGTCCAGACTACCATCATTTCGCTACTCACGCCAACCTTCCTTACTTGCTGGATCGAGCAGGTGTCCCCTGGAAATCCTATCAGGAAGACATATCTGGGACAAACTGCCCAACCTTTAGCTCCTACAATTATACCGTGCACCACAACCCGGCCATGTATTTCGATGACCTAACGGTCGATTTCGATTATTGCACCAACCACATGCGGCCTTTCAGGGAACTAGCCACGGATTTAAGCGCCAACAATGTGTCCGGGTTTCTTTTTATTACTCCGAATCTCACAAATGATATGCATTCCGGCCCGCCTGGTGTTTCGACGATTAAAATCGGAGACAACTGGCTGGCGGCGAATTTGCCTGGCATCCTCGAATCCTCTGCCTACCGCGATAACGGCGCAGTGTTCATCACCTGGGATGAGAATGACTCGCTCGCGCATGAACCAATCGGGATGATAGTGCTGTCGCCCCTTGCAAAAGGCGGCGGTTATGTCAGCACCAACTATTACAACCATGCCTCGGCGCTTCGAACCTTTCAGGAAATCTTCGGAGTTCGTCCATTTCTAGGAGAAAGCACTGCCCGCCAAGGCTTGGGTGAGCTCTTCAAGCTCCTGTCTATCTCATCCCTTTCATGGTCCACCGAAGGAGCCTCGCTTCTCACTGTCACGAATTGCCTTCCTGGCAAAACAAACGTGCTGGAAGCCTCGCCCGACCTTATAGCTTGGGAAACGATAGGTTTGAACGTAAGCAGTACAAATTTTTTCCAGGCGCAGGTTCCTCAGGCAATTCCGTTCCGCTCACGCTTTTACCGCGTGCGCCAATTACCCTAGCCACAATCGCGGTTGCCTCCTTTGTTTGCCTCCGGGACATAAGCCAGCACTGCTGACCCCATTTACTTAGATTGGCAAGAAGAATTACAAGGAAACGAAAATTCACCGTGCATTAACAAAGGTATTACAAAAATAGCCTCAAAGCGACTTTAGTGCATTAAGCATTCCTCCTTTTCGCTCTTTGCGTTCTTTCCCACCTTTGCGTTGAATGATCACGTCCTCAAACCGCATGCAAACCCCTCTGCACCGCGCTCCCAAATCGGACCTCTATGTCTCGGCTCCTTACGCTCGTCGCGCGACACGTCAACACGGTCTTTTCCATCTCGCTGCCTTGGACGAGCCGTGCTGGCTCATCTTTATACACAAATATAGGCCCTCGGCTGGCGGTTTTCTTGGGCTTAAATTATCTGTGTTATGAAGGCTAGGATTTCACCACCGGAATGGATTCGCAACGAAACTAAAACCGCTGACCTGGG
>JAQGOV010000640.1 GCA_028293425.1 Verrucomicrobiales bacterium
TTCCACGACGAATTTTGGTTTGGCCTCTTGGGGTGGATCGGCTTGGCCCTGGGATTTCTGGGGGTCTCCGGTTTAGGTTTCGGCTGTGTGATGCTCTTCACGGCAACGCAACTCTCATTGGTCAATATACGCGAGGAAGCGGCTCACATTCGCGAGCGGCATCGAGCGCGGATCCACCCGGGGTAAGTCGGCTATTTCCGGCTGCATTCAAGGCGACGCCCTTGAGCGTTCGACCTGCCCAGCCTACTTTCTAGACATCCGGCTAACCAGATCGCCAAGGATTCCCACGGAACGTTCGATGCGGGCATCCCAGGGATAGCCGCAGTTTAGCCGGATGAAATGCGTGAAACTTCCATCCACGGAAAAGAGAGGCCCGGGAGCGATGCTGATGCCGCTGGCACGGGCTTGCTGGAAAAGTTTAACGGCATCCACGCTCTTCGGCAGTTCGCACCAGAGCAGGAAGCTGCCCTGTGGACGGGAAAGGCCAATTCCTTCAGGAAAGCTTTCAACAATGGCCTCGCGCATTTGGGCCACCTGTTCGCGGAACAGCCGGCG
The DNA here is from genome assembly GCA_028293425.1 of Verrucomicrobiales bacterium. Lineage (GTDB taxonomy): Bacteria > Verrucomicrobiota > Verrucomicrobiia > Limisphaerales > JAQGOV01 > JAQGOV01. The sequence continues at coordinate 556 of JAQGOV010000640.1, forward strand.
CAGTTTGCGCAAATGACGATCATAGCCGCCGTTTTTCAGGAACTCCGCGATGGCAAGCGAAGGCAAGGTGGCGTTGGCGAGCGAGGTGCATTTCTTCAGGTTGAGGATTTGGTGCTGCCATTGGCTCCCGGCGATGTAGCCGACGCGATAACCCGGGGCCAACGTTTTGGAAAATGAACCGCAAAGAATCACCCAGCCCTCCCGGTCATACGATTTCAGACAGCGCGGGCGGGCGCCTTCATGCTGCAGGTCGCCATAAATGTCGTCTTCAATCAGCGGCACTCGGTGTTGGGTTGCCAGTTCCACCAGGCGTTTCTTTCGTTCATCGGGAATAAGCACGCCGGTGGGATTGTTGAAGTTGGAAATCAGGGCACACGCTGTGACACGCTTTTTGCGGAGCGCGGCTTCAACGGCATCCAGGTCAATGCCGCTCGAACTCTCTACCTTTATCGGAAGCGCTTTCAATCTCAATTCGCGGAGCATGTGCGCGAGGCCGAAGTAAGTAGGTGCCTCCACGAGCACGGTATCGCCTGGTTGGCAGGTGGCTCGCAACGCAAGCGACAGCGCTTCCGTGGCTCCGTTGGTCACAATCAGGTCATCTGTTTTTAAGGCGCAACCCCATTCGAGGGAACGGCGGGCGATCTCCTTGCGGAGCAATTCGCTTCCTGGAGCCACATCGTAACTGCCGCCCGCGGCGCCCATTCGCCGAGCGAGTGTCCCCATCATTTGCCCGAGCCTCGCCGTTGGCAGAAGTTGAGCGCTGGGCAACGCGACGCCGAGTGGAACCAGCTTTGGATCGCTGTGATCGGAAAGGAGAGAATCCAAAGGATCCAAATTAGCCAGGTTGCTCACTTTCGGCTTTTCCGCGCAGCAATCGGGTTCCCGTACCAGATCGGCCAAACGTGCGCGGACAAAAAATCCTGACTTCGGCCGTGCCTCAATCAGTCCGCGCGTTTCAAGCGTGGTGTAAGCATGGAGCGCGGTTGGCACACTGACGCGCTGTTGCTCACTGAAGTGTCGCACGGAAGGTACTCGATCACCCGGTCGCAGGGATCGACCCGGATCATTTCTTCAAGCAGGTTGGCGAGGCGAACATAAACTGGTTCCACCGAAATAGTTTGTCGCATAGGCTGAAGGATAGAGCGGTTAGGTCATGCCGGAATAGATGCAGAGGCACCGATTTCCAGATTGTACAGATTTACGCAAATCAATCTGTAAAAGCAATAAATAGTGAACACTGTATCTGTTAAATACGATAGGCCATGGCAAGCTTTGGGCATGAAAGTGAATGCGGGTTTGTTTCCTAGGCTGTCCGGAGGTGGTTGGGTTGATCAGCTTTCTTCCCTCCGGCAAATATTCTTTTCCGGGCGGCCGTTTGTTCCCTCGGCTCGCAGTGCTGTCATGCCATTGGATATGCACATGCATCAGGGCGAGATTGTGCGCCTCGACAAGCAGCATCGTGGGCAGCAGATTCAGGTCCGTGATGGAACCATTTGGCTCACCGGTGTTGAGACAGGTGATGTTCTTTTGGGAAGAGGGCAAACCTTTACTCTGAAAAATCAGAGCCCGTTCGTTGTTCAAGCGTTGACTGAAGCAAACTGGATTGTGGGATGCTAAGATTGCAACGGTAACATCCTCCAGCCATTTCCTCTCCGAGGATCTTGCAATCCCGTTGACTCGTCCTTCGTTAGGGCCAAACTGCATACCCATGAAACAATGGATTGCCTGCGGCTGGGTGCTTCTGATTTCAGTCTTCCAACCTGCGCCCGCCGTTGCTGGCTCAAGCCATGAGCGGTGGTGGCCAGTCCAAGCCGAGCCCAAAGCAGTCATTCGAACACAAAGTGACCCAGCACCTTTCGCCTCACGCGCGGCGCTTGAGATGATGCTACAATCGGTGGCAGGGCTGGCGGCGAAGGCTGTAAACGAAGGTCATGGGGATGAGATGGTTTGGGTAAACAATGGGAATGTGGATTTGGAGGATTGGTACGCGCGGCTGCGCGCCAAGCGTCCGGCTTTGAGGCAGACGGGCACACTGAGCCCCTGGGATTTGGTCGAACGTTTTGCCAAACGGGGCATCATCAAAGGCTATATCCTTTACCGGTCCGACAAATCCATAGGCGAAAGCAACGCATACCGTCCAGATATGGACTGCTCGGTCAATGTGGCCACCAGTCTGGCTGGGCTGTTGGATGGCATTATTGTGGACGAGGGTTTGGAGAAAGAAGCGAAGGCACACGGCCTCAAGCAATTACTGGATGTCCGTGGGAAAACACAAACGTGGTGTTTTGAAACCTATGAGGCGCAGTTCAGTCGCCGGATGCTCTGCACGCAAGATCCGAGAAAGCCTCATGTCCGCGATCTGGCCATCGCGCAGAAGGCCTTTACGGTCTACGGTAAAGATGAACCGATTACGACCGCGATGGCCTGGCTCGAACCGCTCTCGCCGATTTTAGGTTGGAATGGCGGCGACGAATTCGCGACAACGATGCTCTCCACGAGTTACGGACATATCCAAACCGCCACGGATTGGTGCATGAATTTGCCTGTCCTGATGGCCGGAACTGAGTCTGGCAGCTTCCCCCGCGTGCAAAGTTTGGATCCAGCAACGATCCGCTGGGATGACCCGCGAAGCGCCGTGAGTTTCATTGGCACAGATGGTGATAACGTGCAATGGTTCCAAGGTAATTTCTTTCGCGGGGACAAAAGTTACTGGGGCAATCCCGATCGCGGAAAGGTTCCATATGGCTGGTCCACATGTTTTGCTCAACTGGCTCAATTGTGCCCGCAAGCCATTGATTATGCGCTTGTCACCCGGTCAACGAACGATTGGTTCATCGAGTGGGGCGGGGGATATTACTTTCCAGATCACTTTGGCAACAAACGCACCAATCGCTGGGAATTGCTCGCCGTCCAGGCCCGCCGTACTTGGGGGTTGATGAAGCAGGCCAACACGCGGATCATCGGATTTAACTTCGAAGATTATAATTCACCGGAAGCGCACCAAGCGTACCGGATCTTCGCCAGTCAAACAGACGGCTTATTAGCCATTTTGGTTTTCCAGTATTCCCGTTATGAAGCTGGGGCAGGGGAGACGTTTTGGGTTAAGGATCGCAACGGCGTCGAAGTGCCGGTGATTACGGCCCGTTATTCCCTCTGGGAGCATCAAAACGCCCGAGAGCACTCCGGCACGCCGACCAAGGTCGCGCGCGAGATCCGCCAAACTGTTGAGAAGGCGCGGAAGGTTCCACGCTACGATTGGATCATTGCGCACGCCTGGTCCTATTTCAAACACGCACCAGGAAGCGATGAGAACGCAGAAGACATGGAACAGGAGAACGCCGCCGCTAAGGGCGGCTCACGCGGTTATAGACCAGTCACGTGGTGTGCTGAGCGGCTGCCTTCCAGCATCCGCGTTATCAGTCCTGAGGAGTTGATGTGGCGGATTCGGATGAACCACAATCCATCTGAAACGAAGGAGTTCATGAGGCATTTGCGGTGAGGTGGGCCTCCGCCAGGTGCCAACCCCATCAGCTTAATGGAGCGGGGTAGTAATTCCCCGCTGCCGCTGATATTTCCCGCCCCTGTCCTGATAGGAAACCTCGCATGGTTCGCTCGCTCGCAGGAAAAGAACCTGGGCCAGCCCTTCGTTGGCGTAAATTTTCGCAGGCAAAGGAGTGGTGTTTGAGATCTCCAGTGTCACATGGCCTTCCCACTCGGGTTCAAACGGGGTCACGTTCACAATGATCCCGCAGCGCGCATATGTGCTCTTGCCAACGCAAATCGTCAGGACGTCCCGAGGGATCCGGAAATACTCGATGCTCCGGGCGAGTGCGAAAGAATTCGGCGGCACAATGCAGGTTTCTCCCTTCAAATCGACAAAGGACTTCACATCGAAGTTCTTCGGATCCACGACGGTGTTAAACACATTGGTAAACACCTTGAACTCATCTGCCACCCGCAGGTCATAGCCGTAGCTCGAGAGTCCGTAACCAATTACTCGTTCACCGTTTTCCAAATGACGAACCTGCCGGTTCACGAACGGTTCGATCATCCCGTGTTCCACCGCCAAACGGCGTATTTCTTTGTCCGATAAAATGCTCATAAGTTCTCGGGAATAATCAAAGTTCTGACTGTTGCGTAATCTACAGATGGCCGGAATCTTCCGCCACGTTCAAATGACAAGCACGTTCCTGCGTTGGATTAGCATTTCTGAAGGATCCACCCGCATGAGCGGAGCCGAGTTGCCGTAAATAAATCTTGAATGAAATTCCTGAGCCGTCTTGACGGTAGGAATGCTTTCCAACATAAATGCTGCATCCCGTATGTTGCATGCAGATCTAAAAGCGACGTAATCATTTCTTTTCTTCACCTATGAAAACTGCCCAAGGAACAACAATCATTCGCAACGGACAACTCGTGGACGGCACAGGAGCGGCGCCCATTCCGAACGCGGCTTTAATCCTTCGTGATGGCAAGATTACCTATGCAGGGCCAGAATTGACTGCCCCAGCCGTTCCCGCGGATGCGCTTCAAATTGACGCACGCGGCGGCACGATTCTACCTGGGTTAGTGGAGGCCCATTACCACGCCACCTATTTCAACGTTGAGGAGCTTCAAGACCTCGATATCAAGTACCCTGTCGAATACATCACGCTGCTGGCCGCGGCCAATGCAAAACTCACCTTGGAATGCGGCTACACTGCTGCCCGGAGCGGTGGTTGTCTTCATAACGTGGATGTGTGGCTGAAAATGGCGATCGAGGAGGACTTGTTTCCCGGACCGCGGATGGCGGCCAGTGGCCGCGAAATTTGTGGCGCGGGTGGGCTCATGGATTGGAATCCCGACTTTAGAAAAATCGGCATGGAAGGTTTGGTATTCCTGATTAATGGACCGGACGAAGGCCGTCGCGCTGTCCGCAAACTGGTCAAGGATGGCGTGGAATGGGTGAAGACTTATCCTACTGGCGACGCCGCAGCGCCTGACGTCAACGACCACCACACCTTGTGCATGACTTTCGAAGAAATGCACGGAGTGGTTGCTGAGGCCCACAACCACAAAATGAAAGTAACTGGCCACTGCCGGGCGACGCAGGGGATCATCAACGCTTTGCGCGCCGGCTACGACACCATCGAGCATGGCACTTTCATGAACCAGGAAGCGCTCGATTTGTTGCTTGAGCGCAACACGCCGGTGGTTCCGGCACTTCATTTTGAGCTGGCCAGTATCAGACGCGGGCCCGAATTTGGATTGCCCCAGGCCGTCATCGACGGCCATCAGGAAACCCTGGATGGCGGCTGTGAAAGTGCCCGTCTTATCCTCAAGGCCGGCGGACGCCTTGGTATGGGCGGAGACTATGGGTTTGGATGGAATCCGCATGGTGATTATGCCAAGGAGCTGACCTTCTTTGTAAAATACGTTGGGTTTTCCACTCTCGATACGATCAAGTGCGCCACCAAAACTGGCGCGGAAATTCTCGGACGCGAAAAAGAGATTGGCACTTTGGAGGCAGGCAAACTGGCCGACGTTCTGGTTGTGGACGGCGATGTGGTGAAGGACATTTCGCTGCTCGAAAATCGCAAGTGTTTCATCGCCGTGATCCAGGGGGGCATCATCAAAGCTGGCCAACTCGCCGGGCATCTCCTCAGCGACAGCGTCGCATTCTCCAAGACGCCTGAAGAGGTGGTTGGGTGATCTTCACCTCCGAGAAGCACCCTCCTGCCGGGATCCCAAGCCGCAACAATTTACAGGAGCGGGGAAGTGTTTTCTTTCCGAACAGCACCTTGAGCAATATTCTATTCCCGATGCACCGGCAAAACTCACTTTAAACATGTTATGAAGAATCCTATGACTGGGTCTCACCGCGCGGCAGCGCTGGTTTTCCTCTTCTTTTCCCTATGTTCCGTTTTTTCCGCCCGCGCGGAATCCCTTTTTGACCGCACCAATCTGGTGGCCTGGTGCATTGTCCCTTTTGACTCCAAAAAGCGTGGTCCCGAGGAACGTGCGACTATGATGGAAAAGCTCGGTTTCAAACTCTACGCTTATGATTACCGTGCCGAGCACGTTCCCACCTTTGATGCCGAAATGCTAGCCATCCAGCGTCATGGCATCAAACTTCTGGCCTGGTGGTTTCCGGGGACGCTCGACGCCGAAGCGAAGCTGATTCTCGAGGTCCTCAAACGGCATGATATAAAGGCCCAACTCTGGATTATGGGCGGCGGCGATCCCGCGAAAAGCCCCGAAGAACAGCGAGCACGCGTTGAAGGCGAAGCGAAGCGCCTGAGGCCCATCGCTGAAGCAGCCGCAAAGATCGGTTGCACCGTGGCGCTTTACAATCACGGGAACTGGTTCGGTGAGCCCGAGAACCAGATCCAAATCATTGAGCGTCTGAAGCAGGATGGCGTCACCAATGTGGGCATTGTTTACAACCTGCACCATGGCCACGACCACCTGGATCGGTTCCCGACGCTCCTTCAACAAATGAAACCATATTTGGTTGCCTTGAACCTAAATGGCATGACTAAAAATGGGGATGCGGTGGGCAAGAAAATCATGCCGCTCGGTCAGGGAGACCTTGACCTGAAACTGCTCAAAATAATCCGTGATAGTGGCTGGAACGGTCCCATTGGCATTCTGAATCATACGGATGAAGATGCCGAGGCGCGCCTCCACGATAATCTGGACGGTCTCGACTGGCTGGTACCGCAGTTGGACGGCAAACCGCCTGGTCCCAAACCAAAGCCGCGCAGTTGGCGCGAGCCCGCTCCGCCTGCGCCCGTGACAAAATCCACCGGCCAAGCCTCGCTCTCAACCGCATTCGGAATGGCCCTGGAAGGCGGTATGGTAGTCGAAGGAAAGCCCGAATATCGCACTCGTCCGTTCACCGTTGAATGCCGTGCGAAGCTCAACAGCCGCACCAGCTTTAATATCCTGGTGGCGAGCGATACCAAAGCCTCCGCTGAGCATTGGGAGCTTTACACCTACGCAGGCAGCGGCGTCCTGAGCCTGTATCAGCCTGGCCGCGGGGGCGATTTCCGCACCGATGTGAATGTTTGCGACGGTCAATGGCATTATATCGCCGCAGTGGTGGAATCTGAGAGAGTGCGACTCTACGTGGATGGAAAGCTGGTCAAAACCGCAGCGGCCAAGTTGTTGACAGGAACTCCCATCCCAGGTGGCCTCGCCTTTGGCACGCTGGTGGAGCGAGGCATTGGTTGCGACGGTGTTGTGGATGATGTCCGGCTCTCACGAGGAGTCAGGGAAATTTCAAACACTCCAACCGAACCCCTCAAACAAGACGCGGAAACGATCGGGCTTTGGAACTTTGACCAGCTCAAGGCAGCCGTAATGCCCACAGCCGACCCTTGGGCCGTCGAAGATGCCCAGGCTCGGGCGGCGTTGCCGGAATTCAAAGAAATCCCAGCCGCGAAAACCAGCGAACTGACCGCTTCATCCGGCTGGCCTCGCACTAGCCTGATGACTAATTGGCATCGCTCCTTGGGCGACGCGACCTCGAGCCGTTTCTCCGCTCTCGCGCAAATTAACCGTGAGACAGTGAAACGCCTCGAGGTCGCGTGGACCTACCACTCCAAGGACGGCACCGGCAACATACAGTGCAACCCCATTGTCGTTGAACAGGTCATGTTTGCCCCTACGGCGGGCAATCACATCGTAGCCCTGAACGCGGCGACAGGCGCGGAACTCTGGCGCTTCAAACCGGAGATTCGCAAGGGTGGAATGCGATTGGAAGATTCCCCGGCTCGCCGGGGACTGCTCTATTGGCCAGGAACAGGCAGCGCGGGTGCTCGCATTCTCTTCACCTGCGGAAATTGGATTTACGCTTTGGATCCGAAAACCGGGCAGCCTGTTTCCAACTTCGGCGAAAACGGTCGCACCTTCCTTTCCGCAGGTGGAACCGTGGTCGGCGCGATTTACAAACAGGTGCTGGTCATTCCCGGTTTCAACCGCGATGTGTTTGGTTACGACGTGCGGAATGGAAAACTTCTTTGGACCTTTCACACCTTGCCACAGCCAAATGAGTTTGGCCATGACACCTGGAGCCACGTTGAGGACGGCGCGAACTGCTGGGGCGGCATGGCGCTCGATGAGCAGCGTGGGATTGCCTTTGTCTCCACGGGGTCGCCCAAGCCGAACTTTGTTGGAACTGGCCATCAAGGCGATAACCTTTTCTCCAACTGCCTCCTCGCCCTGGATGCGCTCACCGGCAAACGTCTTTGGCACTTCCAGGAAATCCGTCATGACATCTGGGACTGGGATATGCCCGCCCCGCCGAACCTTGTCACCATCACGCGCGAAGGTCGCCGGGTGGATGCGGTGGCCCAGGTGACAAAGCTCGGCAACACGCTGCTGCTCGATCGCACCACCGGCAAGCCTGTGTTTCCCGTTCGCCTGCGCCGAGCGCCCATTTCAAAGCTGCCAGGAGAACAGACCTCCCCTTACCAGCCGGACATTCAATTGCCTCAGCCTTTCGCGCGGCAGTTTTTTTCTCGGGGAGATATTACGACCCGCAGCGACGAAGCCCATGAGTATATCGAAAGCCGTGTTGCCAATGTGAACTTTGGCTGGTTTGAGCCTTTCCAGGAGGGCAAGCCGACCGTCCTCTACAACATTCATGGCGGCGCTGAGTGGACGGGAGCGGCTTTTGACCCGGCCAGTGGCTGCCTTTACGTGAGCGCGAATGAAATCCCATGGATTATCACCGTTTTCCAGGACGACAACGAACCGCCGCGTGATCCGAAAAAACCAACTCTCGGGGAGCGGCTCTATCTGCAGAATTGTGCGACCTGCCACGGGCCAGACCGAATCGGCATAGGAACCGCGCCGCCGCTGCGCGGACTCCGTCACCGTCTCAAGGATTCCGATGTTCTCACACTCTTCAAAACGGGCCGCAATCTCATGCCTGTTCCGCCTCCCATGACCGATGTCGAACAAACAGCGCTTCTGGATTTTCTCTTCCTCCGCGATCGTTCGCAGCCACCCAGCACCGCAAAGCGAGCTCGGCCGGCCTACACGAGCAACGGCTACCCGAAATTGCTCGACCACGAGAATTACCCCGGCAACAAGCCGCCCTGGGGAACCTTGAACTGCATCGACCTCAATACTGGAAAGCTCCGTTGGAAAGTCCCGCTAGGTGAATATCCTGAACTCACCGCGCAAGGTGTTCCAAAAACAGGCACGGAAAACTTCGGCGGAGCAATGGTCACCGCTGGTGGGCTGGTTTTTTGTTCTGGCACGCGTGATAATATGATTCGGGCATTCGATTCGGCCACTGGAGCAGAGCTCTGGTCGGACAAACTTCCTCTTCACGGCACCGCGCCTCCCGCCACCTACACCGTGAACGGCCGCCAATACGTCGTGATCGCCGCAACCGGCGGCGGCAAACTCGGTGGTCCCCCGGGCGATAGTTGGGTGGCATTTGCGTTGCCACAACCCAACAAAAGTTTGTAAACCGCCTTGTTGAGTTTTGTCCTCCCGACACGCTGCAGAGGAGGAATCTCATCATGAATCTGATTTAAGGAGTGGAATGTCTCAATTCCTCCAGCCGCATGCCGATGAAAATGTGGATGCAATTGAAATGAACGGCACGCGGGAAGGCAGAGATAAGATGAAGTCCCGGATCAGTTTGGCAAGATGAGCGAACTCGCGGCGCGAAATGATTCTGAGAGCCCGTTGGCTTCGGAGGTGCTCGGAACGGCTGATTGCCTTTCAGTGGTGGGGCAATTGATTCGATTCGAGAATGGGCATCACCGAGCGGACTTCTTCTGGAGCCTGGAACAAAAGGAGGCGTGGCTGCGCTCGGGAAGCCTTTTTTGCTCGGCTGTTGCGGAAGGGGACCAATGGGTTGCGCTGACTTCAATTTTCATCACCACTCAGCGCTCGATGGACGAATTACTGGCGGGAAAAATTACGGAGAACCAACTTTCTCCATGGTTTCTGGGGGATGGTGGAGCCGAGCCGGTTTTCTATTTCGTCCCGATCTCCAAGGATACCACCGCCAGCCTCCTGGGGCTCTACGACCGCCTGCTCGTTGACATCACAACTTACCTGGCCCTAAAAAATCTCAAGGTTCCCGCAGCTTACTCGATCGCATTTAGCCCTGCTGCCAAACAACATCTGGTGATAAATGGCTTCGAGTTTATGGCAGCGACCTATGATGAACGTCCATATTCGCCCATGCGAATTGATGCGTTCACCGCCAAAACAGACTTTTGGCAACGTCTCATGACTCCTCCAGCCGCCTGTTCCGACCCTGCAAAGGCAGTGGAGTCACGATTGCGTGCTTCCAAAGCCGAGCGTTATCGCAATTTCTACAAAACCCGCTAGGCATCCGGCAAATGCCCGCAGGACTTTACTGCTTCAGCCGGAAAAATCTCTGGAACTCTGCCGCAATCACGTTGGTTCTGGGACTGACCGCATTGGTCACGTCGATGTAAGGACCAACAACATTGGTTGCTGTTTGTAGCACTGAATTGGCGGGCCAGGAGAATACAAGGGCATTCCCCGTTCGAGTGAACGCGAGCGTCGGGCCGACGGTGGGCACGACCTCGCCTGTGCTCCGGATCCTCGCTGCATAGGTGCCCGGCGCAAACCCGGCAGGGTTCACAAAGCGGATTTGGCTGAGTTGACTCGCGGTGAGTCCGTTGGCGTTCGTGCCAAAGGAGAGTTGATCGCTTCCTCCACCATTTGTGGACCCAGCCCAATTAATCACCGACAATACAGCTCCGGGCGTCCAAGCCTCACCGCTGCTGTTCGCAAACGCGAGCTTGCTCGCTCCTGCGGCCATATCGATGCTGGCCGATCCCGCCAGAATGAACCGGCCCAACCGTTCGTCAATCGTAGCAGTAGTGAGCGTGCCTCCACCTCCCAGCCGGAAAAAGCCTGGGTTGGTAATGCGCCGGGTTTGGCCGCCAGCAGAGCCGATCGACATATTAGCTAGAATTTCAATGTTGCTCGCCATCAATGTGCCTCCCGCAAAATCATAAAAAGCAAAGCCAAGGGGAGGAGAAAATGCGAATCCTGCGAAGGAAAACAAGTTCGTCACAATCATCGCACCGCCCGTTTGGACAAGGTTTTCACCTGCTCCCGAAAAAAGGAGATTGGAGGCGGCCAGTGTTCCCCCCGCCAAAAACGACGTCGTGCGGAAGAACGGGCTGACGGCATTGAAAACGATCGCTCCAAAAACCGTCGTGAAGCCGTTCGATTGCGCGAATGAACTGTAAGGTCCAAGCAGGATTGAACCGGCCGAGAGGGTCCCTCCTGTGAGGATGTATTGCGCAATCCCGGGCCCAAATGGATCACGGTCTATCGCGGAGCCTTCCAGTCGCAGCTGGTTTGTCACGACATTCTGTCCTCCGGACTGCGCGATCGTGGTGGTGCCTCGCACCCCGTTAAAAATCTCTTCGCTTCCTGCGGTTAGAAGCCCAGCCAGAAGGTCATATTGAACCAGCGGCGGACCTCCGCGCAAGACCAGGTCACCCGTGGTATTCGTGCCTCCATTTTCGACGAATCGGCTAGCGACCGATCCATTGCCAACGGTTTCAAGTGGTGCTTGCACCAGGCCATTCGTCAAGTTGAACCGACCCTCCACGTCAATGAAATCCCCTACTCGCGTGAATCCCCCTTGTTGGGCCACCTCCCCATTCGTGATGATTAGCCCGCCAGCATCAACAAGAAGCCCTGAGAAAAGGTTCAGGATTTTGCCATTCGTTCCAACGTTCACACCGCTGAGCACATGGAGCGGCACAACAGTGCCGGCAAAATTCAGAAGCACCGTATTGAAGGAGCCAGTGGGGGCATTGACATCTAAATGCCGAATCGTCAGGGATCCTGGAAAGCCGCTCACGGTGGAACTATCGATCGCAACGGCTTTGAATCCAGCGTTGGTAATCTCGATCGTTTGACAGCTATCCGGCAATATTCCTAATGACCATACCGGTTCTTCCCATTTGCCGCTCGTGGCTTTGGTCCAACTATTGGTAAGCCCATTGGTGGGACAGCAAGCGCCGCTGATGAGGAATCGGCTGAAGAAATTCGTTCGAATTCCTGGGCTGAAGGTGAAGGTAAATACCCCATTAGTTGGGAGTTCAATGGCAAACCCCGGCGGCAGGCTGGATGCGATCAGGAATTCCACATAGCTGTCAGTCACGTGAGGGAGGTTTAGAACGAAGGTGCCATTCGTCGAAAACGCGGCGTTCGAGAACGTGCCACTCAGGTTCGTGATGCCGATGAGCACTTCGAGGGGAGGGTCGGTTGGATCGATGACCCCATTGGAATTAATATCGCAAAATATCCGGCCAATGGCCTGGAAAGAATTGGTCCGGCAAATGGGGCTGTTAACCAGAAAGTTGGTTGTAATATCAGCAACCAAATTGGAAACAGAGAACCGCGCCAGACCCGAGGACGGGATCACCACCGCCGAGCCACCCGGAAGACTTTCTGGGAGAATAAACGCCACATACCTATCAGCAACATTGGGTAGCGCCACCACGAATCGGCCATCCGGGGTCGTTGTCCAGTTGCCGTTGGAAAAACTTCCGCTCAGGTTTGTCACGACAACAAACACTCCCGGAATGGCGGGATTATTCGCATCAAACGAACTGTTCTGACTGGCGTCGCAAAAGACCTTTCCCATGGCATTAACAGCACGCGAGGTTGAGGTGCTTGCCAGGATGACCAGAATGCCGAGGAACAGGCGGAATATTATTTTCATAAGGATTAGCTTTGCGTTCTATTCCGGACCACCTGCTCGCAGGTTCCAAGGGGCCATGCGGGACGTGAATGGTGGACAACTTCCGGCCAAAAGGGTTCAGAGCCGAGCGAATGCTTTTTCAAACGCCTGGCTTGAGTGCGAGATTGAGACAATCCAGGCTGTTGGGTAAGTAGGCGTACTATCCATATCTTCACCTTTCAGACCGTATGCCATGTCAGGCACGGTGCAGGGGAAAACTGATTCCTTAACCCATCAAGGCACCCCGTCCGGCTTTAACGGAGGTGTCATTTGTTGTGCCGAAAAAACAGCCGTTTCGCGAACTCAGCCGTGCAAAGGTAGAGGAGCACAACCAGGGCGAGTGCCGCGGCTATTCGCAAGGGAATGTGGGTGAAACCAAGGACGCTGCTGAGCGGTGAAAAAGGCAAGAGGCATGCTATGCAAACAATTACCGCCGTGGCAGTGAGCAGGGCTCGTGAAGGCAGGCTTTTAAAGACTGAAATCCTCGTACGCATTACAAGCACAACAAGCGACGCCGAAATCACTGATTCCATAAACCAAGCCGTGCGAAATTCGGCTATGGAAGTGTGAAACACTTTCATGAGAAGGGCAAAGGTCACAAAGTCGAAAATCGAGCTAATCAAACCAAAGGTCAGCATGAATTTGCGAATGGATTTAATGTCCCACCGGCGCGGTTTAGCCAACAACTCCCGATCAACACGGTCTGTCGCAATGGTCATTTCCGGAAAATCGGTCAACAGGTTGGTCAGGAGAATCTGTTTGGGCAGCAGGGGGAGGAAAGAAAGAAACAGGGAAGCCCCGGCCATGCTGAACATGTTCCCGAAATTTGCCGCGGTTGCCATGTAAACGTACTTGAGTGTATTGGCAAAGGTGCGGCGTCCTTCCCGCACCCCTCGTCCGAGTACGGCCAGATCTTTCTCCAGCAAAACGATGTCGGCGGCTTCTTTGGCGGCGTCCGCGGCGCTTTCCACCGAAATGCCTACGTCGGCGGCATGAAGAGCGGAGGCGTCATTGATCCCGTCCCCCAGAAATCCGACCACGTGCCCTGCCTTCTGGAGCGCACGGATGATTCGCTCTTTTTGATTGGGTTCGACCTCGGCAAAAATGTTTACCCGGCTGGCTTGGTGGAGCAGCGCGGTATCGCTCATCGCTGCTAAATCGCTCCCAGTCAGTACGCGTGAGGATTTGAGCCCCGCCAGGTGTGCTGCACTCCTCGCTGCCTCATGGTGATCCCCGGTGATAATTTTGACCTGGATTCCAAGTTGGTGCAGGTCTTTGAGGGTCTCCGCAATGCCCGCCTTTAATGGAGAAGAGAAGAGCAGGAAACCCAGAAAAACCATATCCCGCTCGTGCTCCCGGCATATCGCCATCACGCCTGGCAATGGACGATAACAAACCCCCAGGATGCGGTAGCCCTGCCCGCAGAAGGCTTTAAAGCGAGCATCGATTTCCGCATGGACATCTTTCAACTCCACCCGTCTGCCATCCGTCATTTCCACCTGAGTGCAAATGTTCAGGATATTTGGGAGCGCTCCCTTCGAGATCATGACGGTGGCGTCGTTCCATTCGAGCAATACGCTGAGTCGGCGGCGGTTAAAATCGTATGGCTCCTCGTCCAATTTGCGGCAGTTATCCGGCCTGCTTAAATCGCGCGCGAGGATCGCCTGATCGATCGGGTTTGTATATCCCGTTTGAAACAAAGCGTTCAGAAATGCGAACTGGAGCACTTTGGGATTTTCACCTGCTTCAACTCCTGGGCTGGCCTCCAGCCGCACTGAGCTCTCTGTCAGGGTGCCGGTCTTGTCCGAGCAAAGGATGTCCATGCTGCCGAAATTTTCAATCGATGCCAGCCGTTTCACCACCACCTTCTTCTCGGCCATTTGCTTGGCTCCCTGGGCCAGGTTTACACTGATGATGGCTGGCAGCAGTTGCGGGGTGAGGCCTACTGCGAGCGCCAGCGTAAACAGGAACGCCTCCAGCACCGGGCGTCCGAAGTAAACGTTGATCGCAAAAATCGCGATCACCAAAATAAGTGTCAATTCCAGCACCATGTAACCGAATCTCCGGACCCCGCGCTCGAATTCGGTCTCGCTTGGACGCAGTTTAAGCCGCTCGGAGATCTTGCCGAATTCCGTCTTGGCTCCTGTGGTTACTACCAGCATGGTTCCAGTGCCGCTCACCACATGTGTGCCCATGTAAAGGCTGTTGGTTCGGGAGCCCAGGGTGGCTTCGGGTGAAACTATCCCAGGCAGCTTCTCTGTGGGAAGGGTCTCTCCAGTGAGGGTCGCCTCATCGACAAAAAGGGTCTTCCCCTCCAGGAGCGCCCCATCGGCAGGAACCAGATCCCCCGCGTGGAGCACGACGATCTCGCCAGGGACGATCTTTTCAACTGGTATTTCCATTTGCTGCCCATCGCGCCGAACCATGGTCTTGATTTGCACCAGCGACAACAGGCTTTGAACGGCGTCGGCCGCTCCTTTCTCTTGCCAAAAACCTAGCAAGCCGCTGAAGACTACGATCAAGAGGATGATGGAAGCATCGAGAGATTCCCCCAAAAAGAAGGAGAGAATGGACGCAGCCAGGAGAATCACGACAATGGGACTTCTGAATTGCGCCAGCAACAACAGCCAGGATTTCGTTTGAGTGCTGGGGCGCAGGCGGTTCACGCCAAATTCAGCAAGCCGCCGAGCGGCTTCCGTCCCGCTCAAGCCTTCGGGAGCGGCTCGCATTCGCTTCAGCAGTTCAGCAGATGGCAGCGCCCAAAAAGCCATCGGGCTGGTTGTGTCAGTAGGTATCTCCATGCTGGGCGCATCTTTAGCCATAATTTGCTCATCTTAATCCCGCGTTCATCTTTTCGGCTGCTTGACACGTCAAGCTCATGGTATGGAATACCTCCAGCCGTCTAAAAGCAACCTGAGCTTTGCTGAGACTTCGCACAGCCAAGTTCCACCCAGGCGTTTTCAAAAGCTCATTGCAAACCCGATTACCACTGCTACAAGTAGGGCAGCAGCTTTATGGATAAAATTTCCGATCCCTTCCGCGATAAACGAAAACAGGATGGCATTCTGGAATGCGTCTTCCAGGGCGAGTCCGTGCCCATGATTTTGCGCCACGAAGACGTGCGCAAAGCGGCCAAAGATTGGAAAACATTCAGCTCAAACGCCCCATTTCGGGTGCCCATTCCTTCGGAAGAAGACGTGCGGACCATGCGCCAGTTGCCTGTGGAAACGGATCCTCCCGACCACACCGACTATCGCAAAATCGTGGAACCCTTCTTCCAACGTGCGAAGGATCCGGGCGTGATCGCTCAGGTGGAAACGCTGCTGGATGGTTTCCTGAATCAGGCTTTGGCGCATGATTCCATTGAAGTGGTGCGCGAGTTCGCGCTCCCGATTCAATCCCATGCGCTTACATACCTTCTTAATGTGGCTGAGTCAGAGGCGGCTGTTTGGATAGGTTGGGGCATACACGTCTTTCGTGATGGTGATTCCAAAGGGGCCTCTCTGGAAGAATATCTCCACGCCCAGTTTGATCGTGCGACGGCGAACCCTGGCGACGACTTCTTCAGCGCCTTATCCAAAGCCACTTTCCGCGGACGGCCTCTCACCCGGGAGGAAATGATGGGTTTCGCTAATCTTACTTTCGCCGGTGGCCGGGATACGGTGATTCACAGTATTTCCTCGGTGCTCGGTTATTTTGGGCGGCATCCCGAGGCGCTCGAATTCCTCCGTCAGGACCCGAGTCGGATCGTGCATGCATGCGAAGAGTTTTTCCGTGTCACCACGCCGCTCACGCACATTGGGCGCGTGTGCCCAGTGGAAACGAATGTTCACGGCGTGACCGTAAAACCTGCCGGCCGGGTTTCCCTCTGCTGGGCCTCCGCCAACCTGGATGAGGCAGCCTTTGATGCACCGGATGAAGTGCGTCTCGACCGCAAACCCAATCCCCATCTCGCCTTCGGCTTCGGTGCGCACCTCTGCATCGGCGCGGCCCACGCCCGCCTGATTCTGCGCACCTTGCTCCAGAAATGCGTTCAGCACGTCGGCGGTATCAACGTGCTTGAGGCCCGAGAAAGGGTCGAAAACGAGCAGCGTTACCAGCGTGTGGTCGGCTACGAGTCCTTGCGCGTAAAATTCAAAGGACTTTAGCCACGGTGCGGGTGGTAGTCTTGAAATGTGCTATTTTCATTGATTCCCATCTTCGTCTCCCCACTTTGCCCTTGTTCGCCTCTTCGACTGACGACTTGGCTGCTCCCCTTTGTCTGCGGTCAAATCCTTCGTCATTCTGGTTTCGTCATTGCCGCTTGGTTTAGATTTGTCATTTTCCGCAAAGCGGCTCGACAATCAGTAATGACCGCCCTTCACTCCCCCCGCGCGTTATAAATTCCCCTTTGCGTTGTAATTGCGCCAAGTGCCTTTCAGCCCCATCTTAACTTTGAACGGAACACTTAAATTTTAACCGAAATATGAACGACTCATCCAATCCGAACCCAAACTCTGGGAGTGAATCGCAATATTCAGGGCAGCAGAGCTCACACTCTAGGTCAGGACGCCCTGTGTTTGACTCCTTGCGCGACGCCCTGAACGATGGTGCCCAGCAGGCTCGTGCTGCTGCCGAAAAAGCAGCCCCTAAAATCAAGGCAGCCTTGGCGGACGCTACTTACTGGACAGGCTATGGTGCTTACTTTGCCGCGGTGTTTACGTACGCTCTCGCCAACGAGTTGGCCCCGGATTCTCTGAAAAAGGGCAGCCATGATGGTGCCGAGGCCGGCAAGAAAGCTGCCGAGGACTTCGCCCGCGGCCGTGCTTCGCGAGCGAGCGGAGGCGCATCGCAACCACCCCCGCAATCTGATTTGGGTGCGGTTGTCATCCAAACCGGGCCGGCCTAAAGCAGTCGCAGTCGGCCTTTTCCACGAAAACAACTCGCCTGGTTACTCTTTGCATCCAGGCTAAGAGTGGTTACCGGTGTTCCCCGGCACGCCTTGCAGGTTTTATGGGCTGTTGAGCCTATTTGGCTGCTGCGCTCGCGTTCGTGTTGTTCGTGGCGCCTTTTTGCTCACCCGAAGCTTCATTGCGTCGCCCATTCCCGCGCTGCGGTTGGCTGACAAACGTTGCGATGTCCTTGGCCGCTTTCGTTTCTACGCCCGGCTTTTGCATAAACCCAAGGTCGCGGAACCATTCGATATAGCGATCCTGCCAGGTGCCAAACGGAATCCCGTTTCGATAAGTCAGCCCTCCTGTCATTCGGCTGCCGTCGCTCAGTGGATCGCCTGGATGCCGCCCGTTTCCGTAGATGTGCATTTCAACATTCGGAATGCTTGCATTCAACATGGCCGTGAAATATTCATTGGCCCACACCGCATGCACTCGATCGCCCGCTCCCGCGCAGATGATGAACGCCGGTGGGGTATTGCGGGGAATGGCTGGGGTCCCTCCGCGCGCGAAGGGCGTGGGACCGGGATAAACAATGCCGACAAAATCAGGCCGCGAGGATACTCCTGCGAGCGGGTCGCCGGGTGAATGATTCTTCTTGTCGAATTCTTCAAAAAAGAGCGCCGCCGGGGCCGCCAGTTCAGCTCCCGCCGAAAATCCCATAATCCCGATCCGGTTCGGATCGATGCCCCATTCCTTGGCATGCGCGCGCACCAGCCGAATGGACTGGAGCGCGTCATTCACGGCGTCAACTTTCGCATCGTAACCATCGCGGCGCAATCTGTTGCGCAGGATGATCGTGTTCACCCCGTAGTTGAAAAAGTAAGGCACAAAGTCCGCGCCCTCCGTGCCGACGTTCAGCGTGTTATGCCCGCCACCCGCCGCCAGGATAATGGCCGCGCCGGTGTTCAGGCTGCCGTCCACCGTATGGACTTCGATGGAAGGATTATGGATGTTCACAATGCTGCTGATCCGTCCCGGCACAGCCTTGTTCATGTTGTATTGTTCCGCTTCACGGACGCGTTCCATTTTTAGGAACGGTGAGCCGGGCGGATACAACGGCACCACCACGCCACCTTGCAGAATGGGCTGCGGGGCATAAGGCGCATCATTGGTTGGCCCTGGCTTTGGTACCCCCAAGGCAGGGGGGATTGCCGGGGAAGTGTTCTGAGCAATCAAGTTTGCCGTCCAAAAATGCAGCCCCAGACACGTAGTCAGGAATATGGTTCGTTTCTTGGTCATAACGGGATCGGAGTTCGGAACAAAGTTATTTGCTTTCGCTGGCCGGGGGTTGCTTGGCTGGCTCGGCGGAATCAGTTTTTGGATGGCGGAACGCCCGCTCCACCTTGTCATTTGGATCGCTTGAGACCGGCTGATCCCGCCACAACCAGCGCATCATTTCAGGGAAGATCGCTCCTCCCTGTTTCTGTCCGTGATTGCCGATGCCCCAGGTGTAATTCAAATCATAGCCCTTCTTTGTCAGGGCGTTCATCAACCGCACATTCTGATAAAACCAATCCCATTTCAGATTGTCGGGTCGGCGATTGTCGTTCCGTCCATCTTGCATGAAAATACGGATGGGCTTCTTCTCACTTTCCGCCACCAGTTCGGGATAAATGTATTCGCCTCGGATGTCCGTGAAGCTGCCCACGAACGTAATCACCTTCCGGAAATCATTCGGTCGGAACCAGGCCACCGAGAAAGCCGCACAGCCGCCAGAACTCGCGCCCATGATGCCGTGCAGTTCTGGATCGGGCGAGATGTTGTATTCTTTCTTTAAGGCGGGCATTAGTTCCTCTATGATCACTCGCGCATACTTATCTGTTGGCGCGTTGTATTCGTCGGGCCGATTTGTATTTCGGTCACCCCAGTCACGCGGCGTCGGTTCCGGTTGGTCTGGACGTCTGCCCGGATTGATAAACACGCCCAGCATCACCGGTATTTCCCGGCGGAAAATCAGGTTGTCCAAAACATTCTGCGCCTGCACATCGCCCGGCTCGGCCTTCATCGCCTGCCCGTCGTTAAAAATCATCACTGCGGTGGGCTGAGCCGGATCGTACTGCGCCGGGACATAGACCCAATAAGTGTGCTGGGTGCCGGGGAAGACAATGCTCGGAAGGACCTTTGCCTCCGTGAATTTTCCTTTCGGCACGCCCGGCATCGGCTTCGAATCGGGGCCGAGCGCATAAAAGACATCGTTCGAGTTTGGAGTGCCGCGCCCGGGCCTGCGAGGTGCTGAAGCGTTGGTTCCTGCTGCGGGCGTGCCATTGGTTGTGGCTTCAGCGGAATGACTAACGGCGGGTGCCACCATCAGCAGCACCGTTAACCATGCGATCATATCTTTCATAGTCAGGGGATTGAACGACAGGATTTTAGCACAATGAGCTGCTTCTGACGTTTCACAAAGAAGATCCCGAAAAGCCCAGCCACAGTGCAAGGCCAAAAATCAGATGGGGCGTGGAAAAACTGTGGTCTCGCGCCAGGCCCCATACCTGCAACCAGGTATCAGAGAGAGTTCTGTAAACCGTCTGTTTATTCGTTTGCCAATTATGGAAAAGGGTCTATAAATTTTACCTATTATCATTCATCAGGTCTGCTAAATCTCAGATTCTATGTCCTATTCCCTGGGGAACTGGCGGGTCTTAAAGCAATCGGTTAACCTCACAAGGATCGCATTCATCGGTGGGTTTGGAACTTGGCTCCTGTTGGCGAGTGCTCGGGCGCAAATCAATGTCGGAACCCACGGCGCAGGCCCGATCACCTTCGACCTGCTGCCTCCTGTCGAGGAGTGGGCCACACGTCAAAATATCGGTGGAAGCAGCGCGGACATTGTGAATGCAGCCTCTCTGGATTTGCGAGTGCAAACCAACACTGCTGCTATGTTCAACCTGCCTTTGGTTTCGAGCAGCGGCAACCCACCTAATGGCACAGCCGCAGGCTTATGGAGTTCCGCAGGCCATTACATCCAGACACGACCAGCGGAGCCTGGTTATTCGGCGATTCTCGCAACCTTTAGGAACAGCAGTGGGCAGGACCTCAGCATTTTGACGCTTGCTTACGACCTGAATGTTCCCTTCACAGTCCCGGGCGAGGAGGTTCGTGGGCATCGAGTTTATTACAGCTTAACCGGTCAACAAAATTCCTGGATAAACATTCCAGATTTCAATAACGATCGAACCTCGGGCCACAAACAAGCATTGCTGGATTTTACTGCCAGTCGATGGTCCCCGGGGAGCCTCATGTTTATCCTTTGGGCCGATGAGGATGGATCTTCTTCTCCGGATGACCCCCTTGAGATTGATAATGTGGAAATCGCGGTGGAGCCCGCCCTCGTCCGCGTCGTCAGCCCCACCAACGGTCAAACATTTGTTGCAGGTGCTCCGATTCCCTTTCGGGCTATTGGAGTGCC
The DNA here is from genome assembly GCA_028293425.1 of Verrucomicrobiales bacterium. Taxonomy (GTDB): domain Bacteria; phylum Verrucomicrobiota; class Verrucomicrobiia; order Limisphaerales; family JAQGOV01; genus JAQGOV01. The sequence continues at coordinate 21,641 of JAQGOV010000640.1, forward strand.
CATCGGTACCCACTTTTTGGACTTTAATGCAAACGGTTTCGTCGTGGCCACGGCCGATAGTCCACCGTTTATCCGGACCAACCGTTTGGCCGCTGGCTCCTACACGATCACTGCCACTGCCCACACGGATGCGGAAAATGTTTCTTCCACAAATTTGGTCGTTGTCACCGTTCTGCCAAACGCACCTCCCATAATCGCCACGGTGACCAACCACCTGGCTGCCACTCAATTCCTCGTGGGTAGCAACCTGATTTACACGGCCGTTGTGACCGATGATAGCGCAGTCTCGAACGTATCGTTTTACGTGGATGGCGTGAATCGATGGAACGACGCGAGCAGCCCGTATACCTTTGGTTGGGGTGATATGGTTGCCGGAGTGCATACGTTGCAGGTGGTGGCTACGGATGACTCGGGCGCTTCCTCCACCAATCTTAGCATCATCACCGTGACCAATCCGCCGAATACTCAGGTGATTGTGGCTAACGGCCAGCCCTGGAATTATTGGGATAACGGCATTGATCCGGGGCCAGGTTGGAAAGCGAGGATCTTTGATGATAGTGGTTGGAGCAATGGCATTGCCGAAATCGGCTATGGGGATGCCGCCGTCAGCCGTCCAGAGGTCACCATCTCCCGCAGGATTATTGGCGCTATCGGCGATCCAAACGCGATCACGAATGCGACTCAACTGTTTCGCCGTGCCTTCGCGCTTTCCACCTCTGACATTACTTCCTGCACGGGCATGGTAGTCAGGCTTTTGGCGGATGACGGAGGGATTGTCTATCTCAATGGGATCGAGATCTACCGTTCTACGAACATGCCGATCAACACGACGTATGCGACCCTTGCCACCTCCCCAATGGCTGATGACGGCAAAACCTTCATGGAGGCGAGCTTCGACAAAAACTTGTTCGTGGCGGGGCTAAATACCGTGGCTGTGGAGGTTCACCAGGCCGGGCCGAACGCCTCCAGCATGAGCTTCGATCTGATGCTGTGGGGTCAAAAAAAGCAGGGACCCAGGCTGAGTATTTTTAAAACCAGTCCTCATTCGAATGAAGGCCACATTTTGTGGACTGGCTCGGGGGCAGTGCTTCAATCCAGTTCAGATCCCTCTGACCCCAATGGATGGTCGGACATCGATCCAGGCAGCTATTCCCATCCGGACAACGACCCGGAACAGAATGACCTGACGGTGGATTTAAGCTCTCCCGGCTCGGGCCGAATGCTCTTCCGGACTCGCCAATAGCAGAGGGTTGTGGTTGGCGAGCAAGTCGTCCGCGATCTGACCTTTGGTTAAATTACTCATAGCCGAACCGGCAAAACATGGCTGTTTTCCCACGAAATGGTAGCTTGGACGGAGGTAGAACGGGAGGGTTTAACTCCCGCCGCCCGAATTGCGCATAAAGAGTTTTCGACCCAGTCGTTGGAGATTGGCATTCGCCATCAGAAGGTCCTTCCTGATGCCACTATGGTTTGGACTTCTGCCTTTCGGCGGCAGCGAACTCCACCGCTTTTCGGCAGCACTCTGCTTCGGCTGAGAACCGGTGCGAGAGTTCAGGGTGCTCGTTCAAGAGCTTTAGCAGCAGATGATACGACCTGGCATCGCTCGCATCCGCCTTGGTGCCCTGGACGAAATACTCCGCTGCTGCCTCATAACGACCCTGTCCTTCAAGAGAAATGCCCAAGTTCTTGTAAGCGTTAGGACGATCAGGGTCAATCTGAACGGCTATCCGGCAAAGCCTTTCACCCTCGCTAAACTGGCCCAGAGTGTTCAACGAGAATCCCAGATTGTTGTGGATCAAATACCAGGTCCTGGTGTTGGTTGGCTCCAGGGCAAAGGCTTCTCGGTAATAGCGGATCGCGGCGGGGTAATCGGCCACCTGTTCCATCGTCTGCCCCATGGCCAGAACACAAGCTGCTTTGCGCTCTGCATCCGGCAGACTCGCCATGATCCTGCGCAGGCAATCCAGGGCCTTCTCGTGTTGTTTTGTATGGCTGTAAAATTTGGCGAGTTCCCACAATGCATCGTGAGGCGCAGCGGTTTCGTCTTTCAGCCGTTTTAGGAGGAGCCTTTCGGTTTCCTCCGCGCTAACCAATTCCTGCTTCGGCCCAGGGGAAGGAGCCGAATACCTGAACTCCCATTTCCGTTCCATATTCTGAATTGAAACATACCCCGAATTGTCCACCTGTCACGGGAAAGGGTGGAGCTTGAGGCAGTCTTCAAGCAGCGCAGGCGGCACGAACGTGTTTCTGATCCACCTCGACCATCGGCTCTGTGTTGGTGCGAAACTTGCCGCGCCTTCTCTGGTTAACCGCTTCCCTTATAAGCCTCGCCGCTGAGCTTCCATCGTCTGCTCCAATAATGGCAAATGCGCGAGATCCTTGGGGCGAGCCACAGCTTTTTGGCCTTTGCATATTCAGCATCAAAACTCCCCAGGCCATCCACGCGGTAGACAAAATTCACTGTGGATTCATCCGCCAAATCTACAACCGTGTTGGCACGCACTGTGCCGCCTAAGCGGACTGCGACATTGAGCATCTTCATGTATTGCCTGGGGGGAAGATCGATCCAAATGTCCGTATCCAGGGTTGTAGCCGGAACGCCTTGCAGGATGGCCGCGCTCATCCCTACGATTTGAAACCGTACTTTTTCCTCGATGAGCGTGTGAATAAGTCGTGCGAGCGGAGGAAATTCTCGTGCATCCGCCAACGCTCGTCGGGGGTTGCCGCGAGGCTTCGGGCGAGCAGGTGCCTTTCTTCGAGTCCGAGGCCGGGCATGCCCTCGAGCTTTTTGAAGATGCGAGCCCTTTTTTTTCCATGTCGTTAAACTAGCCAGACCACTGACAAAAGTCGAGATGGAACCCACAGCAACCACCCTCGTTCCAGCTTGTAACGCTGTACCGGCTTCCAGACAGGGGCTCAGGGGTATTGTCTTAGAAATGTAGCATCCGGATTCTGGCACAAATAGCCATGTTCTCGGGGGGGCTGAGGAGCGGAAGAAAAATGGGTCCGATGACACGAGGGAAAGCGCTTCCAAACCGGCAGAGAGGCGCTACACTCCAACCCTGAAGGATTGGCCGCGTTTCAGGTGCTTTTGAACCGATGCGCTATCGCCCACGGAGATGAAAAAACGCTTTCGCATTTTAATCTGTGTTCTGCTGGCAGGCATTTTCGGCTTGTTCCTCTGGGGCATGACAAGGCCGAGTGAGCCAGTTTATGAGGGGAAGTCTCTGAGCGTATGGCTGGAGAAGCACGTCCCGAACACTTCTGCCGATCCGCCCTTTGGTTCGCCAGGATTTAAGAAAGCTGACGAAGCGCTACGACGGATTGGAACGAACGGCATTCCCACGCTGCTGGCCATGATCCGCGCCCATGACACCCCCTTCAAACTCAAAGTGGTGGAGCTGGCTCGTAAGCAATCCGTCATCAGGGTTCACCATCGTGATGCCCGCCTTCGCAACGAAGAAGCCGAGTATGCGTTTCGGATTTTGGAAACCAATGCTGCAGGGGCAGTGCCGGGGCTGATCAGAATTTACCAGGAGCGGATTTCGCCTTCGTCTCAGATGTGCGCGGCTCTGTCCCTGGGCCACATCGGCCCAATGGCCAGGGCGGCAGTGCCTGTTCTGCTGAGGAATTTTACCGATACCAATAGTGACGTGCGTTTCTATGCCGTATCGGCCGTTTACCATATTGGAGGCGAGCCGGAGTTGCTTGTTCCTGCCTATACGAGCGCGTTGAAAGATTCCAATCCCAGCGTTCGATGGAATGCATCGAGCGCCTTGAGCAATTTGGGTCGCCGAGCGAATTCAGCCGTCCCAGAACTGCTGGCGGCGCTCAATGATCCAGCAACCCAGAGTTACAAAGGTCTGCAGGAGCAATTCGAAACCGCGCTGTGGCGAATTGCCCCAGAAAAAGTGGGCAAGCCGCTGGTGATCGAAGAAGCGACTCCGGTCATTAGCAATGGCGTGACCACGGAAGCTATAAAAGTTTTGTATGATGGTCAGCGAAAGACGCTTATCCCATCGGGCAGAACCGTGCCTACGCTAACCCAATATTGGAACAGCGATCCGCGGCCAAGACTCGCGTTTTATCGGGGGCCCGATGCGTCAGAAGCTCAAGACCACTTTCTTGGGGAATTTGAGGTGACGGATCTGCCGGCGTCAGACTCCTTGAATGTGTCCACACTGTGTGTGATTGCAGATGCGAAGATCTATTTGTGCGCCCGGGATAACACGCGGCAGAGGTTTCTGGAGATTCGACGAGTACAAGGGAAATAGACATAAGCCAGGCTGACCGCAGCGCCGAGTTCAACGGGTTTGGGGACATTCTGTCTTCGAGGGAACGGCAGGATGGCGGCGCTCATCCCTACGATTTGAAACCGTACTTTTTCCTCGATGAGCGTCTTTAAAAGTCCTTGCCCCCGCTGCTCGTCAGTTTCTGACGGGTCCCTGACGTTTGCTAAACGAAGCCTCAATAAGGTAATCAAAGGCTACAAAAGGCTAAACAAGCCTCCAAAAAAATTCGCAAACAAGCCTTGTTTACAAGCCTTCGGAAATTTCAGGAGACTCTCACCCGTCCAAAACCACCCTTCCTAGGGCTGCCCGAGTCCTCGCGGGCGGAAGTGTTCATCTGGCAAAACGCGTCGAGACCGCCCATCCGGCGAACAAACCGCGGTCCTCCTTTGGCAGCAGCCCGCCAAAGCCTCCAGGTTCGGTGGCAATGACCAGATTCGCGCTAAACCCTTCTCCACCCCGTTTTTCTTTGCCTTTTCAGTTGTCTCTTGCCACTTTGCTACCTTATGGCAGGAACTGAAATGAACGTGCGGTATGTGGCGCATTTGGCGCGGCTGGACCTCACCCCCGAAGAAGAACAGAAATACGGGGAACAGCTCAGCCAGGTGCTGGGATATATCGCCAAGCTGAATGAATTGGATGTCACGAACGTGGAGCCAACCGCTCACGCGGTGCCCCTGGTGAATGTGACCCGTCCCGACGAACCGCGCCCCTCCATCTCGAATGAAGAGGCTCTCAGGAATGCCCCAGCCAAAGCGAATGGACTTTTTGTCGTGCCGGGAATTTTGGAATAAACTGCCATGACGTTGAATCAACTGACCATTTCGGAGCTCGCGGCAAAGCTGGCCAAGCGCGAGGTCTCCTCTCGTGAGACCATGCAAGCTTGTCTCAGCCAAATCGAGCAGGTGGAACCAAAAATCCACGCCTTCTTGAGCTATGACGCCCAGGATGCCCTCAGCCAGGCAGAAGCAGCCGACAAACAGCTCGCTTCCGGGAATAATGGCAAGCCACTGCTGGGCGTGCCTATCGCAATCAAAGACGTCCTTGCCGTCAAAGATCAGCCACTGAATTGCGCATCAAAAATTTTGGGCAATTTCCGGTCCGTCTATGACGCTACCGTCATCAGCAAACTGAGAGAAGCCGGGGCTATTGTCTTCGGGCGTTTGAACATGGACGAGTTCGCCATGGGCAGCTCGACTGAAAATTCCGCTTTCGTCACCACCCGTAATCCCTGGGACACCAGCCGGATCCCGGGAGGGTCCTCCGGCGGTTCCGCTGCTGCCGTCACCGCGGATGAATGTATCGCAAGCTTGGGATCCGACACTGGCGGCTCCATCCGTCAGCCGGCTGCCTTGTGTGGGTGCGTTGGATTAAAGCCAACCTATGGGCGCGTCTCCCGTTACGGCCTGGTCGCCTTTGCGTCATCGCTCGATCAAGTCGGGCCATTTACCAAGGACATCCGGGATTCTGCTATGATGCTCCAGGCCATTAGTGGTTACGATCGCTCCGATTCCACAAGCCTCCCGGAGCCTGTCCCCGATTACGCGGCCAAGTTGGACGGGAATATCAAGGGGCTTAAGATCGGCTTGCCGAAGGAATACTTCATCGGCGGCCTGGACAAGGAAGTGAGCGGGGCGGTGCACGCCGCGGTCCAGCAATTGAACAAGCTTGGGGCCGAGGTGGTGGAGATTTCTTTGCCGCACACAGATTATGCTGTGGCAGTTTATTATATAATCGCCACCGCCGAAGCGAGCGCGAACCTCGCACGCTTCGATGGCATCCGCTACGGGATGCGTGTGGAAGGGAAGGATCCGATCGAGCTCTACAGCAAAACGCGTGGAGCCGGTTTCGGTCCCGAGGTGAAGCGCCGCATTATCCTCGGCACTTACGTGCTGAGCAGCGGCTATTACGACGCCTATTACCTGCGCGCCCAGAAGGTGCGAACCTTGATTCGCCAGGACTTCCTCAAAGCTTTCGAGAAGGTGGATGCCATCATCACACCGACAACCCCCACGGCGGCGTTCAAAGCCGGGGAGAAGTCGGACGACCCGATGCAGATGTATCTGTCGGATATTTTCACCATCTCGTGCAACCTGGCCGGCATTTCTGGATTGAGCATGCCCTGCGGTTTCACCACCAATCCGAAGCTCCCCATCGGTTTGCAGATCCTGGGCAAGCCGTTTGGCGAAGAGACTATCCTGACGCTGGGCCACGCTTATGAGCAGGCCACCGGCTGGCACAAAGAACGATTACAGTTGAAGATTTAAAGCAGTCATTTGGTTATGGAATATGAAGCGGTCATAGGGCTGGAAACACACGTCCAGCTCAAAACAAAATCGAAGATGTGGTGCGGCTGCGCGAACGAATTCGGCGCTCCCCCAAACACAAATGTCTGCCCTGTTTGCCTCGGCATGCCGGGCGTCCTGCCCGTCGCCAACGAGGAAGCACTCCGGCTGACAGTGCTGACCGGCTTTCTGCTGAATTGCTCAATTCCGCGCTACGCCAAGTTCGATCGTAAAAACTACTTCTACCCGGACGCCTCCAAGAACTATCAGGTAACTCAGTACGACAAGCCATCCACGATCGCCGGCTTCGTGGATTTCGAATTGGAGGGTAAAACCGCGCGCGTGCGGATCACTCGCGCTCACTTGGAGGAAGACGTTGGCAAAAACTCTCATTTCGACCGCCACAGCGGCGTGGACTTTAATCGTGCCGGTGTGCCCTTGCTCGAAATCGTCTCCGAACCCGATATCACTGGTTCAGAAATGGCCTATGAATATCTGAACGCGCTCAAGGAGATATTGATCTACGGCGGAGTGAGCGATGCCGACATGGAGAAGGGGATGGTGCGCTGTGATGTAAACGTGAGCGTGCGTCCCGTGGGCCAGAAGGAACTCGGGGCCAAGATCGAAATCAAGAACATGAACACCTTCAGCGGTGTTCGGCGTGCGTTGGATTATGAAATTCCCCGCCAAATCGAAGCCGTCAAGAAAGGGGAAAAGCTGCGGCAGGAAACCCGTCGCTGGGATGACGTCGCGGGCATTACAACCGTGATGCGAACCAAAGAAGAAGCGCATGACTATCGTTATTTCCCTGAGCCGGATCTCATGCCTTTCATGCCAACCGATGCATGGCTTGCAGAGGTGAAGACCCGTGTTGTGGAGTTGCCTCTCGCGCGGAAGCTGCGCTTCATGAAAGATTATCAACTCCCCGCCGCCGACGCCCAAACGTTCGTCTGGGACGTGCCGTTGGGCAAATTTTTCGAAGCCACTCTCGACCAGCAAAAGAAGGCGGGCGGAACCAATGGCAAAGCCGTTGCCAATTGGCTGATCAATAACCTCCGCGCGAAGCTGACCGAAACGGGCAAGAGCCTTGACGATGTTCAACACTTGCAGCAGCACATCCCCGAACTGGTCGCCATGGTGGATGAAGGAAAGATCAGCAACAAAATCGCTCAGGATGTATTTACGGACATCTTTGCCACCGGCGAATCCCCCAAGGAAAACGTGGTGCGCACCAATCGCATTCAGGTCAGCGACACAGGTGCGTTGGAAAAATTCTGCGAGGAAGTCATCGCCGCAAACCCGAAGAGCGCCGAGGATTTCCGCGCAGGCAAAGCGGCTGCACTGAACTTCCTCAAAGGCCAGGTCATGAAACTGAGCAAGGGCAAAGCGAACCCTGCGGTCGTTGGCGAAATTCTGGAGAAAAAGCTCAAGGCTTAGTGCTCCCATGTAAAATCGACCGTTTGGTCTAAATTTGCAGATTTTCCAAGGAAACGAGGAGTTTTGACTTGCGCGTGAGTCGCATCGTCCTCACAACAGCATTGATCATGTTTGCAGCAATCAAATCGGTTCATTTCATGGGCATTGGTGGAACGGCCATGGCCTCCGTGGCCGCCGCCATGCAGGACAAAGGCGTCCGCGTCAC
>JAQGOV010000655.1 GCA_028293425.1 Verrucomicrobiales bacterium
ACTAGGCACAAGCGGATATCGGCATACTCGGATGCTCGAGGAAGCCGCGCGCGCGGTGCGAACGGTTAGGGCCAAGGCTTCCGAATGGAAGATCGATCCCAAGCGCGTAGGGATCATGGGTTCTTCAGCGGGAGGACACTTGGCCTCCACTTTGTTGACCCATTTCGACCTTGGTAATCCTGAGGTTGCCGATGCGATTGAGAAACAAAGTTGCCGCCCGACCCTGGGTATCCTTTGCTACGCTGTCATCTCGATGGGACCCGTGACGCACAGCGGTTCCAAGGGATTTTTGCTCGGCAAAAATCCAAGCGCTGAGCTCGTGGAGAATTTGTCGAATGAATTGCAGGTGACGAAAGAGACCCCGCCTTGCTTCATTTGGCACACGTGGGAAGACAAAGGGGTGAAGGTGGAGAATTCGCTGCAGTTTGCCATGGCTTTGCAAAAGGCCGAGGTCCCATACGACCTGCACGTTTACCAAAAAGGGCCGCACGGCATTGGGCTTGGGAACAAGCACCCGTGGGCGAACGATTGCATCTATTGGTTGAAGGAGCAGGGATTCTTGAAATAAACGCCCGCGAAGGATTCCACATTGAACCGACCCAGCGTCCGTATTTAAAGATAGTGAACCAATTCAGAGTTTATGGCCGACAAACCTAACGCGAATAACCCGAACTCCGTCCTGCAGGAAAACCGAGTATTTCCGCCGTCCAAAGCCTTTTCCGCTAAAGCGCACATCAAGTCGATGGCGCATTACCGGAAGCTTTACAATGAGTCGATCCGGACACCGGACAAGTTCTGGGGCAAGCAGGCAAAGCAGGAATTAGTCTGGTTCAAGCCGTGGAAAAAGGTCCTGCAGTGGAAGGAACCTTTTGCCAAGTGGTTTGTGGGCGGTCAGTTGAACGTCAGCTACAACTGCCTGGACAAACACCTAAGCACGGCAAACGCGAACAAAGCAGCCATCATCTGGGAAGGTGAACCCGCGACGGACGGAAGGCCTGGCGAAGAGCGGGTGCTCACTTACAAACAGCTTCATCGCGAAGTTTGCCGTTTCGCAAATGTGCTGAAGCGAAACGGGATTAAAAAGGGCGACCGAATTATTATTTACATGCCGATGGTGCCCGAAGCAGCCATCGCGATGCTGGCGTGCACGCGCATTGGCGCGGTGCATTCGGTGGTGTTCGGCGGGTTTAGTGCCCAGTCGGTTGCCGACCGCATTTTTGATTCGCAAGCCAAGCTGGTCATCACCGCAGACGGCGGTTATCGCCGTGGGAGCGTAGTGGCCTTGAAGAAAAATGTCGACGAGGCGCTGACGATCAAGGATGCGCAAGGAAACCTTCTTGCCAAAACGATTGAGAAAGTCGTCGTGCTGCGGCGGGCCAACAACGAGGTGCATATCCAGGAAGGTCGTGACGTATGGTGGCACCGCGAATTGGATAATGTCGGCGTCGATTGTCCGGCGGAGAAAATGGATAGCGAAGCGCCGCTCTTCATTCTTTACACCAGCGGCTCGACAGGCAAACCCAAGGGGATCCTGCACACCACGGCCGGTTACCTGCTCGGGGCGAAAATGACTTCCAAATACGTGTTCGATTTGCAGGACAACGACGTGTATTGGTGCACGGCTGACATCGGCTGGGTGACTGGGCACAGCTACGTCGTTTACGGCCCCCTGGCGAACGGCGCGACGAGCCTGATGTTCGAGGGAGCACCGAATTGGCCGGAGCCCGACCGCTTTTGGAGGATCGTGGCGAAATACGGGGTGACGATTCTTTACACGGCGCCGACGGCGATTCGCGCCTTCATGAAATGGGGCGAGGAATGGCCGAAGAAACATGATCTGAGTTCGCTCCGGTTATTAGGAACTGTCGGCGAACCGATCAACCCCGAAGCGTGGATTTGGTACCATGAAATCATCGGCAAAAAGCGTTGCCCGATCGTGGATACCTGGTGGCAGACGGAGACCGGTGGAATCATGATCACTCCGCTTCCTGGAGCCACCCCCACCAAGCCCGGCACGGCTACGTTACCATTCTTTGGGATTTTGCCTGAGGTGGTGGACGACCAGGGCAAACCGGTGAAGAAGACGACCAGCGGCAAGCTGGTCGTGCGCAAACCATGGCCCAGCATGCTGCGTGGCATTTGGGGCGACCCGCAGCGCTACAAAGAAGTTTATTGGACCGAGGTCAAAGGCAGCTATTTCACGGGAGACGGTTGCCGCCAGGATAAGGATGGATATTTCTGGATCGTGGGCCGAATCGACGACGTTCTCAACGTGGCCGGGCACCGCATCGGCACGGCCGAGGTGGAAGGCGCACTGGTGAGCAATCCCAAGGTAGCGGAAGCCGCGGTGGTGGGACGCCCGGATGCATTAAAGGGGCAGGCCTTGGTTGCATTCGTCACGTTGAAGTCCGGCATCAAGGCGAGTCAGGATATACGCGACGAATTGCGCAATCATGTCGCGAAAGAAATTGGCCCTGTGGCTAAGCCTGACGACATCCGATTTGCCGAATCTCTTCCGAAGACGCGGTCTGGAAAAATTATGAGACGGTTGCTCAAACAGATTGCGTCAGGCGTGGAGATTAAGGGTGACACAACAACCCTGGAAGATCTGAGCGTATTGGCTAAGCTCGCATCGAGCGAGGATTAGCGGACGCTCATTTGAGGGCTCCCGCTTTGGATGGCGTTGCGCGAGTTGGAAGCGCTTAAAAGCGCCAGAGGACTGGCGCAGTCCAAAACGTGACGGGAATGGCGATGCCTCCTTTCGTTTGTTCTCTATGTTTGCAAGGTTGACGGGATCGAGCGCATCGCTTCAAACTTCCGTCGGCGGCCCGATCCCATGACCACGGCCAATAAGATCACGATTGCACGT
>JAQGOV010000402.1 GCA_028293425.1 Verrucomicrobiales bacterium
ATTTTTAGGAAGCGGGGGCAGGTATCGTAGCTGCCGCCTCCCCCGCTTTGGACGTTGGACCTTGGTCCTTGGACAATCGACAGGCTGCCACGCCTTCCGGGTTACCTGGCATCCTTCGGAACCCTCCAGCCGGTCATCTCTTCCGCCAGGAGCAGGACGAGGTCATCATGACTGAGCGATTTCACCTGGGAGGGAAGCCAGTGATGCTTCAGGATCAGGTAATAATAGATGGCTTCCATGCCTTGAAGCTCTTTGTATTTTTCTCTTTTCGCCAAAGCATCGCCAAAGACTTCAATGTGGTAAGCGCTTTCACCCATGATCTGGTGCACTTTTCGACGGGCCTGGTTCATTTCCTTACTCATAATGTATTGATACTGAAACCGTACCAAAGGTTTCAAGTCCGGAATGGATTGCGGCGATTTTTACTACGGATTTTGAGACCCTGAGAGCGTGAGCTGAAAAGAATGACGAAACCAGAATGGCGAATGACGAACGCAGGGAATCCTTAGCCGCAAAAGGCGCATAACGCACAAACAGAAGCCTGATGCTTTTACAGGAGGTTGCTGAGATCACGGAGATTGATCCGGAGGGGAACTCGGTTTTAAACAGGAGTCCATTCTCGGGTAAGACCCCATTGAAAGAAGCTGGTGTTCTTGGTCAAGGTCCAAGACTCAGGCGGGGAAACAATTGCGGCCATAATCGAAAATGAAAACGATAAGCAAACAAAAGCGGAGGGGAGATATTTCCAAACGGCCGGCCAAAACTGGGACGTCCGTGGCAGCCAAGGCTTCCGGCTCGCTGAGCCGGCGGTTACGATCCATTCTGGTGCCAATTGACTTCTCGCCTGATTCCACTGAGGCGTTGAAATACGCTGCCATGCTGGCGGGCCAGATGGGGGCGAAGTTGATACTCCTGAATGTTGTGCAACCCATGACCGGGCCGGACTTTGTTTATTTCCCACTGGTGATGGAGAACGACAAAGCGATGGCAAGCAGCGAACGGGAACTTGAACGAATTCCGGCGTCGCAGGGGGTGGACTCGAGTCTGATCGACCGATTCGTGGTGCGGTATGGCGTGCCTTTTCAAGAAATCACAGCCGCAGCCAAATCGTTGAAAGCCGATCTGATTGTGATCTCTACCCGCGGATACACAGGGTTGAAACACGTCCTGCTCGGCAGCACGGCGGAACGTGTCGTGCGGCATGCGGGTTGCCCGGTCCTTGTGGTGCGCGCGCAAACGGGCCAGAAACGATAACCACCCTATTTTGTTACTTATCTCCCACGCGAAAGTGTTTGTGCGTTTTTAGATGTTTTCATTTGGCGCGCGCCACGATCTTCCCGATTGTCGCGAGACTTGGAAAAGATTTTGTCCCGCTTTTTAGCCGGTGGAGGGGTGGCTGGTTTGGAACCGGGCAAACGCTGAAGGGTTTTTTGGAAGAGTGGTGTTGGAGCTTTGGCGGCGGGTTTGGCGCCGGGCTTGGCAGAGGGCTTGGCAGAGGGCTTGGCAGAGGGCTTGGTGTTAGGTGTTTTCATAAATTCATTCTTCAATTGGCAGTTGCCTCGGAGGCCGTAGTTGCAACGTACAACCCTGGTGCTATGGCAAAAAAAGGCTGGCGCGAGTGGACTAGGCGGTGGGGACCTCAATCCAAAATCTACTGCCTTGCCCGAGCTCGGACTCGACTCCTGCCCGGCCACCCATTTTTTCAACGGCCTTTTTGACCATGCTTAAACCAAGGCCGCTTCCTTCATAAACTTCATTGCTATGGAGCCGGGAAAAAGCGTCGAAAATTCTTCCCTGATCTTTTCGGGCGATGCCGATGCCGTTGTCCTGCACCCAAAGGCGCCAATGGCCCTTTGAGCGTTCCGCCCAGACTTTAATTTGCGGGGTGACGCCCTTGGGGATGAATTTGAGCGCGTTGCCCAGGAGATTGGAAACGCATTGGTTTAAGGCAACCTCATAGCCTCGGACCAGCGCCTGGAAAGGGACAATTTCAATATTGGCCTCGCGCAAATTCGGATACGTTTCAACGATGTCCCGCAGGAGATTGGCTAGATCGAAGGTGCCCGGCTGATTTTGAACCTGGGATAACTGGCTGTAGGAAAGCACGTCGTTTATCAGGCGAGAGAGCCGCTCGGCAGAGGTTTCGATTTGGCCCAAATACATCCTGGCCTTGGGGTCCAACTGGCTTGCGTAATCTTCCAGGAGGACCCTGGCAAACCCTTGCATGGTCCGCAGTGGTGCACGCATATCGTGCGAAACACTGTGGGAAAAGGCGTTCAAGTCGCCGTTCTTCTCCAGTAATTCCACGGAGATTTTGCGTAACGCATCCTCGCTATGTTGTCGTTCAGAAAGGTCGGTCAGAATAACGGAGAACCCTTCCACCCCGGCCGAATGCATGGAGCGCAGAGCCAGTTGCACCGGGCACGAGGAGCCATCAGCCGCCATCAGGTTGAGCGCTTCCGGTGGCGTGACGGGTTCCGTAGTCTTTAAAAGACCTTCCAATTGGAGATGTTTGTCGCGGGGGAAGAACTGTTGCCAGGCGGAGCCGATGACTTGTTCGAGCGGCGTTTTAGCCAGTCGTGCAAACTGGGTGTTGGCGTAGAGAATGGTTCCATCGGGGATCAACAGCAAGGCCCCCTGGTTCATTTCTTCGACCAGAATGCGGTAGGGCATCTCCGCGCCCTGGAGAGTGAAAACCTGGTCTCCGTTTGGGCCCGAAGCCACGAGCGCATCCACTTCGCCACATCGAATGGCATTCAACGTGTCCTCCGCCTCGGCCAGGCGGGCCTTGAGTTCGCTAATCTCGATTGTTTGCGCGTTTGGTTTTTCCATCGGCATTTTCGGATAGCCCCACCGGTGTTAAATCCAACCCAAGCAAGATCTTGTCCGTATGGGCCATGTCGCCAATGAATTTGCGCAATGGCAAAGGCAATCTTTTTATCAGTGTGGGAGCGGCAATGATTTGCTCCCCCCGGGCCAGGACAGGTTGTTGGTAAATATCGATTACTTCGAGCGTGTAACGGCCTTTCAAATACTCCTCACAAATTCTTTTAATGTTCGCGATGGCCCGACTGGACTTGGGAGTAGAGCCTGAAACGTAGAGCCTCAGGCAATACGTTTGGGCTGACACCTTGGCCAAGGCCTTTTCCCATTTCCTTGTTTCCTCGCGAATGGAATCGGTTTTCATGTAATTGGTTCATTCTTTTGCCGCAGATCCAAACCAACCAGCACGCGCTCGGTGTTCGACAGGTCACCGAGAATCTTCCGGATCGGCGAAGGGAGCTTTCGCACCAGGGTTGGAATGGCGAGAATCTGGTCTCCTTTGGCCAAGGTTGGATTTTTCAGGAGGTCAACGACTTCAATCGTATATTTGCCCGCAATATATTTCTCGCAAATACTCTTAAGATTGGCAAAAGCGGTGAGCGACTTTGAGGTTTGACCCGCGACATAAAGCCGAAGCTCCCAAGCCTCCTCTTCGGGGGCTTTTGCGGGTTTCTGTTTGCCGACCTTGGCGATTTTGATCATTTGTGGGATCCATTCCTTTTCAGTTTTGGTTCCGCATCAGCCTGGCGATTGACGGCGAGGTTGTAACGACTTTTAGCATTCACCTGCTCCAGGAGTGTTTCTTCACTGATGTCGCGGTTGAGCTCCTCGATTTTTGCTTCCAGCCCCGCAAGCAGGACGGCGACTTGCGCATTGGTGACCCCACGCTCCCGTTCGATCTCGCGCTGGCGGCGTACCATTTGAGCCTTTCGGCGGTCGAGATCAGCCTTTTCCCGGGCCTCCTGCTCGATACGAGCCGAACCGGTCAACACAGTGGCCGGGCCTGCATAAACATCCACCAGCCCAATGCCCGTGTTAGAAAGAACCACTTCACGGATTTGGTTGGAATGCTCCATGCCGCGGGATTTCAGAATATAAAGCCCTCGATTGCGTTCCCCACCGGACTCAATGTTACGCAGGAGCAGCCACACATCCATGAGGGAAGTAATGGCGGTTTCAAATTCACTGGTCACATCCCCCGTGGTGAGGCTCGGGAAGAGAGCGGTAACCTGTTCGGTTTTGAAGAAGTCGATCAGCCGGGTGAGCATGGAGCGCACTTCAACTTGCGTCCCCACGCTAATCAAGTTCGTGACCGGGTCCATCACAACCACGCGCGGCTTAAATTTGCGGACGGCGTCATAGATGGTTAAAAGATGCATTTCCAAGCCGAAAAGGGAAGGGCGGGAAGTGTGGATTTGGAGCAAGCCTTTCTTCACCCAGGGCTCCAGATCCAAGCTAATGGACTTCATGTTACGCAGGATTTGATT
>JAQGOV010000001.1 GCA_028293425.1 Verrucomicrobiales bacterium
CCGACACCGGATTTTGACAAATGTTAGGCTGCACAAAAAAGCCAAGTCGCTGCAGCCCATTCCTTAAGAGGATCTGGCTCACACGGAGTCGAATACTGTGCAACCTTCCAGGAGGCCGCGCATCAAAGGCAGTGATACGCAGCACCCATGGATCGGATGGCAAGTTGGTGCCCGGAGGCATGGGAAAAACCATGGGGTACATGGGGCGGACGGCTCCTTCAAGATAGGAAGCACTTCTTCCAGCAATAAACTCCCTATCCGGATCAAATAATCCCAGAATGGAAGGTTCGCGACTCTCCGGCGGGCTCACCCAGAACCCGCACCGCATCGGACTTTCATTAGCGTTGGTAACCGAGAAGCGAGCCACCCGGTACCCATTCGTGCTCATGCGATATCCCAAAAACTTCGCACCGATAGGGCTTATTGAGTGGCCAGTTTTCATGCAATAACCAAGCACCAGGGCGATTAGAATTGTTGCGAGACCGGTTCCAACCCACCACCGCGTCTCAAGTCCAGCGGACATGCGCCTGTTATTCATATGGATTGCTAGTTAACTCCCTCAGCTTATTCCATGAGTTTCGATGAACAACGCATTCCACGAGGTTACTTTGACTACGTAAGACCGTAATGCTTATTTTGCCGTAAGCGAAACCGTGAGCCTTCCGACGAACTTCCTCCAATGACCTCCCAATTGTCGACATCCCGTTGACTTTCACAATCGTATCCCCAACCTGTAGACTCGCCTTTTGTGCCGGGCTGTCGATAAGCATCGAGTTGATCACCGGCAGCCCAGTCACCAAATTCGTGCCAAGTGATACACCCATGCCTCCCATGACGCGAGTCCTTGCAAATTCCACGGGATTAGTCATCAAGTTATCGAGAGCTGCTCTTGTTTGTAGCTGCGTAGAATACTCCTTGGAGACTTTCTGCCACCCCAAAACTGCGACTCCCAGGATGACAATGACGCCTATGAGCCAAATCACTCGGCGCCGGCTATGGGCTCGCTGATGGTCTTTCTCCAGGCTCATTCCTTGATTCCAGCTTACCACTGGGAATTAAGCAGGGACAATCATTAACCTCGGTTTCGCCACCTTTGGACCACGTTGCCCCCAAGGCAGAGCATTACCCCGATACCACCGGGGAAAGTTCCCCATCGTCGGGAAGAGAAACCTTTGGTTGAAATCTACTGAAGACAAATCCAGCGATACACTGATATGCAAGACGACAAACTTGTTATCGTGGTGGAAGACGACCCCAACGCCGTGTTTCTGTTCGAACTTGCCTTGGCCCAGAGCGGCATCTCCAACCCGGTCCGCGTGCTGCCCAGCCCGGACGAAGCTCTCACCTACCTCAAAGGACAGGAACCTTTTACAAACCGGGAGCTTTTCCCGCTCCCAGCCCTGTTGTTTTTGAATTTGGATTTTCCGGAGGACGCTGCTGGTCACCTGGTGAGTTCTATCCGACGCACCCCCGGTCTTGAATCGCTTCTCATTCTGGGAATGAGCGAGGTGGCGGACTACCAGCGCAAGCAGTATTTTTTTAACCTTGGGCTAAACGCCTGCTTCCTCAAGCAACGCGACATCCACCAAACCGTTGCCCTCATCCGCAAGATCGATCTCCTCCACGAAGTCCTTGAAAACTTCCAAAGCACCCCAAGCGACAAATGGAGCCGTGATTAAGAAAGGATAATGGAAGGAGTCCAAACGTCCAATATCCAAAGGAAGTCGCAAAGGCGTGAACGAAAAACAATAGTTTTACCTCCTAACAGCCCGTTGAAAAAGTCCGAGGCTTGCCGTTTTCGTCAAAAAGGTCGGATGGCTAGGCGCGACGACTGAGCATACCCGCAGCGGTCTGTAAGGGAGGAGCAACAACGCCAGACGGCCTTTTTCACGAAAATCACTTCTCTTGGTTTACTCTTTGCATCCAGGCTAAAGGTGGTTTCGGTGTTCCCTTACGGCACGCCTTGCAGTTTTTTAACGGGCTGCTAAGCCAGCCTGAAGAACGCAAACGGGGATTGCACTATTTTTGCACTCTGCATTTCACCGTAGCTTTGACGGAAGGATTTGCTCGGCCGATGCGACATCGCGACGAAGACGTTTTATTCAGCAAACAACCCTCACTGGCTGACGGGTTGTGGCGGAGTATTTGTATAACTTTCGGAATCTGCATGCACCCGATTGCCTGCACCGTCAATGATGGTTGCGGTGACGAACACGAGCGTGCGCCGGTTAAGAGAGTTTGATTTGCTGGCATCAGGTTCTGCAAGCGCGGCGGCCGAAGGCATTTGATTATCATTCAATCTAAAAACCAGCGTTTGGCCGTCCAGCATATTCACTGAATTCGTTATTTGCTGGACGCGAATTTGAGGCGAGACTGTCGGCACGTCAAATTTCTGCCCAACTGAATTGTAAGCTGGCGTCGTGTTTGCAGATGGCGTGTAACCTAAGAATTCAACCATCGAAGCGATGATGGGTAATTTGATAGTATAACCGTCGGACAAGACTTTCGGCACCGCATCCAGAATCAGGCCACACTCGACAGCCCTGGCTTGAGGAACAATGTTGGAAGAGCCATTTGTTTCTTGAAGGCAAAAATTGGTCACGACAGAAATAATGTGTGTTGTCCGCATTTGAACTTGGTGTCCGCTGAGTGTCGTAATTTTCGGCTCGGCGAGAGTTTCAACATCATTGCGTGAGCGTAATTGCTTTAACGCAATTAAGAAGTTTTCGCTGGTAAGAATACCGGCACTGGTCGAGTCATACCAACCGGCAGATGCGTCTTTCGGCATTGTCAGAAATCTGGCTTCAATGACGAGTTGCGGCATGGACGAATTGGTGTTCATTGCCACAACTGCGGCCGGTAGGGCGCGATTGTTTTTAGTCGCTTCGTCTAGCTGCCGCCACAAAACGCCAGTTTCCCCACGCAATCGCAAGAGTTCATCCTGATTGCTTTGTCGCTGCTCATTTTCCCGTTGTGCCGCCGCCAATTGATTTTTTGCGTCGTCGCATTCCTGACGCATGTGCGCAATTTGCTGGTTCAGCGATGTTTGTTGTTCTTGTAACGCGGCGATTTGCTTTTGCAAATGAAACGAGTAAATGCCGCCTCCAATCGCGACAGCGGCAAATCCAGCGATAACAAGTTTTTGGATCATGGTTATTCCAGTGGTTGCGGTTAGTCCAGAAGTTGCGGCTAAGATTTTCGTTGCCAGTCCTACGGGGGCAGCTTGCACGGCATTCGCGGAAATTAATATTCCCAGACTGCCTGCCCCGATCGTGATTTTGTTCTTCGCGAAAACCTCGCGCAGTTTTTCCACCGCACGACTCACACGTTTTTGCGCGGCATCGTCGCTCACGCCGAGAATGGTGGCGATTTCGGCGGCGGATTTCTTATGAAAATAGCGCAGGACCAAGGCATCGCGGTCAGCGTCAATCAATTCGCCCAGCGCGGCATCCAGGTGCGGTTCGATCTGCTCCCACCAGATATCCGGTGAAGTTGAAACTTGTTCGCTCATGGCAAAAGCCTCCTGTTCGCGCGCCCGACGGCGTTCGATGGTGCGGACGGTCTGGGCGGCGATGTTTTGCGCGGTGCGATGCAGCCACCCCGCCAACGTCGCCCGCTCCACCAGTTCGGAAGCTTGCGTGGCCAGCGCAATGAATGCGCCTTGGGTCACGTCTTCGGCAAGATGCGGATCACGAACCATTCGAATGGCGGCTGAATAGACAAGGTCCACATGGCGGTGGACCAGTTCGTCGAACGCGGCCTCAAGCCTGCGTTCGACGTAGGCTTTCAGCAATAAGTTGTCGGTCTGATTGGTCACTCATTGCATGTTAGCCGCCGGGTCAGAAATCGGACAGGGAAAGGTGCTTTTTTCAAACCACCTCATTGATGATGTTCCTGTCATAATGGAGCTCATCGCAGTGCAATGCTCCTGCTAACTCCTCCGCTAACGCGCTCTTGATCCGCAGGCGGCAGGTTGTTTGATACACCCTTCGTAAAGCCTCTGTCCCCGCATTCAATGGTTGTTAATTCGTGGGCTGGACCCCGAGATCGGACACCAATTCCCTGATCATCTTGGACAAATCATTTGTGGAAACGTATTGCATGCTCCATTAACAAAATCCTCCTCCTTATTCCCCACTACCGATCTCTCGTCCCAGACCTGCCGTCCCGTGACAACAGCAATTCAGGATCTATTACGCCGGCATTAGCCACCTTGCCAGATCCACTCTTGGACCGACTGGCCAGTTCGCTCTCCTTCCAGCCGCGCCGGATGAATTCCTCGCCGATGATTTTCTCCGCTTCGCCTTTGGGTATCCCCCGATGCAACTCTCCTGCATGTCAAGTTGCTTATCCTCCTCCTGCGCCCCACGCGTCCCACGCGCCTCAGACACCCCAAGCGCCCCACGCGTTATGCAATTCCAGAACAGCATGCTAAAACTATCGCGCGAAAGGTGAGGATCGTCCTCATCCACGGGAACGGAAACGTATGAAAAGAAATGCGACAACACCGGAGCTCGCAGCCGCCGAAATGATAATCCCGGTAGGGAGAGGCTCCTGCCGAGCCCTGATCAAACCCGAGTCTTCCTTTTGCCTTCACCCTTCATACTTGCAGCCTGTAGCTGCCGAAGTGATGAGGCAGACCTTTCCCTCCAAACGTATGAAACGAGGTTATGAATTTCTGATCAATACCGGGTCAACTCCTTGTCTATATTCGTCACTCTCCGCGAACCGGCTCGACAGTCATCAATCACCGATCCGCGATCAGCAATCCCGTGCGTGCTCATGTTCTCACGCTCTCCCCGTTGCTGCCCCATCCAGGTGCCAGGGTACCGATTCCCATTCCATGGCCAAAGGCTCCCCAACGCAATGGAACGCTTGTTCACGGGTAATCACGGGTTGTCACGCTTTTGCGCGGATTAATAATCTGGAGCCAAAACCATCCATACCCGCTCCATCCCGTGACACCTTAGGCGTAGCCGCCGAAGTAGTGAGGCAGACGGCTGCTCACCCCAGTAATCCAACCATCCAGGAATCCACCAATCCAACTATCCGTTCGTCCACCCAACTAATCACCTCGGTAGGGCAAGGCCGTTCGCAGAGCGAACCGTCTCCTGTGTTGTTCGTACGTCGCCGAGCCTTGATCCATACCCTGGTTCCACGCCCCCCACGCTTCGCCCCTCTCCCATTTAGAAAATTGAAGGTTGTGAAAGCTTATTCAAGGTTGGGAAAGGTTCAGAAAATGCATGCGGGATTGAAGGTTAAACCCCGGTTCGCTCTCACGCTCTCACTCACTCATGTTCTCACGCTCTCCCCGTTGCTGCCCTTATCTTTCGGCCAGAATCCCGTTTCTCATGCCATTGCCCAAAATGCCATTGCCAAAATTCCCATTCCTGTCTTTTTGCATCTGTTCGCAAGCCCACGGCAAGGCTGCGCCAGCCTAGGCAAGGCCACGCAAGCCTCCATAGAAAAAACCTCCGCAAGCCTTGCCTGCAAGGCTTCCTTCCTCTGCCGGATGGAAACGCCACAACCTTTCGCGCGAAAGCGGCCCGCTTCATCGCGCTTTGTAGCGCATATTCGCGCGTTATCGCTCATAATCGCTCGTTGTTCAGGTATTCCGTTGGGAATCGCCCCTTCGCGCGAACTGAAAGGAGTCTTGATAGTTTTGAAACAGGCTCTTAACTCAGAATTGACTCAGGCGAACTCTGGCGTAGCTCAGATCCTTCTGAGCTACGGAGCAAAATTTCTGACTCAATCTGACCGATTCCGACCCAATCTGAGTCAACGGCCTTTTCGCCGGTCCATCCGACCTATTCTGACTTACAGCCAGATTCAAATGCCTTCATGCACACTCGTGGATCAAACCATTACGTCGCGATTTGTCGCAAAACGGGTGTCGGGAATTGTCCGGAAATATCAGCACGTTTCTGCCAGAGCTCCCATTCTCATGCCACTGCCCAACATGCCCTTGCCCCAGAGCCGCCCAGCAAGATTTTTTGGACATTGGACCTTGGTATATGGGCTCCCCTTCGCAGGATTGGACAAACCCTCCCATCTTCCTAAACTACCACCCTGTTAATGAGCAACCTGGACCAGGATTTAGAACAGCGTCTCGACCAGTTGCGCGAGCAAGGTTTGTATCGCGAACTGCGCGAGGTGGACTCTGCCCAGGGTCCAAGGATCCAATTTCAAGGCCGGGAGTTCCTCAATTTTTCTTCCAACGATTACTTGGGCCTGGCAAACGAACCTGCACTCAAAGAAGCGGCCTGCAAAGCAATTGCAGATTATGGAACAGGGAGCGGGGCTTCGCGCCTAATCTGTGGGTCTTTGAAGTGTCACCACGAACTGGACCAAACGCTAGCCCAGTTCAAAGGCACCGAAGCCGCGCTCTCCTTTTCGTCTGGCTACGCCACTGCTCTCGGGACGATTTGCGCGCTGCTCGAGAAGGATGATGTCATCGTAATCGACAAGCTGGTCCACGCCTCGGTCGTCGATGCGGCCCGGCTGAGCGGGGCCAAGCTCCGGGTGTTCGATCACAACGATCCCGAAAGCCTCGAGAAAATCCTGCAATGGGCGGACACCCGCGGCGACAGCGCCAAATTTAAAAAGTCCCGGGTCCTGATTGTGACGGAAAGCGTCTTTTCCATGGACGGAGACTTGGCCCCGCTTCGGGAGTTGGTGGAGCTAAAAGAGAAATACGGCGCATGGCTGATGGTGGATGAAGCGCATGCCACGGGTCTTTTTGGAGAACATCGGCGAGGATTGGCCGAAGCTTTTGAACTGGATGCCCGGGTGGATATCCAGATGGGCACGCTGGGCAAGGCACTCGGCGCGGCCGGCGGTTACATTTGCGGCTCGCGCGTGCTGATTGACTTTCTCGTCAACCG
>JAQGOV010000023.1 GCA_028293425.1 Verrucomicrobiales bacterium
GCCGCAACATCATTAATGCGTGGCCTGAGAAAGTGATTTAGGGTTGAGACACTCTGATCCAGTTAGGGGCCAGTGAGAGTCTGGCGTCGTCGGTTGCTCCTCAATGAATGCCTGGAAACCTAAAGACCGTCAAAGCCCCTGGTTTAGGTTAAAGCGACCTGCTCAAACAGAGTGGCCGGAACTGGCCAAACTGCATGAGGTCTTGGTCGCAAGGTTATTGAGGGTATAAGTGCCACCGCCCGGACAGACAGGTTTGTCTTTTATATACATTGTTGTCCCAAAAACATCCGTATCCACGGGGGTGTCGGTAATGGTTTTCTTCTGTTCAAGGGCCCAAACCCCTTTGGCGCCGTCCACCTGCTTCAAGTTCGAGATGCACGCATTCATCTGGCTGGTGGTTCGTGCTTTCGCGTAATTCGGCAGGGCAATGGCCCCCAATAGCCCAATGATGGCAACCACAACCATGATTTCAACCAAAGTAAACCCAGCCTGTTTGTGCAATGTTGTTTTCATTTGTTTCCGATCGGCAAGTGAATGATGGCAGAATGGCGGCCTTGTGGAATCGGTTCACGCGCAATTCCCGCAGCCAAACTGTGTAGGGAACCTTGAGCAAGGCGAATGCCACCCGGGGTTTGATCATTTGTGCATCACGCATAAGGAAAGCTGCTGACTGCGCAAGCTTGGAAACTGAATGAGGTCAGGGCTTCGCGGGCGGACCTTTGCGCGCCATAGAGAAGACATAAAGAACAATAAAAAGAGAAAAGCATATCGCCGCTAAAATGTCTGCCGCATTCCCCACTCGGCTCCAGCCAAGGAACCGTGCAGCAATGGCCACTCCCATTATCCCAAATGCGTATCGAAGAAGCTTCATCGTTGGTTGCTGGCCCAGAAGAAAACATTAACCCATCTGATGCACGCTCTGCATTCACCTGCCTTTGAGGTCCTCTAAGGTCTCCTGGGCGGACCCATAATGGCTATCTCAGGAAATGCGAGCCGTGCCTATACGCAAAGTCCCTACCTGGGCTCCTGGCCAGGTCCTTATTCTCCAATAAACGTGCGCCTGCGAAAAGCATCCGGAAAGCGCATTTTCTTAGGATTTGCGGCGAGCCCTCTCCTGCCATTATTTTGTCGTTATGACGTCGATAAACTGCGCAGGTGACCGGCCATCAGAAGGATCAAAGCGCCGATGGTGGTTTCTCTTCCCGGTGGTGCTCCTCCTTTCCCTTTTTGTGTTCAGCCCCTTGGCTCAGGGTGCACAACCCGGTCATGCCGGACATCCAGGCTCCGTCAGCGAAACCACGGGCTTCTTTCAAAATTTCTTGAAGGTCTACACTCCGCGCAGACAATGCATGGATAATGAGCAGCCGCTTGTCTGGCTCCATCTGGTGGCCGACCTCCTCATAGCAGCTTCCTATTATTCCATTCCTTTTGCTTTAATTGTCCTCGTTAGAAAAAGGAGAGACCTTCATTTCAACTGGATCTTTTACATGTTCGCGGCCTTTATTCTGGCTTGCGGCACAACTCACCTGTTTAACATCTGGGCACTTTGGCAGCCCTTCTACAAGGTGGATGGTTTGTTTAAGCTGTTTACGGGCCTGGTTTCTGGCGCAACCGCTGTGATGCTCTGGCCGCTGATTCCCAAGGCCCTGAGCCTCCCAAGCCGAGCCAGTTTGCAGGCCGAGGTCAAAACACGCACCGCCGAGTTGCAGGACGCGAACGTTGCCCTCACCAGGGCTTTGCGGGACCAGGAACGCGTTCAGAAAGCGCTGGAGCAAAGCGAAGAACGATTCCAAATTGCCGTCCGGGCCACAAACGACGCCATCTGGGATTGGAATTTAACCAACGACACACTCTGGTGGAACGACGGGGTGCAAACGCTCTTTGGTTACTCAGCTCAGGAAATCGGGCCAGGCATCTCGTGGTGGTACGACCATGTTCATCCTGAAGACATGAAGCGGGTTGTAAATGGAATTCATGGTGTGATCGATGCCTCTGAGGCTTTCTGGCGTGACGAATATCGATTCCGCCGGGCCGATGGAGGCTACGCGATTGTCTTTGACCGTGGTTATGTCATTCGGGATTCGGACGGCAAGGCCGTGCGAATGATCGGCGCCATGCAGGATGTCACCGAAAGTCGGCGGGCGGCCCAGGCATTGGCCGAAAGTGAAGCGCGATTTCGCGCTGCTGTCGGCGCGGTCAGCAGCCTGCTATGGACGAATAACCCCCGGGGAGAAATGGAAGGACCGCAACCGGGTTGGGCCAATTTCACTGGTCAATCATATGAGGAATACCAGGGCTACGGCTGGGCCAAAGCCGTGCATCCCAATGATGCTCAGCCCACCATTAACGCCTGGAATGAAGCCGTCGCCGGCAAAAGGATGTTTGAGTTTGAACATCGCCTTCGCCGTTCGGACGATGCCTGGCGTTTATGCTCCATCCGCGCGGTTCCCGTGCTGGATAAAACGGGCGAAGTTCGCGAATGGGTCGGTGTTCACACCGATATTACCGAGCAAAGGCAGGCCGAAGAAGCGTTGCGGCAGAGCGAGGAAAGATATCGTTTGTTCATTGCCAATAGTTCAGAGGGCGTCTGGCGAATGGAGTTTCATCCTCCCTTGGATACTCTGCTGACCGTCGATGAACAGGTTGAATGTGCTTATCGGGACGGACGCATGGCTGAGTGCAATGATGCCATGGCCCGGATGTATGGATTGACGGCCGCCCAGGATCTGCTGGGAAAATCGCTGGCCTTCATGCTGCCGGCGGATGATCCCGCTGCCCGTGGGTTTCTGACTTCGATTGTCAGGGCCGGATATCGGGTGACGGATTTGGAATCCGCCGATCGCGATGCCTCAGGCAATCTCGTTTATTTCAGCAACAGCATGGCGGGCGTGGTGGAGCAAAACCGGCTGCTACGAATCTGGGGGATCCAGCGCGACATCACCCGTCGCAAGCACGCCGAGGATGCGCTGCGCCGGGAGCGTGAGCGCCTGTCCCTCGCCCTGAATGCAGGTCGCATGGGGGTCTATGACCTCAACCTGCTTGAAAATAAGCTCTGGTGGTCGCCCGAAATTTACTCGGTATTCGGCGTGTCTCCAGCGGATTCCGTTCCTACCCGGGAAATGTTCACCGCCCTGGTTCATCCCGATGATCGACAAATTTTTTGGGAGCGCCTGGATCAATCCATTATGGAAGGGCAAAACTTCACCCATGAATTCCGGATTGTCCGCCCGGACGGCGGCTTGCGCTGGATTGCCAATCGTGCCCTGACCGAAAGAGATAGTTCCGGCGTGGCTGTTCGACATTTCGGCATTGCACTCGACATCACCGAACGCAAACGGGCAGAAGAAGCATTGCTCGAAAATGAGGCTGTTCTCCGCACGGTTACAAGCGAGGCCCAGGTGGGGCTGGTCATGGTCGGCAAAGATCGGCGGTACCTGTTTGCGAATCACACTTACGCGGAAATTCTCGGTCTCCCCAATGCCGAGATTGTCGGAAAAAGAGTGCCGGACATTCTCCCCCACGTTTATGATCAGATTCAACCGCGCCTCGACCTGGCCTTTGCCGGGGAACGTGTCACTTATGAATTGCGCGTTCCCGGCGATTCGGCAGCAAATGAAAAAAGACGATTTTACGAAGTCGTTTACGAGCCTCGGACGAACAACACCCACGAGCCTTATGTGGTGGTGGTGATTGTCGATATCACGGAACGAAAAAGAATGCAGCATAGCTTGGAGCAATTGGTCGAGGAACGCACCGCGAAACTCCGCGAAACCGTCGGAGAGTTGGAAGCCTTCTCCTACAGCATCGCCCATGATATGCGTGCGCCCCTGCGGGCTATGCAGGGTTTCTCTCAGTTGCTTCAAGAGGAATACGGGGAGCAAATTGGCCAGGGCAAGGATTATCTTCGCCGCATCGCCGCCTCTGCCAGCCGCCTGGATGCTTTAATTCAGGACGTCCTCAACTACAGCAAAATTGTGCGCGCGGAACTGCTGTTGGCGCCGGTGAACACCGAAGAGTTGATGCTTGAAATCATCGAATCCTACCCCAATCTCCAGACGCCGAATGTGGATATTGAGCTGATAAGCCCTATTCCAGCCGTGCTGGCCAATCCCGCGGCACTCACCCAGGTTTTCTCAAACTTGCTCGGCAACGCCGTTAAATTTGTTGAGCACGGCCGGAAACCCAAAGTGCGGGTTTGGGCAGAGCCGGCCTCGAATGGCTTCATCAGGATTTGGTTTGCGGACAACGGCATCGGGATTCCAAAAGAGGCGCAAGACCGAATTTTTGTCATGTTCCAGCGCCTGAACCCTCCCGGCGAATACGAGGGTACGGGCATAGGCCTCACCATTGTTCGGAAAGCTGTGGAGCGCATGGGGGGCAAAGTCGGGTTGGAGTCCGGGCCGGAAAAGGGAACCAAATTTTGGATTGAACTGAAACAGAAACCCTAAGCGCCGCGCAGGGTCAGAAGTGCTGTGCTTCCAGGTTTGCGCTGGCTCCCTGTCTGTCTCAAAAGCGAAAGCCACGCCCGGCTTGCGGCGTGGCTTTGTTTCCCCAATCCAAATTTAAAATAGTGGGAGCGGCCCTTTATGCTCCGCTGTTGTTTCTGGCAGAAAACGTGCCATATAGCCGGCGAGCATTCATGTGGATTTGCCCCTTCCGTGGTCTTAACCGTTTTCGGCTGGAAGTAGGATGACTTAAATTAATGTATCCGTGCAAGCAAATAATGCAGCCGAATACCAGGAGTGGCAGCTTACGGATCCGACGACCCAATGTTTGATTTCGTTTCCACCATCTCAGCGAGTTTGCAGGTGAGGTTTCCTGCACTGGCTTCCTGGGCGATGTTCCAAAGATGCTGCGGCCTCATCTCCTTGGGAACAGCTCAGCGCCTATTCGCCAGCGGGCAATCAGGATTTTGTTACTCTCTTTGGGCGAAATTACCTTTGCGAATCCGGGCGAATCCTCGCAGGCCTCGATCATACGGGGTATGAACCCCATTTTAGTCGACTCCGGTTTTTCCTTTATTAACTCTCGCACGATTAACCTTGGCAGTCTGCTCCAGTAGGCTTCCAAGCGTGTGGGCGAGGACTGTTTACCTCGCCTTTTTTGTTGTGGCTTCAGAATTGAAAGGAGAGGGAGACGGATATGGACGCTTCGAAGCTACCCGTTGCCACTCAGGTAAATTGAAATGGAGGACGGGCTTTTATGAGAAGGCACCCGTCCTCCAAAAGCACCTGCTAGTTCCAACCAGCAGCGCATTTTCATCCTGGCAGAGCTTTTTAACCTTTGGAATAGGGTTTTAACCCATGCTCCGTACCGTCAAACTACTGGTCACCCCATCGGTAGAATGACGATGCCAATTTCAGTCCTAACCTGTTCTTCCGATATTAGCCCTGGAATTTGAGATGAAGAGCCTGCTCGACCTCCTATGGCGGAAAGCCGGAAGTTTCGTTCCAGCCGAGCTCCACCGCGACCCGGAACTGGAACGTCGAGCCCGCCTCGTGAGCCGTTTCGGTTTGCTCGGGTCTGCCTTCGGTCTGGTTTACGCCTGTTTTTATTTTGTTCTACATCACTATTGGGGCGTGACGATTGTTCTGGCTTGCAGCGCTGGAGTGGCAGCCGCCCCGGTTATCCTCGCACTCACGCGTTCCCTCCCACTGGCCGGCCACCTGCTAGCCTTTATCCTGACCGCTGGGTTTACCGGCCTTTGCTGTGTAGAGGGCGGTCTCCGAGGGCATGCCATTGCCTGGCTGGTCAGCGTTCCCTTGTGCGCCATGCTCCTGGTTGGCAAACAGGCGGCTAAATGGTGGGCTTTATTTTCCATGTTGTCGGCGGGGGCGATTGCGGGGGCTGATCTCGCCGGGATCGAACTGCCGGTCACCTACAATCCAGCCTGGCATTCTCTCATCTCGGCTGCCGGCTACATGGGGTTGATCCTCTTCATGGTTATTTTGGGCGCTGTTTTTGAATCAGGCCGCGAGCGTGCGTTGCTTAAAATGTCTCATGCTCTGTCTCAGCTCGCCGAAAAAAACGAGCAATTGGTCCTGCTCAACCAGGAAAAGAATGAGTTCATGGGCATAGCCGCTCACGACCTCAAAAATCCCCTCACCGCTATTATCGGGCGTGCCGAATTGCTGTCCTTAAATCAGGACCCCGCCAGGGTGAAACACGCCGCTGAGATGATCGTGGCGGCTGGAACTCGCATGCGGGATTTGATTCTAAATCTATTGGATGCAAACGCAATTGACCACGGGGCCTATGCTCCCAAAATGGAACCTTGTGACCTGGGAGTTTTAACCCGCGAGTGCTTGGAACATAACCACGCTTCGGCTGCTCGGAAGCAAATCCAAATCCGGACCACGCTGCCGGAAGGCCTCTGGGTCTGCGCGGATCGTGCCTTGACCATTCAGATAATTGATAACCTCGTCTCCAACGCCATTAAATACTCACCCTTGGCCAGTTGGATTCAGGTCGAGGTCTTTCCTTCGGAAGGAAACGCCGTACTTTCGGTTAGGGACAATGGCCCGGGCATTGGCGAGGCTGACCAGAAAAATCTCTTTAAACGGTTTACGCGGCTGAGCGCGGTGCCTACCGGCGGGGAATCTTCCACTGGCCTGGGCTTATCAATTGTTAAGCGGCTTGCGGAAGTTCTCAATGGTTCTGTCGATTGTCAGAGCCAGTTGGGCTCCGGCTCTACCTTCTTCCTGCACTTGCCGATTGCGAGTGCATTTGCCGCTGCTCCTCAAAAACAGAGTCTCCGTTCACCGAATGTGGTTGCGCTCTGTGATGTGCGCCGTGCCGCATAAGTATGACCGGTTTGTCAAAAAAGCCGCAGGCGCGTCCTCGGCCAACCTCGAGTGACACGCCTGCGACCGTGGAGGAAACTCCTTATGGATTGGTTCCGTGATGAGCGTGCTTGCGTCCGTTGTGCGGAGTTGCCGCGTACGGGAATACCTTGTTATACGCAATGTCGTTGTGATTTACATTGTCTCCGGCTGGTCCAACAATGGTGGGTGGGCTGGTGCGCAAATCGCTGAGCACGGCCGTGACACCGATATCGATGACGTCATCGCCAAAACGCCTCCCGTTCGGCCACCCTCCTGGAATCGTCCCTCCGCCAAACCCTGCTTGAATTTCGCTCATGAGCACGTCTCCGCCAAAAATGCTCAGCCGGGAAAAACCGGAATCATCAGGGTTGGCCACGCTATCAGCGCCTCCGCCAGCCAGCTTCGCTGGACCTGTGGACAGATCCACCTTGATTAGGTCCGGGATGAAGATGCCTGCTAGATCGGTTCGGTCTGTTTCAGGCGCAACTTTGGTTCCCTTGAAAAGAATGGCGTTAATCAGTCCGGCCAATTCTGGTTTCAAGGCATACTTGGAGAAAAGCTTCTTATCGTCCTGTGGGCTGCTTCGGTTATAGCGATCTTTGTCCGCGATGGCCACAAAGGCTTCGCAGAACAACGGATTTCCCTGCCTGCCCACCTGGATCCATTCACCTTCCGTTTTTGTGTCGCTTTCGTTCAATATTGAGATTTTTCGGCGGCTGGTTGTTGCATAAACACCAGCAGCTTGTGAAGCCCCGCCCAGTTCTTCCAACGGAATCCTGAGCACGATGGAGTGAATGTTGTAACCACCTTGCGAATCTTTTCCTGGGTCGTGTAATTGCAATAGATCAAAGATGGATTGGATATCCCCATAGAAACCGTCATCGCGCTGGCCGGCAAACGTCTTGTATCCGCTTTTCAGCTCTGCGATGGACTGGAACGTGTAGGTATCCAAATTCGCTGACGCAGCTACGCCGTCTTTGGCCAGGTTCTCGCCATTATCTCCCTGGTTATATTTGGGTGTGGCGATCCCTTGGTTATTCGGCGGAACAATGCCCTTTCCCAAAAGGATCGCCTTGTCGCCTTTGCGATGATCCACCTTCGTGACGGTGTAGGTTTGCACCAGGTTTTGCCCTGCGTCTCCAACGTCATTGATCACCCCAATGTAAGACTGAAGAATAGTCCCCTTCGTTTTGTAGGTTGTTTCAAATTGGAATTGATAGCTGATGGTCGCCTTTCCCTTGGCTAAATCATTCCCCAGGGAGACATGCATTTCATAAAGGACATTGTCGTCGAAGTTATACTTGTTTGGCCCGATCCCCGGCTCCTCAAAAGGATAAACGGTCAGGGCTATTGTTAGGTATTTATCGCCCGCTTCATCACTGCGAAACGCGTACACGTCGGCGGTATTGGCGGCTGGATCCAGCGTGATCAGTGGGGCATCCATGTGGCTGGAAGCAAACGCAGGCGAAGCCATCATCCCTGCCAAAAGCAGGGCGGCGCATCGGCGGAGCGGTGTTATTTTTTCTTTCATTGCTAGGTTCTTTCGTTTTTGTTTTTGACCGCTCGCTTAGCCCTCCCCAGGAAAGGCTCGAGCGGAAATGATAGGCCTCTGCAAGTTTAAGATTGCGGGTCACCGGCTCGCTTCTCCAGCAACTCCAGGAGCTTTCGTTCGGAGGGCAGCAGCAGATCTGCGAAGCGGCCCGCTTCCGCCAGTAACTGCTCGGCTTCGTCCTTGTGTCCGGATCCAGCGGCAATAAAGGCACCGTGCAGCAGCAGCCGCGCATCCCGCGTTCCTTCTGCAAGCGCTTTACGGCTGTTGGAATAAGCGGCAATCCAGTTCCCGCTCGCCGCTTGCGCCCAGGCCAGGGCATCGTAGGTAAAAACATCCTGCCGCTCCTTGAGTTCTTTCTCGGCCAGTAGCGCGGCCAGGTTGGTATTTTCAGAATGCGTCGCCAGGAACAGCGCGAAGGTGCGCGGGTCTGCCGCCGCGCCTTTCAGCTTGAGAGCCGTTTCAACTCTCCGGGCCTCACTTGTCTCATTGTTCGCGAGCAATGCCTCCAACAGGGTCCATTGGTATTCAGGCAAGGGATTTGCCTCAGCCGCTTTTTTCAAAACAACAATTGCCTCGGTGCTTTTGCGTTTGGCAAGGAACATCCTGCCTTCCAGCAACAGCGCCGGCGGGTAATCCTTTTGCAGTGCCAGTGCGGTTTCGCACGCCATTGTGGCTTCATCGATCGCCCCCAGTTGCCATTCATAAAATCCAAGCCTTGTGTGGGCCCATGCCGCCCCTTCCGGATCTCGGGCAGAGGAGGCGCTCGCTGCCATGCGCATCGCCTCCCGAGCTCCTTGTAAATTGCCTTTCAACCAGCGCATTTGGGCCGCCCGGGCGTAGCCCTGCATATCCGGTTTCATATCGATCATTTTCTGATAGGCTGCCGTCGCCTCGGGCAGACGCCCTTGCTCCATCAGGACGTCACCAAGCAAGCCGAAATCGAATGGCAGCCCGCGTTGCGTTACCAACTCTCTTGCCAGCGGTTCAGCCTCTTTGAAATGGTGGAGGTTTTGCAAAACGTGTCCTTTCAGAAGCAAAAACTCCATGCCCCCGGGAAATTCAGTCTTCAGTACCTCGGCGCATGCTTCTGCCTGTTTGAAAAAACCCGGATCAAACGCCGTCCGCGCTTTCAGCACGTACATCCACCCGAGTTTGTCCAGGTTCGCTGCCGTGTTCTGGTTGCTGCGTATCTTTTTCTGTAGCTCCCGGATTTCTCGATCCAGTCGGTCGTCCCCAGGATGAGGAGTAAGCGCCAGGTCTCTTGCCTGAACCAAAGGTCCGGAAGTCGATGGTGTCATTTGGCTCTTGGGCAAGTTGCTTCTGCCGCACCCGCTCACCGCTGCCAGGACGAGCGCCAGGGTGCCCCCAAGGACCGCGCAGCCGAATCTCAATGTTTTCATATCCAGACCCAATCTTCCGCTTTCTATAGGGCTATACGCACCGTCCCTTCCTTCGGATGCATAAAAGTTTTTTGTCTCCCTCCACATCCAAATCGCTCCCAAGGACGTAATGTACGGTGGAACTTGTCACAAATGGCTCAAGCCTGTATAAATAACACTCATTGGCATGGTTCGGACGATTGCCGCGCCCGGGGCGCGGTCGTTTCTACATTTGCCTCCCTGAACTCTGTGACCGAGCTCTCCCATTTGGCGGACGAAGACGTGCGGCTGTTGCAGCAGATCGCACGCGAAGACCGCCAGGCGTTTGGTCTTTTTTACGACAGATATTCCAATGTTCTTTTTTCCACCGCGCTCCGCATTTTGAACGACCGAACTGATGCCGCCGATGTCACGCAGGATGTCTTTCTGCAGATCTGGAACAAAAGCGCAACCTACAATCCAGCCCTGGGCAAACCATTCCATTGGGCCATGACATTGATTCGCAACAAGGCCATCGACCGCCTTCGCTCGCGCAAACGCCGGTACGAGTTTATGGAGGAGCTTGCGGGAGAGCTTTCCGGGAATGCGTTCAATTTGGTGGACAACGATGTCTTCTCTCACGAGAAGGCTTCCCTGATTCGGATTGCCGTTGAAACGCTTCCCCTCGAGCAAAGGCAGGCAATCGAAATGGCTTTTCTCGGTGGAATGACTCAGGAACAAATCGCACAACAACTCCAGCAGCCGCTTGGCACTATCAAAGCCCGCATACGCCGGGGCATGCTCAAGCTGCGCGAGCATTTGAAAGGAGTTCTATGATCGACGAGCGCAGGGAAACTCAGGCCAGTTTGTATGCGCTGGGCGTATTGCCACCCAACGAACTGCCTGAGTTCGAGCAGGAGCTTCGCCGCAACCTGGAACTTCAACTCCTCGTTCAGGATCTCAATACATCCGCAAATCTGCTGCTCTTCGGACTCCCTCAAGCAGAAGCACCCCCTGGGTTGAAGGCAGCAATCTTTAAACAAATCAATGGAGATTCGGCAGAGTCTGCTCCCGTCGTTTTAAGCTGGTGGGACCGTCTGGCTTGGCCCGCGCCTGTACCTTGGATCCTCGCTGGCTCCTTCGCTGTGCTGTGCGTTCTCCTTTTCTTCACCGGGAATATTCTTCGGCAAAAGGCGGTGGAACTCACCTGGAAGCTGGACGAGGTCGAGCAGGAGTCGGTGCAACTCAGGCGGCACAACGCCGCTCTGGAACATCAATTGGGCCAGAAATCCACCAACGCTCAGGCCGTGGTGGCAGAAGCGCGGGAGCAACTGGCGCGGAGAGTTCAGGATTTTCAAAAACAAAAAGTGCAATTGGAAACCCAACTGCAACGCAGTTCCCAGGACTCAGCTCAATCTCGCCAGCAGATTGCCGACGTGCAGCGCCGGCTCGATGCGGCTGATAAACAAATCGAGCAACTCCAGCTCCTTTTGCCCGGAGGCAACGGCAGCATCGTGGGCCAGCTCCGGGTTGGAATCTTGAATCCTACCGCCGATGGACCAACCGGTGCCAGCGGGGTCTCGATATGGAATAGTGCCGAACAAAAAGGCATTCTTGTTCTGCAAAACCTGCCGGCTTTGCCTGCCGACAAGGATTACCAGCTTTGGCTTTTCGATTCCCGATATGCTGGACCGGTCAGCGCTGGTATCGTTCCGGCTACGGACCGCACCGGGTTCAAGCTTGAATTCAAAACCGTTGCGCAGGTTGACTCAGCCGAACGCTTCGCCATTTCCGTGGAACGCAAGGGAGGAGTCCCTTCTCCCCAGGGCAAAGTCGTCATGCTCAGCAATTAGGTGGTTCTTGTTCTAACCCGCTTCACACGCCGCCAGGAAAACTTCTGGACACGACGGCCGGAAAGGTCTATTTAAACACGTCTTCCAACAGTCTGCATCCTCGGAGTTTGTCCTGTTATGTACAACCCCTTAGAACAGCTCGTATCCGGCCACCATGCCGCCCTGTTATATCGCACGCCTCAGGAACAGTTTGAGAGCGTGATCCCCTTCATTCTCATTGGCCTCCTGAGGAAGGAGCGATGCCTGTATGTTGCTGGCGAAAATACGGTTCAAGCCATTCTGGGACAGTTGAAGGCTGCCGGAGTCGATGTGGAACGGGAACAACGCCGAGGAGCACTGAACGTAGCTCCTGGTCGGGAGGTGTTCCTGAAAAGTGGAATGTTTCAACCGGAAAAGATGCTTGGTGAACTCCAGGCCGAAACGGCAAAAGCGCTGGAGGATGGTTTCTCTGGCTTGCGGGCTACGGGTGAGATGACTTGGACCCTGGATGTTCCAGGTGCGCTTGAGGACCTGGTCCAATACGAGGCTGCCCTTGATCGCCTATTCCCGAAAAAACTGACCGGGCTCTGCCAGTACAATGAATATTCCTTCCGGGGCGCACTGCTGGGTGAAATGATCTATCTCCATCCGCGTGTCATCGCCAAAGGGCAGGTAATGCAGAACCCATGGTATAATCCGGCAAGGTATAAGCTCTAAAAGCGGACTGCCTGACCGTCAGTCGAGGCGCATGGCAGATTGTTTAGCGGAGGTTCGGATCATCCTGCTGAACCGGATCCTTAATCCGACCCCGGCTGACATCCCCGTTTTCCTTCGCTCTTTTTGTTGCGCAACGTTGCTCCGGCCAATGAATTATCCGATGGTGAAGCCAGGCCTGTTGGTTTGAAACTCTGGACCTCCAAACGGGTGTCAAACCTCGGATCATCGAAAACGAGATAAACACCCAGTTTCCTCCTTTGGCAGACCCGGCAATGTTCACGTGCCGCGGCGGTTGTCTGAAAATTCCGGCCCAGTTCCTGGAATGGGGTCCATTGTTCGCTTGGCGTTAGAAATAAGGATCTGTCCGTGTCCTCCACGAGCACTTTCATCGTGAGCCTTTCGTTGGTCGGGTGATAACCAAGGAGTACCGACTAATTGGGTATTCAGCAAAAGGAAATCCTTCACACCCCCTGCGGCGCACCCTCTAGACTTACATTACCGTGTCGAAAGAGGCAATGCCGTCCCCCAGGTTGCGGATCGGCTGCGATCCTGGGCGGCCGACTTCAGGTCGCTTGGCAGACGTTCGCTCTTACCTGCCCGTTAAAAAGGTTGGATGGCACCACGTATCGCGACAGCAATAGTCTATTCTTGGGAAGAAAGGAATGCGCCTTTGATGCAGGCCGAAGGCCGAGTGCTGTAGGCACAGCACGAGTCCACCAACAACGCCAGACGGCCTTTTTCACGAAAACATTTCCCCTTGGCTTACTCTTTGCATCCAGGCGAAAAGTGGTTCCGAGTGTTCCCTTACGGCACGCCTTGCAGTTTTTAACAAGCTGCCAAGTCATTCCAGTTCTGTTTCAAGCGACCGTGTTGAAAATGCTGGAACGCTGTGTCAACAAAAAGTCGTGCCTGTTCCGGGTTTTCGGGGCGTAGGAAGCACCAATCTGCACCCATCGCATACCCCTTTTCCAGGCAAGAAAGCTGGGAGCGGGAAGTAACTAACGCGACCGGCAGATGGCTGAGAGCTGGGTTGATTCGGATAGCCTGCAAAACGCGCAACCCTGAAGGATTGCTAGTATCGACATCCAGCACCACCACCCGGGGCTTCAGCGCAACAGGATTCCACAGAAATTGGAGAACTTCAGAGTCAGAAGTAAAATCGAAGATTTCGTCGCTCGGAAAGGCTTCGTTCCAGGCGTCGAGCACGAACGAGAAGGAGTGGTTTGGTTGTGCGTACCACATTACCGGTGCTTGGAACGAACTCCGTCGCTGAGGAGAATCGGCCTTGTCGGCAGCGGCTTGCCGGGAAGGGGGCCGATCCGAAAAGATAGCTTCACGCACGAGGTTGGCTGGAGTGGTCATGAACGAATCATGCCTTAATGCGGGACCCGATCAAACGGGGTCTTCGCACCAGTGGCTTCAAGGGGGACGGATGAACATGCGACCGGCGGATATGATTGTTAAAATTTCTTGAAGTCCAGAAGCCTCGGAAGAGCACGCCATAGCCAAAATTATCAATACTCAAGCCGCCTTCGGCCTGTCTTTACCCCACTGCCTGTCCGGCATTTGTATGTAATTTTGGATCAAGCCTTTCAAGGAGGTGGTCAGCAGGACAGTGGTCATCTAAAGGGACTGTTGGCCTGCTAGCGAAGAAGGCCGGTTCCAGCGGGGCGGAGTTTTCTACAACCGCCCCTTTCTTTTTTTCAGGTTTGAGCAGGCTCCCGGACGGGCAGTGTAAACCCTTTCGCAATCGCGTGGCGTGTCAGCCCTGCCACACCGTGGA
>JAQGOV010000047.1 GCA_028293425.1 Verrucomicrobiales bacterium
TTGCCTCAGTGGCTGGACGAAAGACGACGGAATTGACAGCGGCGGGAGCAACGGCGGGATCAACAACTTCGTTAACTGCTGGGTGGAATCCACATTCCACGAGGGAATTTCGGGCTCGGGTAATGGAAAGTTCAACAACATAAAGAATTGCGTCTTTATCAACTGTGGCCAGGCCTACGAGGCGGGTTATTCTTCCGTCACGCAATCCTCGGACGGGTCGCTTTCGACCGGAAATGTGATCGGCGCACGTTTTGGCGATAATTATACTTCGGGCTACAGCTATACCGGGCTGCTTTCCGTCAGCAATTCCTTTCTCCTCTACAATTACCGAAACGTTTGGGGCGTAACTTTAAATACGGGCGGCAGCGGGGTAGATACCAATCAATGGGTGCCGCGCACCAATCAAATGGTGGTTCGGAACAACTATCTGACCGCGCCGGAAACCAACCACCCAAACAATACCATTTGGAACCCCGCCACTGACGGGCCGTTGTTGGCGCCTTTCCTCAATGTACCGGTCAACAGCCCAGTCGGAATAGGTATTGCCTTACGGTCGCCGCAGCTTTCCGCCTCTGAGCTCTCGGATGGCGTCCCCGTCCGCTTGAGCCGCTTCGCGACCTCTCCGGTGAGTGTGAACTACTCAGTCGAAACCCCTTCCGCGGTGCTCAGCAGTGGAACACTCCAATTCCCCCCTGGGGAAACGGTAAAGAAAATCGATGTATCCTCCATCAACCCACAGGCCGCGGAGATTGTTCGTGTAGCGCTCAAAACTCCAGCAGGCGGGGAGCTCACCAGCCTCTCTCGGGCCTACTATGTGAAGGTGCCGGCCACCTCCAACATTCTGGTCGCGAGCGGGTCTACCTGGAAATATCTCGATACCGGGGTGGATCAGGCTGCCGCTTGGCGGGCACCTGGCTTCAACGATAGCACCTGGAGTAGTGGGCCTGCCCAGCTTGGCTTTGGTGATGGTGACGAAGCGACGGTCGTCAACGGCGGCCCTTCCGGTGCTCGGTTTATTACCACCTATTTTCGGCAAAGCTTCCCGGTCAGTTCCCCTTCGGCTTTTACCAACCTTGCCATGTGGATGCTCCGCGACGACGGCGGGGTTGTTTACCTGAACGGGAATGAGGTTTATCGAAGCCCGAGCATGCCTCAGCCGCCGACCCCGATTGTCTTCGGCACCTATGCGACGAACCAATCAGTGGCGACGGCGCCCGCTGATAACTCGATTGATACCGCAACGCTGAGCGGCACAAATCTGGTAGCGGGAAACAATTTGGTGGCTGTGGAAATTCACCAGCATGACGCCGCCAGCTCCGATATCAGCTTCGATTTTAGCCTGACTGGTGTTTTGGGCACGGGACAGCTGCGCCTTGGTTTCGCGAGATTCGTTGATGAACTGGTGGTTTACTCAAATGACCCGGCTGCAGTTTTGGAGGAAGCTTCTCAAATCGGAGGGCCTTGGACACCGCTGGCAGCTGGTTCAAGTGCCGTAGGAGTGACACTCGGCGCGGAGCAAAAATTCTATCGTTTACGCAAGTGACTTGATCGCGGCGTTCAGGGGAATGGAATGATGAGCTTGCCCATGATCTGGATTGGGCCCGAGCTGCGATTGCTCAGCCCACCGTAAAATTCTTGGCCTCCAGCGCCTTGCCCCGGAGCTTTTGAAAGTAGTTCTTCAGGTCATCCAACTCATCGTCCGTCAATTCCTCTAACCCGATGAACGAATTACGGGCTTTCTTGGTGCTGCTGATGAGCTCATCGAGCTTCAGTTGGATGGCTTTGGTGTCCCGGTTGACGGTGTTTTGGATCAGGAACACGGCCAGGTAAGTGATAATAGTCGTGCTGGTATTGATAATGAGCTGCCAGCTGTTCGAGAAATTAAAAAAAGGGCCGCTAATCAGCCAGCCGACAATCAGGCAGAGGTTAATCCCAAACATCCAGGGAGATCCCAAACCGGCTGCGGCCAGGCAGGCAAATTTTCGAAAAATATCCTTCATAGGCATCTCAGCTTTCCACGCGCCATAAAGGAACTTACCTCAAACCCTGACAATCACTATACGCAACCTTCCCCATCCGGACACCCTTCGCATTGATGGGGGAGAACACCGTTCTCCAACATCACTTGCCGATCATGAAGAAGTCTTTTTCCAGCATGGTCAGTTGGCGTTTTACCTTGGGGATGCCTGCCTGGGGCGGGACGAAGTAGATGGACCACGCGGGACGCGTTTCTTTATTTTCCATGGTTTCCAGCACCGCCTTCAGCCCATCCACGCCGATGCCGCAGTCCAGCGCATTGCGAGCGCCTTTCATGACTGCCTCCTGCCACTCTTGCGGTGTCACCAGCGTGTTGATTGCAATCGGGTTGCCCTGGGCGTCCTTCAGCCTCGCTTCATACTTTTTATAATGCCCCAGGTAATGGTGCGCCATTTCGATGGCGATCAACGCGCCGGCCATTTGGTTAAACTGGCTCACTTGATGATTCATCGTATCGAACGACCAGCCTTTGTCGTTGGAAACCGGCTGGAAGGGGGGAGGTGTCACATTGGCTGAACCCAGGCCACCCACGTATCGTTTGAATTCGCCCTGGCCTTCACCTTCCATGGCTTTGGCATGCGCCAGGAAGTTCAGGAAATCCACGAACCCAGCCGAGATGTAGACGGCCTGCCAAAAGTTGGTCCCATCCGAATACGTGCTTGGCTCCATGAAGGGGGTGGGATTCTTCTCCAGCAACACGGGCACGGGCATGAGGTTTGCGCGCTTCTTTTTGTCGAGGGCCTTGTAAAGGTCCGCGGAGATGCGGGTGATGGAGGAATACCCTGTTTCGTAGGTTTTTTGGGCTGCTGAAGCGGGGTTGCTCCAGCATAAAGTTAGGCTGGCCAGGGCCAGAAGGGCATATGTGCGGTTTTTTTTCATTATCCTGTGCATTTAGGACTTGCTCGGCGCACCACACGCAATTTGCTTGCCGAAGTCTCCGCAACATTGCTTTCTGCAAAACGTTGCTTCCCTCCCGGCTCCATGGCATATCAATCCCGCATGAAATACCGCCGTTTTGGCCGAACCGAGTTGCAGATGCCCGTTTTTTCCTGTGGGGGAATGCGATATCAGTTTAAATGGCAGGATGTCTCCCCTCAGGACATCCCTGCCGAAAATCAGGACAATCTGGAAGCAACCATCCATCGCGCGGTCGAACTCGGTATCAATCACATCGAAACGGCCCGTGGCTACGGCTCCTCCGAGATGCAGCTCGGGCGGATTCTGCCATCGCTGCCCCGTGAAAAGATCATTGTGCAAACGAAGGTGGCCCCTTTCCAAAACCCTGAGGAGTTTTTAAAGACGTTTGAAAAATCAATGGATTATCTCCAATTGGATCACGTGGACTTGCTCTCCTTGCACGGCATCAATCAGCGTGAGTTGCTTCGGTGGTCTTTGCAGAAGA
>JAQGOV010000050.1 GCA_028293425.1 Verrucomicrobiales bacterium
TAATGCTTCCGAACTCTATGGAGCTGTAAGCCTTTCCCTTTCTGCGTTAGCGGGTGTCACGTATACCATCGTAGCAGATAGCGCGGGCGTTCCGGGTCAGTATACTTGCGCCACTGGGCCTTTCGTCCTGCGCCTAAAGCAGCTCAACCTCATCGTCGCTACCCCAGCCGAGGGAGGCCAATTTACTGCTCCCGCCACCATTCCTATCACATTGGGTCTGGAGGAGACTGAGAATCCGATTCTCCAGGCCGCATTCTATGTCGACAGCAACCTCCTGGGGACCGCATACAGTTCGCCCTTTTCGTTCATTTGGAGCAACGCACCTCCAGGCGCACACCAAATCCAAGTGGTTGCCCTGAATGACGAGGGTGTTTCGGTCCCGAGCAGCGCGGTCAGCATAACCGTCTCGCCGCAGAACGATCAGTTCACAAACCGCATTGTGATCTCGGGAACATCGACCAATGTTCCAGCCACCCTCGCGAGCGCGTCCATTGAGCCCGGAGAACCTCCTTTTCGGGGAGGCCATACCGTTTGGTGGTCGTGGACCGCACCCTTCAGCGGCAAATTGGGATTGGTCATAAGCTCCTTCCAATTTACAACTGCGGTTCGTCTTTACACCGGCACGAGCCTCACTAACCTCCTGCTGACGGGAGAAAACCCGTACGCAAATGCGCAGGCGTTCTTTCCTGTCCTGAGTGGCCAGACCTATCAAATCGCCGTGGATAGTCCCAGTTCGACCCCTGGTCCCTTCACGTTTACGCTCAACTTTCTCCCGCTGCCGGTGAACGATTTTTTTGCCGACCGCATTGTCCTCACAAATGAAACCGTGCTCGTAGACGGCACTTCCCGAGGCGCTACCGCCGATCCGCTGGTTCCTCAGGATACCGGAAGGGTTTGGTACTCTTGGAAACCTGCCAAACGTGGAGCCGCTGCCATCAATGTAACTCACAATCAGAACCCGGTTGCGTTCAGCATTTACCGTGGCACTAGTTTCACAAATCTGGTGGCTGTGCCCGGTTTAACAACAACCGTCGGTGCAACCCAGATCGATGTTCAACCGGGCAGCGAATACTTTTTTGTTGTAGGCGACGGCACTGACTTTCAGATGAGCTTCGTGTTCGCCGAGGATGGCTCCAATGATAACTTTGCTAACCGCATGCTTCTCACAGGTTTGAGCGTCACCGGCCGTTTTTCGAACCTGAGGGCTACTGCCGAGGTGAATGAACCTAATCATGCTGCCTTCAGTTCCGGGAAATCGCTTTGGTGGAGCTGGACTGCGCCCATCAAAGGCCGTGTCGCTATAGTTGCAACCAACAGCAGCTTCCCTGCAACGCTTGCGGTCTACACCAATGTTATGCTTGGAAATCTGATCCAAATGGATGCTACCCCAGACGGGCATGTACTCCGGTTTGATACGCGAGCCGGGGAAACCTATCAGATTGCCGTCGATACAGCTTACGGGAAGCAACCGGGCATTCTGGAGGTCGCTATCAATGAGGATCCTCCACCGGGCGCTCCTGCGAATGATGACTTCCGAGATGCCCTCAGCCTGGCTGGCAGCGACGTAATCTTCACCGCCAGCAACACCAACGCCACCACCGAACCAGGGGAACCAAGCCATGTAGGTTGTTTGGCACATTCGGCTTGGTGGTCGTGGAATCCACCCGCCTCAGGCATGGTGACGCTCACAAGAATTTATCCAAGCGCCTCCTCGGTGCTCGAGGTGTATGCGGGCAGTAATCTCAACAGCCTGGTGACGCAAGCTGCCCTGCCGGGAAACACCTCCGAGCGGCACTTCCCTGTTGTCGC
The DNA here is from genome assembly GCA_028293425.1 of Verrucomicrobiales bacterium. GTDB lineage: Bacteria > Verrucomicrobiota > Verrucomicrobiia > Limisphaerales > JAQGOV01 > JAQGOV01. The sequence goes on from JAQGOV010000050.1 coordinate 1,810, forward strand.
GGGCAAGCCCTATTATCTGGCATTTGACAGTTGTTCAGCTTCAGCGAGCTCAGCAATATATTCACTGCTTCTCTCAACTGTCACCATTTCGCCGCCCACAAACGCAGCAAAGATTCTTACACCTGGACCAATTATGCTTCATGCCAATCAAACCCCTATCGACGGCAGCCTGTTGGGTGTCACTTTCATTGCGAACGGCCAGTCCATTGGAACGGTCACCGGACCACCATTCCAATGGCTTTGGACCAATCAGGTCGGCGGAGCATACTCCTTGGAAGCGCGAGCAGTGGGAATCGACGGACGAGCCCGGTGGGCTCCCGCCGTCTCTCTTCAATTCACGCCGCCCAATGATGATTTTGCCAATCGCATTCAGCTCGCCGGCGACAGGATCCTTTTTAATGCGGATAATCGCGGAGCCAGCTTCGAGACCAATGAATCGAGCCTCGTTCCGAACGCGAGCCACTCCAGTGTCTGGTGGAACTGGACCCCGCCGCGTTCGGGCTGGGTGCGCATCAATGCGGGTTCATTTTCCTTCCAGCCGTTCCTACAAATGTTCACTGGGGACTCTATTTCGGATCTGTCTCCCGTAAATTATGAACGCATCGACGCTGCCCCTCCGAGGATCATCGTTGCCTCCGTAACGGCCGGAACCCCTTACTCGCTTGCGCTGAACGGCCGCATTACCAACGGATTGTCCGCCGCGGGTGCCTTCGGCCTGTCGCTGTTTGAGGACCCCACCAACAACCTGTTCTCGTTTCGCACATTGTTGGAAGGTTCAAATCTCACTTGGCGTGGCTGGACCCACCTCTCGTCGATGGAGCCGGGCGAACCGATGCCACGAGGTTGGAACGAAACCGGCCGCACGGTGTGGGCGACCTGGACGGCGCCGGCCACCGGAACCATGAACCTGGACTTGTATAACCTCTTTGTTACCTCAGGAACTCACATCGGCGCTTACTCAGGCAGTAATTTGAGCAATCTCGTTCTCCTGGCGGATAACCTACAGGATGGAATTTCCCGTACGCACGTATCGTTCCGTGCCGAGGCTGGAAAGGCTTATCAATTTCGCTTCGGAACCCCTGTCCAGGATCAACTCGAAACCGGACTGGACTTTGAGCTCACACTTGCCTTCGTTCCGGAACCAGTAAATGACAATTTTGCAAACCGCCTCTTGCTTTCTGGCACCCACGCGACGAGTTCGGTCCCGCTTGCCAGTGCATCGAGTGAACCAGGTGAACCAAACCACAATGGGCTATCCGCGACACGCTCCGTATGGTGGAGTTGGATTGCTCCAGACAGTGGCCGCGTAGCGCTGGTCCTTAAGCAGGGATCAACGGTCCTTTTGAGCAATGTTGCTGTTTATACGGGGGACTCCTTGACAAACCTAACAGCCGTGCCCTTGGCGGGACTTTCTTCCCTGCCAGGAGCAGCGCGAAGATTTTACACCAACGAAGCTGCCTCGTTCAGCGCAGCGGCCGGCGTCTCCTACCAAATCGCGGTGGATGCTGTCTCGTCCTTTGATACACCCGTGACGTTTGAGCTTATACTTTCCCGGACTGAAATCACAAGCCCGAGCAACGGCGCTATCTGGCTCACTCCGACGAACGCTTTCATCAGTGCACACACTGTGGGTTCTGACCCAGATGTATCTCAGGTCACGTTCCATGTGCTCGACCTTCAGTCAATTGAACGTTGGACAGCCGTTGCGTTCCCACCGCTTTATAACTTGGTTTGGAGCAACCCTCCGCCGAACGATTATGTCATTGTTGCGGAGGCTAAAGACAATTCCGCCCAGAAAAGCTTCTCTCGGCCTGTTACCGTTTCGACAAGGATTACAAACGACCGATTCCAAGACGCTCTTTCGCTTTCAGGTGCCGATACGGCTCTATTCGGCTTCAACACCTCAGCCACATCGGAACCTGGCGAGCCACTGCTGCAAGGTGCAACCGGAGGCACGATTTGGTGGGCCTGGACCGCTCCGGCGGATGGGACAGTCACGATTACAAACATCGGCAGCATCAACGCACCCGATGGTTTCGGACGCAATCCGACCAATGGACCTGCAATCGCTGTCTACACAGGTTCAACCCTTGAGACGCTCTCGCTGATGGCTCGCAACAACTACCAACAAGTTTTACCGGGCCCTCAACGGCCGCCCCGGCAGATAACCTTAGGCACTGATTCCCTTTCATTTCCAGCCAGTGCGGGCATAAAGTATTATATTTCCGTGGATGGACTGAACGGGGCGAAAGGCAGCGTCCAACTTCAACTCACCATGGCCAAGGTGCGCCTAACTGATCCTCCTTTCGGGAGTGTTTATGCCTCAGCCTCGAATATTCTTTTGCGGGCTGATGCTTTGGAACTGGATGAAGCAATCAACCGGCTCGATTTCCTGGCAGGCACAAATCTGCTGGGCTCCGTTACCAGTCGCCCGTTTGAAATGCTTTGGCAGGCGCCCTTTGCCGGTGTGTATGAACTGAGAGCAAGGGTCATCCATGCATCTGGAGTTTCCGCGGTGTCTGACCCCGTGAACATCCGGGTCGGCAACGACGATTACGCTCGGCGCTTACTTTTGACCGGCACAAACATCCTTGTTCAGGGGAACAACATCTGGGCGAGCCTGGAGCCAGGCGAATCCGCGATCGGAGGCTGGCCTCAATCATACAATCCTTTCGGAGTGGGAAAAACTCTGTGGTTCACCTGGAGCGCACCCGGTAATGGTCTAATGGTCGTTGATGTTTTCGAAAACCAGCACCGCCCCGTAGTCAGCATTCTGGCAGGCGATGATCTCTCCAACCTCACCAGACTTTCTCATAACGGTTTTGCCCGGTGCAATTCCTGTGATGGATGCGTGAATGACACTCGCTCCCAAACGAGCCTGACTGTCACGAATGGCCAGGCATGTCAAATTGCGGTGGATTCATTGGATTTTGCTGGGGTAGGCCAATTTCAATTTCGTGTCCGCCTGGAGACACCACCAGCCAACGACAATTTTGCCACACGCGAGGTCCTGGCAGGCACATCGGTCGATTTTGCCGTCAATACCACCACGGGGACAGCGGAGCCCGATGAACCAAATCCCGCGACGAATGCGTTCATACATTCCGTTTGGTATTCCTGGACTGCCCCCGCCTCAGGACGCCTAACTATCAGCGGCACATCGCCTGCGGCTGCGGCAGCTTCACCCAAACTCGTAATAATCGTGAGCCCTCCATGTTCACCTCACGAAGTGCCTGCGGCCCCGCCATTTCAGCCTGTCATCTCCGCGTTCCGGGGCGAAAACCTTTCGGCGCTGAGCTTGGTAGCCTCTTCAGACTCGGTAATCGCTTTCCACACCGAGGCGGGTGTCACTTACCATATCGCCGTGGACGGCTACGGAGGAAGCACCGGCTCCACAAACCTGCACCTTGCCTTCTCTGCACGACCGGCCAATGACGATTTCTACAGCCGTTACACCTTGTCTGGAGCCTCTCCGTTTATCCAGGGAGATAACTTCGGCGCTACTCTTCAGGAAGGTGAGGTTTCGCTGGATCTCTTCTCCCAAGGGCAATCGGTTTGGTGGAGTTGGACGGCGCCGTCCAGCGGGTCCGTCCATATTGGAAACACCTGGCCTTTTTCCCTCGGCGTGT
>JAQGOV010000078.1 GCA_028293425.1 Verrucomicrobiales bacterium
TGCGCAGCTCGGCAGGCATCTGGCCCAGAGTAATTCGAATTTCACGAGCCACCGCATCGCCATGAATCTGCTTCAGCCCGGCTTCCGCTTCGACCGCTCCTTCCAGCGACCGCAAGGCAATCACGCCGCCGCCATAAGAAACCTGGAGGGCCACGCTGGTTTCGAGGGGGAGCAGAGCCAGAACGCCTTCCGGTAATTCCGGCGGCTGGAGTGCTGACAGTCCCAGCGACATCGTCACCGGTTTAAGCCGCGCCGCCTTCAACGCTCGTTCCAAGCGAACCACGTGGTCGCGCTGAACGGCAATTTGAGTCACGTATTGCTCGCCGCCTGGAACCTTGGCGATCGTTTTTGAAATCAGAAGGGATTCAGGTCCGTAAGGAAATCCGCGCTCCGCTTCAAGCGAGAGCAAGTCCTGCAAATCGGCCTCTGGCAGGTCCGGCACTTTGGTTTGATGGGTCAGCGCCCAACTCAGCGGCACGCACACGGCACAGCGGCGCTCCCGAATCCCTGCCTTGTCCAGAATGTTTCGAATCTCCTGCCCAAGCAGTTCCGGTTCGTTCGTCAGGGGATCGAGCGTCAGCGCGGCAGAAAACGCTTTCAGCACGATCACCGAGCCATTGGTGCGGCGGACCACGACCCCGTCCAACCTCCCTGCGTCGAGCGACAAGCCGAGCACGGACGTAATGCGCCTTTTGGGTAGCAATTTTATCATCGTAAATCTTTTGCGAGTTGCAGTTTTTGTTGTGTCACGGCGCCCAGCGCCCAACCCAACCGGGTAAGATCCTGCCGGTATCGGATTTTGGGGGTGCCCTCGCTGGTGTCGAAAATATATTTTACCCGGCAGTAGCCGCGGCTGAAATGGCCCACCGCCGCGATATCCGCGGTAAATTGGTAGCTCTCCGTCGTGATGTAGGGAGCGGCCTTCAGCGCGTTTTCACGGCTCAGCACTTCCGTAACCCACGCTACTGAAGTGAGCTTGTCCGGACTGGATTGCCGATAAGAGATCAGGGACTGCGCATTATCTGTCCCGATTCCTGGGATGCACGCGAGCACCTCGGCCCGCGCCGTATTGATATTGATCAGCCCTTCAATCGGGGCGTTCGTCACGGTCAACATGGTCGCTACCTGGTTGAACTCATCCACCGTCATACCGCTTTGATAATAAAACATGAGCAGGTTCGTCATGGTTGCATTGCCGCCGCCTCGCGGTCCTCCTTGCGGAAATTTGGCAAGGATTTCGTTGGCGCGGGTGGTGCTGAATTTGAGTTGCAACGCCGCGCTCAAATCCTGGCGGCTGTTCACATTGGTCCGGTTGTCGCTCGGCTGCCGGCTGTAAACTGTCACGAAATCAAGAATGCCCGAGTCCAACCGGCTATCCCGATTGTCGAAGGGTGGCAAAATATTTCCGTCGTTCTCATTTAAATCCAGGATGCCATTCAGGTTGGCGTCTTCTCCATAAAGGGTGTCCATGTCCGCACCCATCACGAGCCGCAGTTCGTCCACCGTTTCGAAAGGAGCGTTCTTGCAGTTGTAAGCGGGTTGGAGGCGCTGGTAGGTTTCGGACTCCGCGCCGCCCTGCGAAGGAGTGCTGTCAGTGTCTCGCCAATCGATGATCGCGGCAGCCAGTTCCGGAGTCATGCGTGGCAGCATTTCCAGCATCTCGAGGGTGGCAGTGTTCAGGTTTAGTTTGGAAGCCTCGTCCACCAGCCCAAAAAAGGGCTCGGTAGGTGTTGTCTGTTGAGCTGTTCGCCCAATCAGCCAATATTGGGCAGTCCCGACAACGATGCCTTCGCGCTGATAGCTCAACAGATCCGGCACTGCCCCGTTGGTGCCGAGCGTTTTCAAAGTATAGGCTACGTAGCGAGCCGCTCCTTCGATGGCTTGTTCAGCTTCAAGGCTCGCGGCGCGGTTGTCAGAGGCCCGCAACTCGTAGGTCATCGATTGCGCAAAATAAAGCGCCAGCGCGACCAGTCCAAACGCCACCCACATAACAATGATCAGCACCGATCCCTGCCTGGCACCAGCTTTTCTGGAGCGGGAAATTCTCACTGCTGCCCTCCCGTGCTTTGGACCTGGTTGGTTCGGCCTTCCACCAGAATGGGGACAACCATTTCGGCAGGCGGCTTCCGAGCGTCGCCATAATTCGCCGCAAGCTGAATCTGCACTTTGACGGCTTTGGGCAGCATATTTGTGTTGCCCGTAACAGTATCAGCCGTGGTCGAATCCCAGGAATCCTTCCAAGCGTTTCCGTCGTAATATAAAAATTGCAAATTTTCCACCCCGCCCATCAACCATTGTTCCAGCAACTGTTCCTGCGTGCCCAGGACGTTTCGGTTCACCACCCTGACCAGGTCGCGCCCAGTGCTGCGGTTATCGCCTGCTTTTAAACTATAGGTAACTTTCTGCACGTCCCCGAATGGCACCACGTCATCCATTGCTCCGGTACAAGTAAAGAAGACCGTTCCGGCTTGCTGCTGCTGGCTCGTCATGCCACTAGCCTGGGCCGTTTGCAAAGGGCCAGCCAATGTTCCCGGCACCATCAGGCCCTGCAAATCGCGTTTCATCAGGGCAAGCGTTTGCTGGAGCGGAAGCGATTCCTCGATCACCGCAATGGTTTTGTTCCTCAGCCGCATTGCTCCGAAAAAAACAGTGTTGATGGCAGCCAGCACAATCCCGAAGATTGCCACGGCGAGCAAAAGTTCCAGCAAGGTAAAGGCCGAACCGAGCCTATTTGCAGTCGATGCAGCAACAAAAGCACGCAGGCCAACGCCATTGCTGGCTCGGCTTGCGTCGTTTTGTTGCGTTCGCTTCATCATTGTGAACTGTCCGCCAGCGTGCTCAAGCGCACGTCGTAATCCTGTCCCTGCACGGAAAAGGACACCTGCACCGACACGAGCCGCATTGGCTCCTGCAGCCACGGCTCGCTCCGGACCTGCCATCGATATTGCATAATCCCCTGACCAATTTGTCCGCTCTGCAAAGATTTATTCCAATTGGTCGTGACCATTGTTTCATTCAAGACGCGCTCGGCCACACGCGCCGCTTCGCCTTTTCGCTGGGCCAGCACGCCCGTCTGGCTGGCGATTTTCACGCCCTGGATCGCGACCGGGATCACGATGGCCATAAAGGCCAGCGCTGCCAGGACTTCGGCCAGGGTAAAACCGGCAGAGCCCTGCCTAGCGCATCGCGTTAAGGAGTCGGTTTGTCTGAACCGCATAATTCAGTTGGTTTCGGCTCTTGCTGATCCAGACCGTCTCGCCGGTCGCTTCGCGCAGGATAATCGTCTGCGGGCTCGTTTCATCAATGAATCCATCCGGCTGAAACCGAATCACCGGGAGGGTCGCATCAGCATTCCGGTTCTGACGGGTGACTGCAGTCTGCCCGATGGCCTTGGGCACATCCGTCACTTCCATCTTCAGGTCTTTGCCCAGGTCGTACTCCACCGCTTTAACATCCTGCACTGTGTATCCGGTTTCCTGCCGCAAACCGTAGATGTCGCGTTTGATGTCCATCCACAACACCATCGGAACGCCTTCGGAAACCGCCCGCTCCTGCCCATAACGCGTGAGAGCCACAATCCGCCGTGACTCGGAATCCAGCGTTCGGCCTTTGAAAAAGTTGGACAGCGACGGCGCCGCCACGGCCAGGACAACAAGCAGGATCGCCATCACCAAGATGAGCTCAATCAAGGTGAAGGCCGGCTCGCCCTTACTTTTTATTTTGCCAATTGGTAACGTCATCATCCGTGCCGGCTCGTCCGTCCGGGCCTATGGAATAAAGGTCGTAGGAACTCGGGTTCCGTTTGCCAGGGCATTCGTAAACGTAAGGATGACCCCATGGATCCCCGGGAACGTCCGTCTTCATGTAAGGCCCGCGCCAGTTCTGCGAGTCTCGTGGGGGCTGCACCAGGTCCGTTAACCCGTTTTTGCCCTTCGGATAATACCCGTTGTCCACCTCGAAGGCATCCAACGCCGTGCTGAGGGTCGCGATCTGTGATTGCGCTGCTGCCTGGCGCGCCTGTTCGGTGCGGCCGGAGAATTTCGGCACCACAATTGCCGCGAGGATCCCAAGAATAACCAGCACCAACAGCAATTCGATCAATGTGAATGCCTGCCGGGTGCGCTTTTGGTATTGTTTCTGATTTATGGTTCTCAATCTCATAGTTGCTTGATTTGATTCTTACTTGATGTAGTCCTGCAAAGTGAAAATCGGGATGACCATTCCGATGAAAATGGTTCCGATGAAGCCGGCAATCAGGAAGAGCATCAACGGCTCCGCCAAAGCCACCGCCGACTTGAGCTGACGATCCAAATCACCCTCGGTCACGTTGGCGATTCGAACCAGTTCATGATCCAATTTGCCGCTCTCTTCGGCCACCGAGATCATCTCCAGCGTCGAGCCGGAGAAAAGCGTCCGGCAATCTCCCAGGCTCGGGCCAAGCGCCTTGCCTTCCTTCACCCGCTCAATCGAGTTGGAAACCGCATCCACGAGGATTTGATTGCCGATTGACCTGCGCGCCACGTTCAACGCATTGATCAGCGGCACGCCGGCTCCCAGCAAAGTCCCGAGCATCCGGCAAAAACGGGACATGGCGAATTGAGCGACCAGCGGCCCAATCACGGGCAAACGCAGGATGAGGCCTTCCCAGGCCCTGCGCCCCTGTTCGGAAACCATCCAGTTTCGAAAAGTAAAACCCACCACAACCAGGCCCAGCAGCAGGAACAAACCGTAGTGCCGCATCACCTCGCTCGTCGAAACAATGACTTGCGTGAGCAGTGGAAGCTTTGCCCCAAAGCCGGTGAAGATCGTTTGGAATCGCGGAATAAAAAAGACCAGCAAAAATACGAGCACCGCCAGGGCCAGCCCTAATAGGATGACCGGATACAACAGCGCCGTCATGACTTTCGAGCGCATCTCTTTTTCGCGCGCCTGGAAGTCCGCAATCTGCGCCAGCACCACGTCGAGGAATCCGCCCGTCTCTCCCGCTTCCACCATCGCCACGTAAACCCGCGGAAAAGTCTCGGGCGATTTGGCCATGGCATCCGCCAGTGCCATGCCGTCAATCACCCGGTCATGCACCAGCTTCCATTTGGCGGCTGCAACCGGCGCGGATGCTTCCTTGCAAAGAATCACCAGCGCCCGGCTCAAGGGCACGCCCGCTGCCAGCAAACTGGATAGGAGGCGTGTGAAGTTCTCCAGCATCCGGGCGGTGACCTTTCCCGCGCCTCCCAGGGAAAGCTTTTTCGGCTCGCCGTTTGTGGCGTTGGCGTCCGCGCCGTTCTCCGGTTTTTTCTCGGGCTTCTTTTCCTGCTTGCGTGGCGGGGCTTTATGCGAGCCATTCGCCCCGTTGCGCTCTGCCAATTTGATCGGCCTCCAGCCTCGCTCTTCGATCTGCCGAAACGCGTCCTGCCGGCTGCCTGCCTCAATCTCACCCTCGGCGATTTTGCCGTCAGGCTGAATGACCTTATAGTGAAACGAGCTCATTCGGTTTATCCGCGGTTGTTATGGCATTGCCAGCCGTGGCTGGTGGTTTCACTTCGGAGGGTTCACCCAGGGATTGATCCTTCGTCACCCGCAGAACTTCCTGGGGAGTGGTGGTTCCCTCGCGAACGAGCCGCCAGCCATCTTCCGACAGGGCGCGCATCCCCAATTTCTGGGCAACTTCACGGATTTCTCCGCTGGAGCAGTTCTTCAAAATCATTTGCCGGATCTCGTTGTTCAAATCCATCCACTCAAAAATGGCGCGCCGGCCATGATACCCGGTCTGACGGCATTCGCGGCAACCGACAGCACGATAAACCGGGGTGTTGGCTGGAATGTTGACTTGCGCCTTCAGTGCGAGGGTGGGCGGACTCTTGTCCTCCTGTTTGCACAGCGGACAGAGCAAACGCACCAGGCGTTGCGCAAGCACCGCTTCCAGTGAGGAAGCCACCAGGTAAGGCTCCACTCCCATGTCCACCAAACGAGTCAGGGCCCCGGGCGCATCGTTCGTATGAAGTGTCGAAAACACCAAGTGCCCCGTCAGCGATGCTTGCACCGCGATCTGAGCCGTTTCCTGGTCGCGAATTTCACCGATCAACAATACATCGGGGTCATGACGCAAAATCGCCCGCAGTCCGCGACTAAAGGTCAGGCCGGACTTTTCGGAAACCTGGATTTGGTTGATACCCTTGAGCTGATACTCAATCGGATCCTCAATCGTAATGATCTTCCGCACTGCATCATTGATTTCATTCAGCGCGGTATAAAGTGTGGATGTTTTGCCACTGCCCGTAGGGCCGGTCACCAGGATGATTCCGTGCGGCAAACCAAGGATCCGTTTGAAAGATTTGTATTCGCGTTGGTCCAAACCGAGTTGAGCCAGGCCGCGCAATTTGGAATTTTGCCGCAGCAAACGCATGACCACTGCTTCGCCGTGCAACATCGGAATCACGGATACACGAATGTCCACTTCCGCGTCACCCACCCGAATCTTGATGCGTCCGTCCTGCGGCAATCGTTTCTCCGCAATGTTCAAATGGCTCAGGATCTTGACGCGGGACACAATCGCCGGCTGAAATCGTTTGATTTGCGGCGGCACGGAAATTTCCTGTAACACGCCGTCAATCCGGTAGCGAATGCGCAGTTCATCTTCGAACGGTTCCAAATGGATGTCGGATGCCCGCAAATCGATCGCATCCTTCAAGACCTGGTTTACAAACCGAATGATCGAGGCATCTTCCGCGGCGCTGTCGAGGTTATTGCCGTCCTCGTTCTCATCTTCCACCACTTGGAAGGATGCTTCTTCTCCGAGGGTATCGATCGTATCAGCGCCAACGCCCAGGCGCTTCTTCATTTCGCGCTGAATCGCTTCACGCGGAGCGATGACAGGCTTGAGTTGCAAGCCTGTCATCGTTTTAAGCGTATCCAGCGCCTGTGTGGCGAAGAGCCGGCTGGTTGCCACCTCTACCGAACCATTCAGGCGGCGCAGCGGCAGCACCTCGTCTTTTAACAGGATTCGAGCCGGGAACAATGAGAGAAGCTGGCGATCCACTTCCGTGTCTTCGAGGGTGGTGAAGGTGAGGCCGTATTCATTGGCGAGCCAGCGCAGAATTTCGTCCTCGGTTTGAACCGGGGCCTTCGCGTTCGCGCCGTGCTTCCGGGCCAGTGTCTCCACATCCATGGGGGACAACTGCTTCTCGGCCACCATCTTTTCAAGCAATTGCTTGAAGGCCTCATCTCGAATCTCGACTTCGCTCATTATTTTAATTTCCTGCGGAAACCAATTACTTCAGCAGCCCCGATGTGACTGCGATCGCTTCCTGGCGGACGGAAAGAACCTTGCGCAAATCATCCTGCGCCTTCACCAGGCTGGCTTCCTTTTCCTTCATCGTCTGACGAACCTTGGCCAGCTTGGTCTTGATCTCGTCGCTGGAGGCTTTGGCATCAATCGCCTTCTGGAGCGCTTCAACATCCGGGTTCGGTTCGCCAGCGAAACGGTTCCGATTAGTATTCGTGTTGGTATCACCAGCGTTGTCACCGCCTGGGCGTCCGCCACGCCGGCCAAACATGCCCATGCCGCCCATGCGGGCATCGCGCTGAGCCGTCATGACCTTTTCGATGCGCTCGGAGATAATCTTCCATTCGTCGTCACTCTTTACTTCAAGCTGTTCTTTATAACGTTCCATCATGCGCTGACGCATCTGCTCAGGGTCGAAGTTGCCACGGCCACCCCCCTGCGCCGCTGCATTGCCGGTGCTGAAGGCCATCAGAGCGGCCACCCCAGCCATTAACAACATGTGTTTCATTGAATTCATATAGTAGCTATTTAGGACTGTTGTCTTTGTGCTCATCCATTGCGCCTCAGTGGCGTTGGACGTTGTCATTGGTTCGTGACTATGCAACCGGTGTGCCAGTTACAAAAATCATTGTTTTTCAATTACATGGAACTGTCGGTGCGCAGGTCTTGCGCAACAAAAGGCCAATCCACTGCGCAAAAGTTGCACAGGCTGCCTGCTTTGCGCATGGCTCCCGCTGGATGGCAGATGATTATAACTAGGCGTCTGACAAAGATTTCAGCAAACTTCTCCTCCAATAATGTCTGGTTTTGAAATGTTTGCTTTAGCGGGTGCCGCCGCCGCCGCTGGAATGGTCAATGCCGTCGCCGGAGGCGGCACATTAATTACTTTTCCCGTGCTGCTCCTATTCGGAACGCCCGCCATCGTGGCAAACGCGACGAGCACCCTGGCGCTGGTGATTGGCACAACCAGCAGCGTTTATAGCTTCCGACGGCAGATCGCGGAGGTAAAGCCCTGGTTGAAGCGCTTTCTGCCCGTGAGCCTCGTGGGCGGCCTGGCCGGAGGAATACTTCTCACTCACACTCAGGAAAAGGTCTTTGCGAAGTTGGTTCCATTCCTTCTCTTGTTCGCCACGGTCATTTTCCTGACCCAAGGCTTCTTTCGCAAGTTCGCCATTACCGGTGAAGGTGGAAGCCAGGCTCCCCTTCCCCGTCACGCTTTTTGGGGCGCGATGATTTTTCAATTTTCGGTTTCCGTTTACGGTGGTTATTTCGGCGCGGGCATCGGCATTCTCATGCTCAGCTCGCTAGCTTTTCTCGGCCTGAAAGACATCCACCAGATCAACGCGCTCAAGACATACCTGGCGTTCTGCATGAACGTGGTCGCCGCCGGGCTGTTCATCTACCGTGATTGGGTCCGCTGGGATTACGCCCTGGCGATGGCGGGGGCCGCCATCATCGGCGGATATCTGGGCGCCCGCTTGTCGCTTTTCATG
>JAQGOV010000092.1 GCA_028293425.1 Verrucomicrobiales bacterium
GCATACAATACGGGCGGTATATCTACCGCCCTATTGACAGGCATGCTAGCCTTTTTTCATCATGAGTGAAACCTTGGCAGATTGGGAAAAGGAATATGCTCGCCTGCGCTCCCGCCTGGAGAAGGTAGGCTGGATGAGTGAAGGTCACGTGCAGAATAGGGGGCCGGGAGCAGGAGGGCCCTGCTACCAGTGGACCCGCAAGGTAAAAGGCAAGACAGTGAGCGTGGCGCTCTCGCGCGAGCAGTTTGAATGGTTAGAAAGTGCCATAGAGAACTGGAGGGACTTACAAAAGACTCTTAAAGAGATGCAGCAGCTTTCCCGGAAGGTGCTCTTCACCACGGTCCCGCATCCCCCTCGGCGCAAACGTCTGGGCAAGAAAGTTTTAGGCGTTAATTAAGGGCCATTCGGGTCAGCGCCGCACAATGTAACATTTGGAGTTGGCCGCACAGGAGCGAGAGAGAAGCCGTCCTTCCACGGTCAGCAAACGACCTTTCTAACCATGCGCCTATTCGTCCCGCTCTCGGTGATTCATTTGCCTGCCTTGTTGCTCTGCGGCCTTGGCGGTCTGGCTTGCGTCTTTGCGTTTAAATTGTATTCCGCTGAAGGTTCATAGAATTATCACCTATTTACGAGTTACCTATGTGTCCTTTATTGGTTGATATCTCGTTAGGGCTCGCGATGTTCCACGACACTAGCGCCCTCGCGTGTAATTCCTGACCCCTGTCCTCAGCCCCAACGTATGTCCCCGCCCCGGCCGATTTGCATCTGCCGCACATTGGCATAGGTCCAATCTATCCGCGTTGGCGGCTTGCAAAACCAACGATAAGCCAAGGCCATTTGCCGCGCAGCTTCCGCCTCAGGAACCGTTCCCGTGGCAGTTCCCAGGCCGGGGCAGGCAATCGTGGCGATCTTGCGCTCCTGCGTTTGATTGTGCCGGGCGACCGCGACCAGCATCGCCCATGTGGCGGAATAGACGTTGTCAGTCGTTGCGATGGGCATTGGAACGCGCATAGTGGGAGTATGGGCAATGAACGGATGGTCGGGATGGTCGGTCTCCACGATCATTGAGGTTCCTACTGGCTGCTCGCCAAGGTATTCGGATAGCACCCGCCATTGGACCCTCTCCATCAGCCGTGAGCCAAAATACTTTGTGATGGCTAGATCGACTCCTCCATCCATCAATCCGAACGAGTTCGCCGCGCTGACCATGCAATCGAACTCTGTCAATTCTTCGAACCGCCCGTGCCGGACATGAACCCCGCTCATCCCGGAAAAGTGATGGCTCCAAGCGGAACAAAGAGCCAGGTTCGGATCCACCAGGATTAGCTTCAACTCGGTCATCATACGCATTGTTACCGTGAAACCGATTTTTCGCAGCAACAAATTAGCCTCCCGGCCGACTTGCCATCCTCCACACCGAAAACTTTTTCCCCCTCCAGGCTCTCGACTCAAACGTTAATATTCGTCTTGCGCGGGGTCATTCACGCGCTTCAACTGGTGCCCTATGAAAGGGCCGCCCGCACCCTCTCCGCTTCGCCTGCCGAAAACCATCTACCCGCGCCTCTTCGTGCCGGTGCTCCTGTTGTTCCTGGCTGCCGAATTTCAGGGGACGATTTCGAACCCTTGCGGCCCCACTCTCGCGATGGCACTCCCTTCCCGTCATTGCTGTCCTTGCCCTCAAGCTCAGTATGATTAGCCTGCCAGAATTCTGTCCGGTCGGCAGCCTTGATAGTTTTAGAACACTCTCCCAAAATTAGACAAACGATCCTATTTCTCCTGCATGTATGATCCTTTAAATACATTCGACCAGCCACCAGTCCGGCTAAGGATCACTGGTTTCAGATTACCGATGCATCCACCGCTGGCCATTCGTTGGTTGATGAATTTTTCGTAACTCCGCTCGGAGATGGTAAACACCCGAACCGGCAGGAGTTGGCCCAAATCCCGCGCGTAGGCATAGTGCGGGTTTTGGCGCAACGCTTGATCAAGCATACCTGCGAAATGATTGGGCAGCCATCCTTCAGCATACAGAGTGTAGCGAGATCCCAAAATGTCCTGATCGGGTGCAAGTAGAACAAAGTCGGGCTTTGCTTTGGCGGCGGCGAGCGTTTCTTGAAGTGCTTGAGCGACGAACGCGTCCGTCAGTTTTTCGCCGAATAAGTCCGAAACATGACCGCTTCTCCCAAGAAACCGCAGTGAAGGAGTCTTGCCTAGGAAATCTGTCACTTGGACACAATCCTTAAGCCGGTAGCGCCAGAGTCCTCCACTCGTGGTCACAACAACCTCGTACGTTTTTCCCAATTCCAATTCGTGGACGCGGTGGATTCGCCCATCTTCATCCGCAAATTCAAAAAAGTGCGAAAGCACGGCGACAGGGTGCCGACCGGCGAAAGGAATGGTCACGCACGCTTCGGTAGCCAACAAACCTTTGGGCTGGACCCATGTGTTGGGAAAAAGTGCTTTCAAGGAGTTTGCAGCGACCTCAGCCGCTCCGTCCCCCCAGCAGCTAATCAATTGTAGCCGGGGCCAGATTGTTTCCGCTTTTTGCGGGTCAACACTGCGTAACTCATCCGCCCGCCGCGGCAGTGGAGGTAGTTTTAAGGCGTTGCGAACGACCGGTGGAAGTCTGTCCGCGTGCTTGCATCCGCCGCTCCGGATGTCTGCCAGCAGATCCTGCCAATGGCCAAGGAGCGAATTCAACAGGAGAGTCAGAAAGGATGGATGCCACACAGAGACGAGGCGTAGCTCCCGCTGTCGCAACAAACACAGCAGACTTGCATATCGGAATAGTTCCAGATCTTGGATCGCATGGAATTCATCGGGCACGGCCATGACCGCTCGTGCGAGTCGTTGGCGCACCCCACCCAGATAAGCAGTGTCGCTGTCAAACCCAATTGGGATTGCTGATTCCTGCTCCTCGGGTTTGCTCATGACCGGAGTGATCGACCAATATGCCGGCCCGCCGACAATACCGGGAGAGTGCCGCAACAAATCCAGCAGCCACGGACTGATGGCGGTATTGAATTCCCGTTGTAACCCTGCCGTGAACGGAATCAATTTGCGTCCGCCGGAAGAGCCACTGGTGGGAACAAGTCGAGTCACAGGCTCGCTGGTCAAAACATTCGGCTCACCCCGGCGAATGCGCTCGATCCATGGCTGCAAGCTCTCATAATCCATCGGCGGCACACGCTGCGCATACTCCTCGTAATTGCGGATGGAACCGAAGTTGTGCGCCAAGCCGAAAGCAGTGTGGCGATTTTGATCAAGATAAGTCCGCAATCGTTCCTGTTGCGCGATTTCCGGCTCACGAAGTGCGCGACGAAACCAGAAATACGAAGGCAGGTTCGCCGCGCTCCAGAGTGAATTAGCGATGGTCGCGGCCGGATTCACAAAGTTGGGGTGTCGCCATGCGACGTCCGGCAGCAGTCAGGTTTCCCACGCGGAGCTCCGTCAGGCATACCATTTCATCCCCTTGCGGATGGCCGGGATTATGCGCCAGGAAAAAAGCCACGTGCGGATCGAAGGTCCGTTCGACGGGGACGTTCTTTAATGCTCCCTGCAACCGCTGTGGCTGTTCAAACCGTACTATTCCTGACGCGGCGTCGTATTTGGCGCCGAAACGCTGGGCCGCGAGATGGTCGCGCAAGCGGCGGATGTTGCTGGGTGTAACCGCGTCGTGTCGCGGGAAAAACTCCTGCCAAAATACCGGCAGGAAACGGTAGGTGCGAAAGCCCGAAGTGAGGAGAAGCCAATAATACTTACCTCGGGGATAACGCTCGCGCAGTCGGTTCACTGCCGTGATCCAACCCCGGGCCAGCGCCGAACTGCCCCAGGCTTCAGGCGCCACGATGGTATCCCCGGAATAAACCACAGTCACCGGCTCCTGCTCAAAAAAAGATTCGTAAACCAATAGAGTCGAGAAGCCAACCAGCCGGCTGCCTCGCCGAAGCAATATCACCCAGTTTTTTTCAGCAAGGTCGAGTGTAAATTGTATCCATGTCACCCCCTCGAAATGGTTTGCCAGGAGTTGAAACATTTCCTCCATCTGGGTTGGAGCCAGATCCTTGCGCTCAACAATTGCGAATGAATTGTGAGTGGTGAAATTCACAGTGCCGCCACCTCCGGTCCTAGGCAACGCGCGTCCAATTCCCGCACGGAACCGCCGCATTCAGGCCAACGCACCAGGTAAATACGACTCAGGTACTCGCGACCACGCCATTTGCCGCGCAGCAATCTGAGCCGCGGATCAGTAGCGGCGCAGCCCAAGGTAAGAAATTCAATGCCTCGACCTGCCAGGGACTCTAGCAAATGCGCGATCAAAGCGGTAAACGCTTCAGGCTTTTCCATATTGATAGCCATATGAGAAACAAAGGCATGAGCCATGGTTGACCCGTGCGGCGGCAAACGAGGGGTGCTCAGTAGCCGCCCGGCAAGATTGAGGAGCGGACGCGCGAAAGCAAGGCCCCGAGCATACCCTTGAATGACCGTTTGCTTGAAGGCCCTTTGATCCCAAATGGTGGCCACGGCCGCAACGTGACCATCCACCCGCACGCATTGAAACTGTTCCACTCCTAACCCAAGCGTGGAAAGGAAGGTCAATTCCTGTGCGGTCCAATACTCGGCCAATTGATATTGGCGACCTTGCCTGCCCAGGAAGCTGAGCACTTCTTCAAAATCTGCGGTTTCAACCTTGAGTGCTGTCTGAATACGACGCTGCCGCTTCACTGGCAGCAGCGCTGTTACAAATTCGCCGGCAAATTCGTAGGTGGGCATGCCGGGCAGTCCTCGCTCCAAAAACTTGCGCGCCGGCTGATTATCTGCGGCGATGCTGGTGAAATAATAGTCAGCCGGACTGTTTGATTGAAGGGCCCGGAAAAATTCATAGCCGCGCCGTAAGATATCGAAGCGTCCGGCTACTCGGCGATCAAGCCGCAGACCTCCGAGATAGCCCACGCGGCAGGCCTTTCCATTTACGAAGCGTTGCCGCAGGCAGCAATTCCCGACGCAGACCACGCGACCATCTTCCCGGGCGATAATGGTTTGCTTTTCCGACCCAGGCCAATCGCTATCGACGAAATAGTCTGGTTCGCGTTCGAAGGTGAGTGCGATCTGGCCAGACGTTGGATTTTCACGGAGCAGCCGCCGGATTTCCGCATCATCAGCCCGCGTCGCGAGCGCAAACTCGACGCGGGTGGAGCGAGCCATCATCAGTTTGCGTTCAAGAGTTGCCCCTGCCATGTTTCGTCTCCCAGCGGATAGTGATCCCGCAGGCTCACATCATTGCGATGGAGCGCGTTAATTAAATAAAAGTTGCGCCACATGAACCAATTGCTTCGATTCACATCGGCAAAGCCGCGTTGAGCAATGCTCGGCCAGGAATAGAACTCACGTCGGGCGGCCACACAGTTCCGCTGCAGGAATTCCGGGGTCATGCCACGCGGCTGGAAGGGGATCCGGTTGTAGCTGTAGCGATCGTCCAGCCACCAACGCTCGTAAAGCAACCGGCCTTCATCCTGCAGCCGCTTGTAAAGCGGTGTGCCCGGAAACGGCGTGAGGTGATTGAAGGCCGCGATATAGAGTGAGTGTTCTCGGGCAAAAGCGACCGTTTCACCAAAACTTTCCGGTGTATCGCCGTCGTAGCCGAATATGAACGTGCCATAGACACGGACCCGGTGTTTCCGCAGATTCCTGAGCGCGTTCTCAAAACCTCCCCGCATCGTGTTAAACGCCTTGTTCATGTCCTTGAGATTCGCTGGATTTAAACTCTCGAAACCAATCAGGACACCCTGACAACCGCTGCGGACGAGCAGGTCCAAAAACTCTTCGTCATGAGCTGCGTTGATGCTCGACTGGCTCACCCAGCGAATCTTCAGTGGAATTAAGGCGCGGAAAAATTCCTTCGCCTGTGCGAGGTTCGACGTAATGTTATCATCCACGAAGAAGAATAATTTTCGCTCCCGCCTGAGCGGTTTGATTTCTTCAATGATTTCGTCCACAGGACGGCGGGTTTGCGTGGAATTGAACACCGTTTGTATGGCACAGAAATCGCATTTGAAATGGCAGCCCCTTCCTGCCTCAATTAATCCAATAGGCAGATAACGCTTTCCGCGAAAGATGGAACGGTCGGGCTTTAATCCGGACAGCGTCGGGCGACCTGCCTGACGGTAAAACTTTTTGAGCTGACCATGACGCGCATCGTCGATAACCTGAGGCCAGAGTTGTTCTGCCTCTCCGCACACGACCCCTTCAGCATAACCCGCCACTTCATCCGGACACAGCGTGGCATGAAAGCCACCCATGACGACCGGCACCCCCCGCTTGCGATATTCGGAAGCAATCTGATAGGCGCGTTTTGCTGTGTAGGTTTCAACACTGATCGCGACAAGGTCCGCATTCTCATCGAAAGGAATTGTCTCCATGCGATCATCGTAAAAGCGAACCTCGACATCCTTGGGCGTTAGCCCAGCCAACGTGGCGGCGGGCAATGATTCCATCTGCCAGGTGCGGATGTATTTCTGCCCCGGCTTGCGACCGATGCAGGGATGGATAATTGTTAGCTTCATCACTGGCTTACAGCGAGTTCAGCTGACTTTATGGGCAGGTTCGTGTGCTGAGGGTGGGAGCGCCCGATAATCCAGTCACAGTTGTAAAACCGGCTCAAGTTGTGCGCGTAAAATCGGTAGCCGAGGTTGGTCCCTAATTTCACCGGCCAGGGCGCCGGCGAATGCAGAATCCGTCTGGCCATCGAGCGAACACTGTAGGTGTACTTCCAGGCAATTTCCGCACCCTGTTGAAGTTCGGCGACGCTCATTTTCGCCGGCTGAAAAACAACGTGCTGCCCGTCGTAAAGCTCCCAGTTCCGCGTCAGGATGCGATTCTCAGCAGCGAGGCGCTTGTAAAGTGCAGTATTGGGGAACGGGGTCACAATGGCGTAACGCGGCAGGTCGATACGGGCCTGCACGGCGAATTCCGCGGTCTTGAGAAACACATCTGGCTCGTCGTCGTCCAGGCCGAACACAAAGCAGCCTTGCAGCGCGATACCGTGGT
>JAQGOV010000115.1 GCA_028293425.1 Verrucomicrobiales bacterium
GTGTTCTGGGTATTCTTCGGTTCGCCTCGGCATCGTCAGGCAAGCCTTCGAGCTCTGCAAGCAAGGCCCGGCAAGGTCCCGCAAGGCTAAGCAAGCCTCCACAAAAAAAATTGTTCGCAAGCCTTTCTTGCAAGCCTTCACCCAACAACTGCAAAGCTTCTCTGACCTTGAACGGACTCGCTCCGCGTTCAAGAAACCTGAAGGTTGCGGAAGGTTATTTAAGATGGACATCGCTTGACACGTTTCCCACAAGTGTTAAAACTAAACATCTCTCCGTCACCCAAAGGTCATAGTCATCTCCAAATTGCACCATATGAAACCTAACGGTTGGAAATTTATCTTGAGTGTCAGTTGCGCGCTGCTCGGCGGCTGTCTTTTCTCTTTCGCAGCGCCGGTCGTGCTTGTGCCCACCAATGCAGTCTGGAAATACCGTGCCGATGGCGTTGACCTGGGTGCCGCTTGGCAGGCCACCGCATACGACGATTCAACCTGGCTCGCCGGCGCCGCGCAACTGGGTTACGGGGATGGCGATGAAACAACCATCGTGAGCTCCGGCACTGATCTGGGCAACAAATACATCACCACCTACTTTCGCAAATCCTTCACCCTGCCAGCGACTCCTTCCGTCATGACCCTGCGCCTCCTGCGTGACGATGGCGCGGTCGTTTATGTCAACGGCACGGAGGTGTTCCGCAACAACATGCCCGCCGGACCGATCGCTTACAACACTCTCGCCACGATCAGCGTCGGAGGCGTCGATGAAACGACCTATCTCGAAACTCCCCTCCCTTTGAACCCCTTTGTCGTCGGCAACAACGTCATCGCGGTTGAAATTCACCAAGTCAACACCACGAGTTCAGACATGAGTTTCGCCCTGGAGTTGGATGCCACCCTCGCTCCGCCCGGGCCACAAGTGAGTGTCGTTGCCATTGACGCCGAAGCCCGGGAAATCTCTCCTCTTCTGGACATCCCGGAAAACCCCGCCGTGTTCCGCATTTCCCGGACCGGAGCGACAAATACCGCCATGGGTGTGGGCATCCGCATGAGTGGCACGGCCAGCAATGGCGTGGATTACTCTTTCGTCTCGAACGTGGTGACAATCCCGGCCGGAAGCGCCTTTGCCGACGTCTTCATCAGCGTGCTCGACGACACACTCGCCGAAGGAACGGAGAGTGTGATCCTCACCCTCATTCCTACGCCCTGCCTCGAATGCTACGTGGTGAACAGCAACTCCACGGCAACTGCCTATATCCTGGATAATGAAACGGTCACAAACCAGCGTCCCACCGTCACCATTTTGTCTCCGGCGGATGGCGCAAAGTTTACCCTGCCAACCAATATCCTCCTCCGCGCTTCCGCCAGCGATCCGGAGGATGGCAACGATATTTTGGTCGAGTTCTACGTGGAGACCCTTCGCATCGGAACCGCTACTTTTGTGCCCACACTCTGCCCCTCTCCTGAATGTCCCTACTACGCCTTCGTCTGGTCAAACGCACCCGCAGGCACCTTGCCTATTTTCGCTATCGCCACCGATAAAGCCGGTGCCCGCACCGTCTCCGCTCCGGTCAACATTACCGTTTCACCAGCCACCAACCAGCCTCCGGTAGTCACCATTTTAAACCCTACAAATGGAGCCGTATTTGCTTTCCCGGCCAGTATTTTCGTTTTCCTGGGAGTGCATGACGCCGATGGCCTTGCCCGCAACGCCACTGTCCAGATGTTCGCCAACAATCAAAGCCTCGGTTATGCGCAGATCATCGATCCTGGTCCCGAACACGATCAGGCCTTCCGCTTCGACTGGACCAATGCGCAGCCTGGAACATATAACCTCACAGCCCAGGCCCGCGACGAGGCTGGAGCCTTCTTTGGGGCCTCAGTCCAGATCACCGTCCTCGGTGACATTCCCGGCACAAACCTCACCCTCGTTCCCACCGGCTCGGTCTGGAAATATTTGGATAATGGCACTGACCAGGGAACGGCTTGGCGCGCGTCCAGCTTCGATGATTCATTCTGGCCACAAGGTCCGGCACAACTCGGCTATGGAGATGGTGATGAGGTTACTGTGGTTGGCTTTGGACCGGACCCTGCAAACAAGTACGTCACCACTTTCTTCCGCCGGGCATTCAGCGTCGCCAACCCCGCCGCCATTTCTAACTTGGTCGTGCGGCTCCTCAGGGATGACGGTGGCGTCGTCTACCTAAATGGTAACGAAATTTTCCGTAGCAACATGCCGGATGGAACTATCGACTACCGGACCCTTGCGGTGACTACTGTTGGTGGCCTGGATGAAACCACTCAATTTTATTCTGCCTCGATCCCTCAGTCCCTCCTTCTCCCGGGGCGGAACGTACTGGCTGTCGAAATCCACCAGGTGAACAGCGTTAGTTCTGATCTGAGCTTTGACTTGGAACTAACCGCGACAGCCGGCCCCGGTTCTGCCAATCAACCGCCAACGATTGGTATCACCAGCCCAACCAATGGCGCGACTTTCACGGTTCCCTCAAGCATTTTCCTCTTGGCCACGCTTCAAGACCCGGACGGCCTAGCCGCTAATGGCACCGTCGAGTTCTTCGCCAATGCGGCGAGCCTAGGCCAGGCTCAACTCACGGATCCGGGTCCCTTACATGAGGCTCATTTCCGGTTGCTTTGGACCAATGCGCTTCCTGGCAATTACACTCTCACCGCAAAAGGCACAGATGCCTCAGGCCTGGCTGCCACCTCCGCACCAGTCCGCATCTCCGTGCAGCAGACCCAGCCTCCCCCCACTCAACATGAATTGCACGCGGTTGGAGTTTACTCTGGCAACTATAACGGAGGCTCCAGTCCGCATCATGAGCAAGGTCAAGCCAGCGTTCTCGTAAATCGCCCGGGAACAGGTGTTACCTTGTTCCTCAGCGCGTATGAACCGGTGCTCTGGCATGTCGCAACTACCAATGGCACCGTGATCGAGAAGGTGATCCTCGGTGGCTATTATCGTCAGGCTATCGACGGGCTTCCGTCCGGAGTGCCGGTCGTGACGCGTTACTACGACGAAGGCGCTGGTACATCCGATTATTTGTGGAGCGGCTACGGTATCGACAATGTCCAGTTCCTCCGGACCGTTTCCAAACTCTGCGCTTTGACAGGAATGGATTTTTCCAGCTTCCAGGGCGCATACACCGCCCCCGCACTGGCACCGTTTGTAATTGCGGAAGTCCAAAACGATCCTCGCTTGCGCTGTAATTACCCGCAGCCGGTTGACCCCGCCGGATTGCCACCCATTACTTTCGATCTCTCGTTCCTGAACCTGGATTCGGCGAGCGGCCTCTACACACGCCATTACACCTTAGCCGGACCTCAGAATGGCGGTCGTTTGTTGCCAGGCATGAACATGGTTCCCGACCAAAGTGGCCAAAGATTTTACGGCACTGAATCCCAGTACGTTTATCAATACGATTCCGAAGACGGCCTCGGTCTTGTTGACTTGGGCTCCGTTGTGCCCGCGGTCAGCATCCCCACCGGCGTTGGGTTCGACAGCACCCGCAACCGTGTGCTGCTCGTCAGTCTGGGAGGTGAAGGTTACCTCTACGGCTATTCTGCCGCGGACCAGCATTGGTCCGTCATCAGCAGCATGAACAACCGCGATGCGAACGGCATCGTTTATCACCCGGCCACCGACTCCATTTACGCTGTTTCCACAACCCACGATGACAGCCAGCCGAGGGTGCTATGGCAGTTGAACTCGTCCGGTCAGTTCCTCGGGCAAATTCCGCTCCCGCAGATGCCCTTTAACTTTTACTCGTTGGAATACCAAACCATTCTCGTTTCGGCCGGAGATTACCTGGTGTTGCTGGTGGAGCCGGCTTACAGATCCTTTTACGGAACCTCTCAGGCCGAATCGCGCATTTACCTGATTGATCCGCGGACCTCCCAGGTCTGGCTCACCTACCGCAAGGCGCTTCTGCGCGATAGCGACGATGATGGCGTGCCAGACGATCAGGACCAATGCCCGAACACCCCTCGTGGCGAACTGGTGGATGCTCACGGGTGCAGCGCTTCCCAACAGGATAGCGACCACGACGGAGTTCCCAACAGCCTGGACCAATGTCCAAACACCCCCGCCGGCGTGATGGTCGATGCCCATGGGTGCCCTCGTTTCAACTCTTGCGAACCTGGTATCTATTGGCAGGTGGAACTCGGTACCGATGGCAATGAACAAGCCCTTAAGGTGCATCAAACCCCTGATGGTGGCTATATCGTTGGCGGAACGGAATATCACTCCAGCAAAATGTGGCTAGTGCGCTTGTCTGCGTCCGGAGCTAAAATTTGGGAAAAACTGTTGGGCAGCAACAGCGCCGATTATCTCAATGATCTTCAGCCGGTCTCCACGGGAGGCTACATCATCGCAGGGAGCAGCTATGCGTCCAATCCCTCGGGTTACCAGGCTCAACTCGTACGGTTGGACGCCAACGGAACCGTGCTCTGGACCCGCACCTATGGCGGCTCCAGCCTGGATTTTTTCGATGCCGTTACTGAAACCAGCGACGGAGGCTTTATTGCCGTTGGCAACTCCGACTCCCCGGCGGGCGATGGAAAAACCAGCCCCAGCTTCGGCAAGCGCGATGCCTGGATCGTCAAGGTCGACTCCAATGGCGTCAAACAATGGGAACGTTCCTATGGCGGCGAGTTGCATGAGTTCGGAACCGCCATTCGACAGCTCCCGGACGGCGGTTACATCCTGACCGTTGCTTCCGAATCCCCCGTCAGCGGCAACAAAACTCTCCCAGGCTTCGGCGGCTTTGATACCTGGGTGCTCAAGCTGAACGCGGGTGGCGACAAGGTGTGGGACCGCGTTTACGGAACCACCAACCATGACTGGCTGCTCGTGGTGGATATTTTGCCCAACGGCAGTTCTCTGCTGGTCGGGACTGCCGGCTCGCCTGCGAGCGGCAACAAGACGGCCCCGGGTTTTGGCGTCTCCGATGCCTGGGTCATTCTCATCGATGCCAGCGGGAACACCGTTTGGGAACGGACTTTTGGCGGCGACGATTTTGATACCCTGAATGCCGCGGATCGCATGCCGGATGGTGGCTACATCCTGGCGGGTTCTTCCGAGTCCTCCCCCAGCGGCAACAAGACCAGCCCAAAGGTAGGGGGCAATGATTTCTGGCTTGTCCGCATCGATGCCCATGGTGACAAACTCTGGGAACGCACCATTGGCGGCGGAGGCCCTTACGGCTCGCTTGCCAATGATGTCAAACATACGTCAGATGGCGGTTTCATTATCATTGGAGAAACCTTCAATGACATTGGAGGGGACAAAACCGTGCCGTGGTATGGCAGCGACGACGGCTGGCTCGTGAAGCTGAGCCCCGAGAACAATGACTGTGATGGAGACGGCGTCCCCAACAACCTTGACCAGTGCCCGAACACTCCCATGGGCGAAGTGGTGAATGCCCAGGGATGCGGCATCTCCCAACTCTGCCCCTGTGAACAAGGTTGGCGGAATCACAACGAATACGTCCAATGCGTCAGCACGAACGCAACCCAATTCCTGCTCGCCGGTTTGATCTCGGAATCCCGCCGCGACCAAATCGTTCAAACTGCTCGCGACTCCTCATGCGGTCGGCGCCATCCTCGTCTCATCGTGCCGCCACAACAGGGTGAGAACATCCGCGCGAGCGGGTGCAACCTGCTCCTGGATGGAGATGGACCCGTGACCTGTGTGATCGAATGTTCCGAGGATCTGCTGAATTGGCGCCCCATCTCAACGAACCTCTTGGATGGCAACCAAATCACAATCACGGATACCGGCGCATCGAGTGCTCCGCGCCGATTCTATCGCATTCAACCAGATTCGCCATAGTCTCACAGACCGTGCGCGACGACTTTGGGTTGCCGCGGGACACGGGCATCAGATAGCTCGGTCACTGCGGCAGCTTGCCGAGCTCGATGTCTGCTCGGTTCTTGAGGCCCTGCCCTACCATCTTGAGAAGGGCCAGCGAGTTCGTCTCATCGAGGGCCTCGCCGCACTGCTTTAAGGCCGTAAAATACTTGCGCGCCTTCGGGTAATCGTGTTGAGCTGCCGCTTGTTGCCCGGCTTGTCCCACCGCGGCCGCGAGCCTCTTCATGGGGTCAATCTCGGCATACAAGTTTGTCCCCATGGTGTTCACGGACTCCGGAGTAAACAACGAGCGGACTTGCAATCGGAATTCATCCTCCGTGAGGTTCAAACGTGATCCGGCGGGAAACAAAGGCCGCGAACTCCAGTCGGCTTGCACAAAATTGCTGACGGCCGTTCTTTGGTCGCCACTTTGCCACGCTTTCAGGATGGGCTGCATGACAGGCGTGGCGCTTGCCCGAGCATTTGGGTTTGTCTGGGAAGAAGATGCCGTTGGCGCGTCGCTCTTTTTCTCGCAGCCAAGCAGGCCAACCACAACGAGGAACAACGCCAATGAGAGTGGAATTCTAGTTTGCATGATTCTGGTTGGGTTAAGATTATGAAAACCAAGCTCGGAACGCTAATTCAAATGAATTGCTGGCGATGGAACGCGGAGGATCCATCCTGGAATCAATTCGCCATTGGCAGCTTCACGAGTTCCTTCCCTCCCACTTTGGGCATCAGGATAAGGTAGTTCGGAAGAAAACTGGTGGCGGCAAGCGTTGGGTTGGCGGATGGAAAAGGCTTAAACACCTCTGCATCATCATACCTCCAGATAAACCAAACCTGCCCCGGTCTTCCCGGCAAACAGCCGGATGGTCTTAAAGGGACCGAGTTCTCGTCATCGATGCATTCCGCAAGCAAACGGGACATCTCCTCTCCCAGTTCCTTCAGCAATTGTTTGGAGTTGGTAAATTGCCCCTCGCAAAGAACCCCAACCACATGGGTGTTGTCCCTTGGATCCAAAGGGTGCCTAAAGCGGTCCCCCCTGGGACCAATCAAGTGGAAGCCCAATTTATCGAGTTGCCGCCGGCCCCATTCCTTTATCCGCTGGCCGCGAGTCACGCCGGCGTTGCCCTCCAGGCGCTCCACACTGATGACTTTACAGCGTTCGCTCGTCAGCGGCAGAAACACCGGCCTGCTCTCGAGCCGCAGGCAAACGAAAGCAGCCAGGAAGAATGTAGCCAGGCAGCCAATTAACAAAGCCTTATTCTTACACCAATGGATCATGACACAGCTGCCATTCTCAGCACTTTTCTTACTCGGTGGCAAGGGAGTGAAATGCCCCGCCCCTCCAAGGTAAAGAGTCGGGCTGCCGGGATTGTAAATTCAAAACGCCATATTCCCTACCTCATGGTTAGTTGAAGATTTGGCGAAGCGGGTCGATAGTGAGAACCGAAAGGAAACGTATGCGCAATTCATCGGACGCACCCAAGGGATATGACTCGTTACAAACCACTTCCGAGGAAGACGAACGGCACAAGCTAAACCGCCGGGACTTCATAAAGGTAACGCTCGCCGCGACGGCGGTTGTCGGAAGCGGAATGTCTGTGATGGGCGCCGAAACCAGGAGTGGGGAGATGATTTATCGAACCTTGGGAAACACCGGGGAGAAAGTCTCTGCCATTGGGCTGGGCGGCTACCATATTGGAACTTCGAAAGATGAGCAGAAAGGGATAAGGCTGATTCGAAGCGCAATTGACCGAGGTATCACCTTCATGGACAACTGCTGGGACTACAACGACGGCGGCAGTGAAGTCCGGATGGGCAAAGCTTTGAGGGATGGTTATCGGCAGAAGGTTTTCCTGATGACCAAGATAGATGGACGCACCAAAAACTCAGCCGCCAAACAAATCGACGAATCTTTGCGCCGATTGCAAACGGATCGAATCGACCTGATGCAATTCCACGAGATTATCCGGATGGAT
Source organism: Verrucomicrobiales bacterium (assembly GCA_028293425.1). GTDB lineage: Bacteria > Verrucomicrobiota > Verrucomicrobiia > Limisphaerales > JAQGOV01 > JAQGOV01. The sequence continues at coordinate 7,849 of JAQGOV010000115.1, forward strand.
GATCCAGCCCGAGTCTTTGCCCAAGGCGGAGCTTTGGAAGCAGTTCAGGAAGCCAGGAAGGCGGGCAAAATCCGGTTCATCGGATTTACGGGCCATAAGGACCCCAAGATTCATTTAAAGATGTTGGAAACAGCCACAGCACACCAGTTCCGGTTCGACACCGTCCAAATGCCTTTGAATGTGATGGATGCCCATTTCCGCAGCTTCGAACACGAAGTCCTTCCAGAGCTGGTGAAGAACAACATCGGCGTGCTTGGAATGAAATCCATGGGTGGCGGTGTCATCCTCAAAAGCAAAGCTGTGAAGCCGATTGACTGCCTGCACTATGCTCTCAACCTGCCGACTTCAGTGGTCATCACAGGAATCGATAGTCCCAAAATCTTGGACCAGGCGTTTGAGGCAGTGCGGACGTTCAGGCCGATGAACGAACAACAGGTAGCAGCACTGTTGAGCAAGACCAAACAATCCGCGGCAAATGGGAAGTTTGAGCTGTTCAAAACCGCAACGGAGTTCGACGGCACTGTCAAACATCCGGAATGGCTCGGGCTGAACACTTGAAGCTCCCTTCAAAGCAGAAGGGTCAGAATTAGTTAACCTTTAAGGAACTTGGCGACGGCTTCAGTTCGGGTGCGAACCTGAAGCTTTTCGTAGATTCGCCGGATGTAGGTGTGAACTGTTTCATAGCTGATACCCAGCTTTTCGGCGATTTCCTTATACATCAGGCCCTCGGCGAGGCGGTCGAGCACTTCCTTTTCCCGGGCAGACAGCGACTCGGTAGGCTGCTGTGAAGAATGTGCCTGCTGGAAGGATTGGACGACTTTCCTGGCGATGTGGGTGGTCATGGGAGACCCGCCCTTTAGCACGTCCTTAATGGCTTCAAGCAATTCCGCGCTCTTCGTGCGTTTGAGGAGATATCCTGAAGCACCCGCTGCCAGGGCATTAAAAATGTTTTCGGTGTCCTCGTAAGCGGTGAGCATGATCACCTGGGTCTGCGGAATGATTTGCTTGAGCTTGCGGACGCATTCGACGCCATTGATGCCCGGCAAATTTATGTCCATGAGCACGACCTGGGGACGATCCTTCGGCAAACCTTCCAGAGCGGCCTCAGCACTGCCGTAATCGCTGAGGCACTCGAACCCTTCAGCCCGGCTGATCACACGGGCGAGGGTCTTTCGAAGCTGCTCATTATCTTCAACAAGGGAGACTGTAGTGCTCATATGATATCCGAATTCCGGAATGGGGCCGTCAATCTGGCCAATGTTCCGCCCTCCCCGCCAGGGCTAATTGTAAAACCGCCGCCGATATCTTCCATCCGCTTGCGCTGGTTGCGCAATCCATTTCTTGTCTTGGCGCGTTCTTTGTCCATGCCGGCCAGACCAACGCCATTATCCTCGATTTCAAAGGTGAAGGTTCCGGGCTCCAGCTTTAGTCGCAGGGTCACCGCGGTGGCTTTGGCGTGCTTTACAATATTTGTAATGGCTTCTTTGGAAGCGAGAAACACGTTATGGCGAACCTCAGGCGAAATATTCAGAGCCGGCACTTGGGGAGGAACTTCGAGGCGGTAACGAAGATCGGCCACAGCCAGGTATTCCTGCGCATACTTGCAAACATAGTTTACAAGCCCTTCCAATGTGTCGTTCTGCGGATTGACCGTCCAAACGATCTCGTCAAGAACGCGGGAAACATCGCGAGCGGACTGGGAGATTTGCTGTCCATATTCCTCGACATCTTTGGGCGAATCCTTGTCGGCTTCCACAAGTTCACCAAGGAGCGCAACCTGGGTCAGGTTTGCGCCGAGTTGGTCATGGATATCACGGGCAATCCTGGCGCGTTCCTTCTCCAAAGCTTCCTGTTGACGCATGGAAGCCAACTGGCGCTGGAGCTTTTGGGTGGAAACATAGTGAACCCCGCCCGCAACGGATCCAAGGAGCGCGACGGTAGTCACGCAAAGAAACCACCAGGTTTGGTAAAATGGCGGTTCAATTATAAAGGCAAATGAGCTCCCAACCCTGTTCCAAATCCCGTCTTCATTACACGCGGTGACTTGGAATTTATAGTGGCCAGGCGGCAGTTTGCTGTAGCGCGCGACCCGGCTGTTGCCGGCATCAATCCAGGCGGTTTCATGTCCTTCCAGCCGATATCGGAAACGCGCCTGTTCTGGAGCGGATAGGTTGAGACTAGTGAAATGAATGTCGAGCCGCTCTTTTCCAGCAGGGATTTCCAGTTTTTGGGCCAGCGCAGTCTCAGCATTTTCCTGGCCTTCCACGAGGACGGATTCGATCGAAACAGGGGGCGGATTGGTGTTTAAAGAAAGTTCCGAAGGGTTTACATATGCTAAGCCCTTAATCGTCGGAAACCAGAGTTTCCCATCGCTGGTCTTGCACGGACCAGGCTGCGAACCCGAAGAACACTCACTGATGGGAAGCCCATCCCGCTTTCGGTAAGATCGGACCTGCAGACTTGTTGCATTTCCACCGGCTAAGCTATTGAGTGATTGCTTGGGTATTCGCATCAACCCCGCGTTAGAGCCGAGCCAAAGGTTGTCCTGATCATCCTCAAGCAAGTAACCGATGCTGTTGCTGATAAGGCCATCGTTGATGGTGTAGCGAGTCCATTTGCCATCTGCGAACCGGCCCAAGCCCGATCCATACGTGGCGACCCAAACTACGTCCTGCTTGTCAACGTGAAGGAAAGTAATATCGTTGCTCGGCAGTCCGTCCTTCTTTTGGAAAGAGGTGAAATGGCCATCGTGAAAGCAGTTCAACCCGCCTCCCTTTGTTCCAATCCAGAGGTTCCCGCGGGAATCCTCAGCGATGCTTTGAACATTATCCGAGGAAAGCCCGTCTTTCTCTGAGAACACTTGCCAATGATTGCTTTCCCACAGACCCAAACCACTAGAGGTCCCAGCCCAAACGCGGTTTGCCCGGTCTTGGTACAGCGCCACAATATCTTTTCCCAACACCTCCGCTCCCGGCGCAGGCATGAATGAGCGCTGCAAACTATCGCCCCCCGATATCTGGCCTTTGGGCACCGGTAGGAACTGCAAACCGAGCGATGCGGAGACGGCCCAGACTTGATTCTCATCGTCGACCAGGATAGTACGCGTAGGCGGGACAGGTTTCGAAAAACGAATGACACCGGCTTTGCAGTAGTCCACTCTGATTTGGTTATACCCAATCCAAAATCCGTCTTCTTTGTCCGCGGCCACCGTTTGCACGACCTTGCCCTCGGTTCCAGCCAATGTGGAGAAGAGCTTTTTCTTGACCCGGTTTAGACCCCCGCCATCCGTTCCAACCCAAAGCGTTCCTTCCTGGTCCACAAGCAGGGAGAGGATAAAATTGCTCACGTTATCCTTGATGGAAACCTGCGAACACTTTCCTTCGGCATCGAACCAAAAAACTCCCTCTCCATGTGTTCCGACAATCAAATTACCCTGCCTATCCTCGCAAGCGGCGGTTACTTTGATATTTTTGTTCCACAAGTATTGAGAAAGCTCGAAGTCGAAATGGTTTGTAGTCCACTTCTGAATGCGCCCATCAACAAAGCGCCAATAGCCACTCTTCCGGCTGGGCAAAAGAAAGTTGAGATTTCCAATTGTAAACTCTTCCGCGCATGGCAAAGCAAGTGCGCTGCCCGAGAAAACCTGACCCACCGCGCAAAGATGCGACTCTGATCCGACCCAGACCGGCCCTCCCCGCTCCGAAATCAGCGGCCGACTCACATTTGTATCCTGAAGGTAGTAATAAAAGGCAGAGTAGCGGCCGTTGGCATATTTCCAGAGCTCTCCGTTGGCACAATAAAGCCATACATTACCGTCGCTGTCTTCACATGACGCGGAGAGTTTTCGAAATGCGCCCTCCTGCGAAAGTTCCGGCGGGCTTGTAACCTTCCCATTTTCCATAACGGCAATACCCGCGCTTTCTGTACCGATCCAAAGGCGGCGGGATGAGTCCTCAAAAAGATGAACAATTCTGCTGCTTTTGAGACCCGGGGTGTTGCTTTCGTCCAAGACCAAAAGCCGTTGCCCTCGTTGGCCATCAAAGCGAACTAACCCGTTCAGGGTCCCCAGCCATAAATAACCATCTCTCGTTTGGACCATGGAAATGATGGAATTCTGAGGCAGGCCATCCTCCGAATCCCACACATCGACCGTAAAAAGAGAATTAGTTGAGTCCGCCGCTCTCCCGTGCCCGGTAGCAGCGAGCCACAGGCCTACAAACAAAAGGATGCAGCGGAATTTCGAATTCATGAATGGCTCAGTTTAGTGTCCCAACACAGTTTTGCTGGTGTTTATGATAGCACAAAGGCAGAAGGAGTTTCGAGAGACAAAAATCAAAGCTGAAAAGGGCCTGCTCCGAATTGCTCTATAAACGACCCAACGTTTTGTAATATCCGGCCTAAGGCCACTTCAGGTATTTGTAATCCATGGGCCTTTTTTCAATTTTTCTTGCTGAGGAACGCGGTTTCCGCCCATAACAAGACGGGCCTCCAATCGGCGAGTTATGGAATTTTTGATTTACCTTTTTTGCCTCGGAGTGGGTTTGGTGTTCACCCTCATTACCTTTGTTATGGGGCATCATGGGGGACATATCGGCAGCGGAGGCCATGCTGAAGCAGGTGCGGATGCAAGCGACGGTCCTGGTTTCTCTGCATTCAGCCCCACAGTTATTGCGAGTTTTGTGACTGCATTCGGCGGATTCGGCATTGTTTTTCACAATTTCGGACCAACCCGCCCGGCTTTTATTAGCGCTCCGCTTGCGGCTTTGTGCGCATTAGGGGTCGCCTCCGTTCTTGTTTGGTTTATGCGCAAGGTTTTTGCTCACACCCAGAGCTCAAGCGAATCCCGCATTTCCACCTTGGTCGGTATGACAGCGACAGTCATTGGGACGATTCCGGAAAATGGGGTTGGGGAGATTGCTTATGTTCAGGGCGGAAGCCGATACACCGCTCCGGCCAGAGTGGAAACAGGAGTTCCCCTACCGAACGGACGAGTTGTAAAAATCACGCGCGTCGTTGCGTCTCAATTTTACGTGGAGCCAACTTAATCTTTGACTATTCGAATCTATGATACTGAACCCTCTTCTGGCGGCAGAAATTGGTAACCTTCAACATGCCGGGATGACCATTGTGGCGGTGCTGATCGTGGGCGTAGTCCTATGCCTGCTGTTCTACATGGTTTTTAGCCGCTATACCAAAGTTGGTCCAAACGAGGTACTGGTCGTTTCGGGGCGAAAGCAAAAGTACACCGATCCAGACGGGACGGTGCGGGGTCGCGGCTTCCGAATAGTCAAAGGCGGCGGCACATTTGTTGTTCCCATGCTGGAGAAGGTGGACATTCTCTCACTCGAGTTGCTAACGATCGACGTGCAAACACCGGAGGTTTACACCAGTAAAGGCGTGCCCGTGAAGGTGGATGGAGTCGCTCAAATCAAAGTGAAGGGCGATGATATTTCGATTGCGACTGCCGCCGAGCAATTCCTGAGCAAGGGCACGGACGAGATCAAAAACATTGCCATGCAAACGATGGAAGGACATCTCAGGGCGATTCTGGGCACCTTAACTGTCGAAGACATTTACCAGAACCGTGATGCATTTGCCGCGAAGGTGCAGGAAGTAGCCGCCGGTGACATGGCAAACATGGGGCTAGGGATTGTGAGCTTCACGATTCGTGACATTCGGGACAGCCAGGGCTACCTCGAAGCTTTGGGCAAACCCCGGATTGCGCAGGTTAAACGGGATGCGCAGATTGCGCAGGCGGAAGCCGATCGCGATGCCATGATCAAGTCCTCCCAGGCGCAACAAGCCGGGCAGGAAGCGAAGTTCCTGGCTGACGCGAAAATCGCTGAAGCCCAGCGCGATTACCAGATGAATGTCGCGAGCTACCAGGCCTCGGTAAATCAGAAGAAAGCCGAAGCCGACCTCGCCTATGACCTGCAAAAGTATAAGACCGGCCAGCTCGTAAAGGCGGAAGAAGTTCAGGTCAACATCATCGAGAAGCAAAAGCAGATCGAATTGCAGCAGCAGGAAATTCTGCGCAAGCAACGCGAGCTCGAAGCGAACGTACAGAAACCGGCAGATGCCGAGCGTTACCGGGTGGAAACCCTTGCCGCTGCGCGACGATTCCAAATAGAAGCCGAGGCAGCGGGTTCGGCTGCGGCGACAAAGGCTACGGGTTTCGCGAATGCAGACGTAGCGAGGGCTACCGGCTTAGCAGAAGCGGAGGCGAATAAGGCGCGCGGTTTGGCGGAGGCTGCTGTTATCGAAGCCCAAGGCAAAGCGCAGGCGGAAGCCATGCGCCAGAAAGCCGAATCTTTCAAGCAATACAATGAGGCGGCGGTGATTGAGATGATTGTACGCATCCTGCCTGAATTGGCGGGCAAAATTAGTGAACCGCTCTCGAAAACGGACAAAATTACAATTATCAATTCCGGAAATGGGAACGGCGGCGGAGCCAGCAAGTTGACGGGGGATATCACGAACATCATTGCCCAACTGCCACCCGTTCTGGAGAGCTTAACCGGCGTGAAGTTCGAGAAATTGCTGGAGCAAGTGCCAGCCTTGCGCAACGCGATGGATAAACCTCTGCCAGCGGCAGACGACCGCAAGTTGCAGTAAGCTTGTCAGGAACAATGCGACTCTTTGAAGCCATTATGGCAGCGAACCAGCGGGTGGCAGGCGGTGGGCCCCCTGCCCCTCTCGCTCAAGAGGAGTTCTCAAGCGCGCTGCCCGTTGTGGCACTCACCTGCATTGATCCTCGTTTAAATCGTCTATTGCCGGAGGCGCTCGGCGTCGCTCAGGAGCAGTTTATTTGGCTTCGAAACGCCGGCAATATCCTTACGGGGCCTGCGAGCAGCACAATGCGGTCGATCGCGCTTGCTTGCGCCGTAAAAGGTGGGAAAGAAATTGCCATCATCGGGCATACCGACTGCCGGGTGAGGAGTATCTCGATGGTCGAGCTAAGCGACAGGTTCAAAGCGCTCGGGATTGAACGCAGCAAGCTGCCGGACAATGTTAACGAGTTTTTCGGGTTGTTTGCGAGCGAACGGCAGAATGTCATGAAGGGAGTCGATTTTGCACGACAGAGTGCCATTATCGGGCCCAAGGTTCCGGTGCACGGCTTGATGATCGATGTCCAGACAGGCCGGTTGGAATGGGTGGTAAACGGTTACGATGCCTTGGAACAAGCGACCTCGAAAGCACCTCCCCAGCCTCAAGCCGCAGGAGTAGCCTGGCCGGCATTTGGGCCAATGCCTGGGTTCAACATGGGCGAGCTCAAGATGAACGACACACAAATTGGCGACTCTGCCACCAAGATTCCTGTGCCCGCCAAACCGTCTGAGGCCAGAGCCCCACAATCCACCGCGCAAGAATTAAGACTGTCTTCAGCATCGCAACCATTCGTTCCCGCAGCCGCGCCCGCGCTGCCACCGGCGGTTCCGGAAGGTTCAACGTCCATCAAGCTGGACCGTTCGGCGCTTTATAGAATCCTCGGAGACGACAAGAAGGTCTATGGCCCGGTGACCGCCGAAGAACTGGAGCGATGGATTATGGAAAACCGGGTTGATTTGAAGTCGCTTGCCCAAATCGTGGGCCAAAAGCAATGGCGCACACTCGAATCCTTTTTGCTCAAGGAACTACAAGAACGGGTGCATCTGCCACCCGGTGTCGCAAATGCCCTGAAAACGGCCAAGGATTTCAAAAACAAAAGATAGGGCCGTAGTTCTCGTTTCCGGTTGCTGTTCTTCTCAATCCATCTATTCAGTTTCCCGCATACCTTCCGATGACATCTTAGGGTCAGGATGCAAGTCCCGGGCTGCGTGGTTTAATCCCAAAGCGGCTCTCACGCATGCAAGTTCCTGGATAACCTCGTCAATGAATGATCAGTTGATAAAATTGCTACTGGTGGAGGATGAGCCTTCCTACGCGGCGGTCATCGAGATGGTGCTGCTGGATCTGAACAACCCGCGCTTTGAATTGCACCACGCGGATCGCTTGGCAGCCGGTATAGAGCAGCTGCAAAATCATCACTACGACATTGCGCTGCTGGATTTGGTGCTGCCTGACAGCCAGGGGATATCCTCATATATTAACGCCCAAGCCGCAGCTCCTGGGTTGCCGATTATTGTGCTTACTGGAATGGATGACCAAAAGCTCGCCCTGCAGGCAGTTCGCGAAGGAGCACAGGATTTTTTGGTGAAAGGCCAGATCGAAGGCAAAATGTTGGGCCGAGTTATTCGTTACGCGATTGAGAGGAAACGGTCCGCGGAGGCGTTGCGGCAGAGTGAGGAATTTTTCCGATTGATATCGGAGAGCGTGACGGACTTGATCGCTGTACTGGATTGCAACGGACGTCGGCTCTACAACAGCCCTTCCTACGCGAAACTGCTGGGGGACCCGGAAGTCCTCACGGGAACCGATTCATTTGAGCAGATTCATCCGGATGATAGAGGTCTCGTGAAGATCGCCTTCGAGAAAGCAGTTGAGACACGTCAAAGTCAGCGTTGCACCTACAGACTGCTCCTTTCCAACGGTGATGTCCGTTATATCGAATCTCAAGGGAGCATCATCAACGACGCGACAGGTAAGCCCTGCAAAGTGGTGGTGGTATCTAGGGACATTACAGAACACAAGGAAGCAGTTTCTGTTCTGCGGAACGCACTCACCGATGTGAAGAAATCACACGAGGAGTTAAAAAGAACACAACTTCAACTGATTCAGGCCGAAAAGCTCGAGGCGATCAGCACATTCGCCGCCGGGGTGGCCCACGAGGTGAAGAATCCTTTGCAGACCGTGATTCTTGGAGTTGATTACTTGTCGAATCAGTACGGGAATGATTCCACCGCTGCCATGATCCTGGATGACATGGGCAGCGCTGTGCAGCGTGCGGACGCCATTATCAAAGGACTGCTGGAGTTTTCCGCTTACAGGAAGCGGGATGTACAGGATGAAAATTTGAGCGAGATTATTGAAATGTCGTTGTACGCCGTAGGGTCCGAGCTTTCAAACAGTCCCATTCAGCTCCGCAAGGATTTGACGGAGGAATTGCCATTGCTGCGGCTGGACCTGAAGACTCTGAAGCACGTGTTCATCAATTTGTTCATGCACTGCATCCGATGCATGGCTTCGGAGGGAGGCGTCCTGAAAGTCCGCACTTTTGCGGAGGTGCTCAAACACAATTACATGGTCAACGGGAGAAGCTCCGTTTATTTCAAAGCCGGAGAGACCATCGTGATTGCCGAGGTGGAAGATACAGCCGGAGCGGTGGATGACACGATGGCGCCCTCATTGAATCGCGGCCTTACCTCAGCGAAAAAGGAACCCAACCTGGGCCTAACCGTCTTGAAAAAGATTATCGAGCTCTACGGCGGGATTATCCAGGTTGTGAGCAACGACATTGGCAACAAGTATACAATTGTTTTCAAAGCTACTAACGCCCATAAAACTCTATGACCCCTAAAAAAGTTTTGATCGTGGATGACGAGGTGAGCATCACCCGTCTTCTGAAACTAAATCTCGAGAGAACCGGTCTTTTTGTCGTGCGCGATGAAAACCGGGCTTCTAAAGCACTGCAAGCAGCCAAGGAGTTCAAGCCCGATGTAGTGCTCTTGGATGTGATGATGCCGGAAATGGATGGAGGAGACGTAGCCGCGCTGATCCGAAGCACTCCG
>JAQGOV010000428.1 GCA_028293425.1 Verrucomicrobiales bacterium
AACCCGCTTGGTTCGTGCTGCCGAAGACGTCCGAAATGGTGAGATGCTTGTGAATGGTAAAGGTGCTGCCCACTGCGGGCGCCACGGGCAAGCTGCCAGCCAACGTCAGGGTTTTCGTTAACCCCAATGTTTGAGTGATGTCAGCCATCAGCCCCGATTCGAATTCCACGTAGTGCAACCCGTTGGTGTCGCTGAACTGTTGATCCCCCCAGGTGGCCTGCGTATCCGTGAGACTTGAACCGTTCAAGGCAGCCACCGAACCTACGTAGACGGCGGGCGTCATCGTTTGCAGGGCAAAAGCGTTCAAGCGGGCGCCAGTGCCCCCGTTCCCTTGAATTGTTGTTGCCGTTGCCACAAAATTATCCGTGATGGACTCGGTGACTCCCCACCCGGAAACTGGGAGAATCACACAGGCTAAAACCGCGCCTGCCAGCCACTCACACCGAAACTTAGCAATCACTGTGCCCATATAGTTTTTCAAAAGATTAGTTTTTTAGGACCCGGAGCCTGAAGTATCGGCTCGAACTTGGAAGAATAGGTGTAAGGTCTTGGCAGAGAACCTTTTCGAAAGTTCCATCCATCGCGGCTGCGTTCACTTCCTTCACATTGGCAGCACCATTGGTCCAGGTCTGACCATCCCCGGAAACTTCCGGTATGTATTGGAGGAGGGACTCATTTTTCCGACGCGTAAAAGCGAGAGCGGCATATTTGGCCCCGGCGAGTTCTATCACCGTGTTATCCAAAGCGCCTTTGTTCGGATCTTTTTTGAGCGGGTTCAACCCGAGCGCAAACTCGAGGAGATTGTCTCGTCCGTCCTGATCGGGGTCAGCCTTGTCTCCCCACACGGAAGCTTCCTTGGCCGGGTCCCCGAGATCGGATTGGCTGAAGTATTGGTTTCGCCAATTGTCCAGCGCGTCGCCCACAACGGTGATCGTGGTTTGAGCGGATTGGCTGAGTGGGCCTCCCAACCCGGTGTTTCCGTTGTCATTGATCGTGCTGGTCAGCGTGTCATTGCCGATGAAATTAAAATTCTCCAGGTAGATCAGGCCGTTCGAACTGGCCAGGGTTGCGTTGATGGCTGCCAGCGAAGCGACGATCCAAACATCCGCGCTATTGTTTAAAGCAACCTGGGAGGCAGCGATCCCACCCAGGACGTTGGTGGCTACCAGCAGCTTTCCGTGCTGAGCGGTCAGCCGCAGGGTGAAATTGCTCGAAGTGGCGTCCGGATCCGAAATGCTCAACCCCTGGATCAGCTTGTTGATGCTTTTGTACCCGACGACTGTGTTGGGCGCGCTCATCACCGGAGGGTTATTGGATGCCGTGACCGTGAGGAGAAATCCCTGCGATGCGGTGGCCACGCCGTCGCCCACCGTAACCGTGATGGTCGATGTTCCGCTTTGGTTGAAAGCAGGCTTCAAAGAGATCGAGCGGTTGGTGCCGCTCCCACCGAAGGTGATTTGTGAAACCGGGATCAAGGCCGGATTCGAGGAGGTGGCCACCACCGCCAAGCTGGCGGCAGCGGTTTCAACATCCTGCACCGTGAAAGGAATTGCCGGAGACTGAGAGTTTTGGTTAACCGTCTGATTGGGAATGACCGAAATGGAGGGCGGGTCGTTTACAGGATTCACTGTCACCGTAAAACTCCGCGAGGCTGTATTGCTGGTGCTTTGGCCATCATTCACCGTCACCGTGATAGTTGCGGAGCCAAAGGCGTTGTTTAACGAGGAGAAACTGAGCAGCCCGGTTGTGGACGCGCTGGTGTAGGTGACTGTGGGAGTTGGAATGAGGGCTGGATTACTGGAGGCAGCAATCACCGTCAAGGTTTGCACTTCATTGGTGGCCCCCGAAGAAATGCCCGTCAGAGCCACGGTTTGAACCCCTGCATCTTCAAGGATAGTGCGGTTCGTTATCGCGTCGATCGTGGGAGGAAAATTAGCGGCCCCCGGAACCAAGTAGCTCACCTCGCTGGAATAATCGCTTTCAGCGCCCGCGGTGTTGAAGGCCGTGACTGCAAAATAATAAGTAGTGCCGCTTGCCAAACCGCTGACGACATTGGTCGTGGCTTTGCCGACACCAATTTTGTTGGTATAAACGCCGCTCTTTGCCCCGATATATAGATTATAACCCGCCAGATTTGTTTCTGTGTTGGCATCCCACGCCAAGGTCACACTCTGCGCCCCCCAGGCGGCACCCGCCATGGTGGCCGCGACCAGAAGGTAGATTCCTAATTTCCAGCTGGTTCTGAAAACCTGGCCCAGGATGATTCCGTGTTTACACATCTTCAAAGGGACCAAAAGCTAAAAGGCTGCCACGGACCACGAATTCCAAAGGTGGTACAGTGGAAAGAAAAGTGCCTGTTTTCTGGAAAGCCGCGCTTGAACACAAAGCCCGTTTAGAATGGGCCTTGTTTCACTGGCACCCCGTTGGCCCTTGAAGACCGTAGTCCCAAATCAAGACACTCAAGCGTATCCTTGGGATCCAAGAACGTTACGGGTTGTCCAGAAAAAGGGCACACTGCAGCCTCTGGCCTGTTTTGGCACATGGAAAGCACCGCCCTGCTCAAAGGGCTGCAATCATTGGCGGCTTTAGGCCTGGGAGAGTTGCCGGGATTGACGTTCTCCCTACCACTTTCGTGTTATGGAAAGGGTACGTCCAAGGCTCTACGCTCTTTTCCAGAGCACACTGGGCTGATTGGCCTAGGGATGAGACAGCTTTCTCATTCACGAAATTGGTGCTTCAGGTGCGCGAAAGAGACGGTATATTTTAAGACATGGCGCTGAACCTGGCCGGACGGACGGTAGATTCAGACAAGCTTTGGATGAGTTATATGGATTTGAGCAAAACGATTTTGAGAAGCAACCGAAGCATGCTTCAGGCTTGGGTTGAATTTCACTTTCCTGCTGGACTGCCATGAAGGTTAAAAAGAAGGCCAAGGGGATTTTACTGATCGATGAACATCCGATCATCCGGGACGCGATTGCTTTAACTCTGTCCCGGGATCCGGACCTCCAAATGGTAGGCTGGAGCAAGGAACCAGGCCAGGCCATCGCCCTTTTGGCAAAGGAACCCCCGGATCTGGTGCTGATGGAAATTGCCTTGAATGGCGGTAATGGAATTGAGCTCATCAAACGGATGGTGGCACAAGACCCCCAAATACCGATCCTGGTGCTCTCCCAGCACGATGAGGATCTTTATGCGGAAAGATCTTTCAGGGCGGGCGCCAAAGGCTTTATCACCAAAAAATCAGAAGCGGCTGAGATCCTGGTTGCCATCCAAACGGTTTTAAAGGGGAAACATTATTTCAGTTCCTCTATTTCCACGAAGTTGTGGGACAAAGTTTGGACCGGAAACTCGGAAAAGGAAAAAAGCCCTGTGGAAACCCTGACGGATCGTGAGCTTCAGGTTCTTGAACTGATCGGGAAAGGAACAAAGACCAGCGCCATTGCCGAGCTTCTGGGTATCAGCATGAAAACGGTCGAAACCTACCGCGGCAAATTGAAGGAGAAATTCGACCTGAGGGACGGCGCGCAACTGGCCCGGCATGCCGTGGAATGGGTGAGCCAGCAAGCAAAATAGCTTCTGCCAGGCCACTTCTCCAGCTAACGAGTTTTACCAGGCCAGCGCCGGATGTGTGGCCCGTTCTTTCACACCTTTCAGTTTAAAGAAAAACCGGCGAGCCCAAAAGGCTCCCTTTTGTCGTCATCGTCAGGCTCAATTCCAAGAATCATGAAAGCGAACGCACCCATGCGGGTCTTTCGCACGGCATAGCCGTACTTCAACTTGCGGGCGCTTCGTGAAAGAAAATAGGCGGGCTCCGACCCAACAACGTCGTCAAAACAGCTCTTCGAGTTTTTTGTTTGCATAACGCGGCTCAGGGGCGGCTTTGTTTAACCTGTATTCCGCTTCTAAACAACGATATTCTCAAAATTAAGCCGGGACGAGGTGGCAGTTCTCATACCACCTGTTACCACATCCACCATTGCCTGGCGAAGTGTCCCGATTGTAAGTGGCTTTCCCAGCACCATATCAATGGCTGAACTGCCCCCTGAAGCATCCTGTGCCCCTTCTCCGTAACCAGTCAGCAGGATGATCGGCTGAGTTGGTTTTATTTTTCGAATCGCTATCGCCATCTTATCCCCATCCATTTCCGGCATGGCTTTGTCCGTTAACACCAGGTCGTAGCGGCCAGTCCGATACTTTTCCAGGCCTTCCCGTCCATTCGCCGCTGTTTCCACGGTATGCTGGTCTTTAACCAAGCATTCGGTCAGCAGCTGGCAAAGCACCGGTTGGTCATCCACCACCAGGATATGGAGTGGCCGTTCCAACTTGCGCGGGCTGGCAACGCTCGCTTCGGAAACTTTTTTACCGGCGGCCAACTCAATGATGAAGGTTGAACCTTGGCCGGGCTGGCTTTCAATCTCAAGCTTTCCGACGTGCCGGTGAATAATCCCATAGACCATCGCCAGGCCCAGGCCTGTGCCTCCACTCCCTTTGGTGGTGAAGTAGGGCTCCAGGCAACGCTGGCGCACATCCTCTGTCATTCCGGTACCGTTATCGGAAACCTCCAGCCGGACAGCATTCCCCTGGACCATTGTTCGGATGAGGATCAGCCCGCCACATGGCATAGCGTCCACCGCGTTAAAAATCAGGTTGAACAGGGCTTCCCGCAACTCCGCAGGGTCTCCTTGCACGGGCGGGATGGTCCCCAGCTCCGTGCGGACTTTGATCGTAAGCCCGTGAGCCAGCGGTCCGGTTTTCCATTTGGGAAGCGTGAGGGTAATGGCCTCCTCCACCAGTTCGTTCAAGTTAAGCGTTTCAACGAATGCGCTGGTGGTCGCAGGTCGTGAAAACTCGCGCAGCCGCGCCACCATCCGCGCGGCATCGCTGGCCGCAGTCATGATGGTTTTCGCATAAGCGGCGGTTTTCTCTGGCGATTTCTCGGCGCTGTGCAGCAAAAGTTCGCTGTACCCCAGAATGGAAGCCAGGGCGTTGTTAAAATCATGCGCGATGCCCGCGGCCATCGTTCCCAACGCCCGGAACCGCTCCTGCTGAATCACCTGCTGCTGCGTCGCCTTCAAGGCGCTGAGCGCCTCCTCCAATTGAGAGGTCCGGTCTCGCACGTGTTCTTCCAGGGTCGCGTTTTGCTGCTGAAGCTGTTTCTGCAGAAAGCGCGTTTCCAGGAGGTTTTTGATGCGCAGCACCACCTCCATATGATCAAAAGGTTTTAACAGGAAATCAGTGGCTCCTGCTTCCAGGGCGCGTCGGCGCGTTTCTGGTGTGATGTCGGCTGTCAACACCACGATGGGGAGATACGTTTGCGGCCCCGTCAGGGCACGGATTTTTTCCATCACTCCGAAACCGTCCAGGTGTGGCATGTGCAAATCGGTCAGAATCAAATCCGGTTGGAAAACCTGAAACAGATCCACCACCTGCCGTGCGTCGCTCGTGCTGACGAACTGGTTATAGCCGGAAAGCTCGAGGATGCGCTCCAGCAGGCGAACGTTTGCGGCTTCGTCATCTACGATCAGAATTTTACCTGGCTTATTCATGGGCGGAAACTTTTTAGGCTGCCAGCCTGGAAGGCTGCTGTGGCGCAGTCCCCGGGGAAGCTTTGTTTTCCTTTTCTAGTGTCTGATCGACCACCTCCAGGAACCTCGCCACGTCGATCGGTTTGGTCAGGTATGCACGAGCTCCACTGGCGAGCAGGCGATCCACCTGGCTCTGCATGGCGTCAGCGCTAATCACAACCACCGGGATACTGGAAGTGCGGGGGTCTTTTTGGAGCTTTGTCAAAACGGCATTTCCATCCATGTCCGGAAGGTTCACATCCAAGAGGATTAGCTCCGGCATGTGCTCACGCGCCAGCGAAACTCCAAGTCCTCCCTGCATGGCGGCAATGAGCTTGAGCGAGGGCCGCCGGGTCAGAATCTGCTCCACCAGCTTTAGATTGGACAGGTTGTCTTCAATATAGAGCACTGTGCGGAGCGTCGATCCGTTGCTGCTGAAGTCCGGCAAAATGGGTCCATCAGATGCCCCTTCCCCCGTGCCGGGTGCTTGCGTGAGCCCGAATTCCACCCAAAAGACGCTGCCTTCGCCTACCACGCTTTCCACGCCCAGCGTTCCGCCCATGGCATCCACCAGCCTTTTGGATAAGGCGAGCCCAAGGCCGGTCCCCTCCACGGAGGTGTTCTCGGCTCCCAGCCGTTCGAAAGGAGAAAAAAGACGGCTGAACTTTTCCTGGGCAATGCCAGGCCCGGTGTCACCAACCGTTAACCGCAATTTTCCGGGGTTGCCGGTTTCCAAACCCTCACAGGCAACCTCAACCGAGGAGAGCGTGACCCGGCCTCCAGGTTTGTTATATTTTACCGCGTTGGACAGAAGGTTCAGCAGAACCTGCTTCAACCTTTGACGGTCCGCCATCACGTACCGGTCCAACGATCCCGCGTCCTCGCTCACAATTGTGACCTGCTTCTGAGCCGCGAGCGGTTTCACGAGGTCCAGTGTTTCTTGTAAAACTTCCTTCAGGCGCACCGGCTCCTTGGAAAGAGACAGCCGGCCCGATTCAATTCGGGCGATGTCCAGCACCTCATTAATCAAAGCTAGCAAATGACGGCCGCCCTTGAGAATGTGCGTCACCCCTTCCCGCTGGCTGGCTTTGAGCTCGTCCAATTCCAACAATTGAGCAAATCCTAGAATCGCGTTCATGGGCGTGCGCAGTTCGTGGCTCATCCTCGAAAGGAATTCGCTTTTCGCGCAGTTGGCCCTTTCCGCTTCTTCCTTGGCCTGCTGCAAGGCCACTTCTGTTTGTTTCCGCTCGTTGATCTCGCGCGATATATCGACGATCTTGTCCTCGACCATTTTATTGGTGGTTTCGAGCTGGGCGGTGCGCTGGGCGATGAACCACATCTCCTGCTGGCTCCTCACGCAGGATAGAAAAAGGAAGACATCTTCGAACACCACCCAACCAGCGTGCTCCAGCCACCGCCAGGGTTCTGCCACCAGCACTCCATACACGGATTGAGGCCAAAATACGCCTCGTAAAAAATGGTCCAGCGCCACGACGACCGTAGCAGGGAGCAGCACTTTCCAATCACGGTAGAAAGACAAAATTACGAGCGATCCGAATACATGAAAATGCGTTTCAATCCTACCGCCACTCAAGTGGATCAAAAGCGCAGAGGTCAGGGTTTGGCCAATGGCAATGACGTAACGCGTTAACGGCCGGCCAGGCCAAATCAGCGCCAGTGCGCAAGGGAATAGGCTGATCAGGCCTCCCAGGAAAATCGCAGCCCATACATGAATATGAGTTTGGCTTGCCTGGCCCATCCAGGTCTTGGGCGAAAGCCAGAGGGCTACCCCGATTCCGGCCAGCCATTGCAAAACCATCAGGCCGGCAAACAAGCGATCGATGCTTTTGAAAATCGTTTGACGATGCGCGGTGTAGATTTCCTTCGTCCGTCCAACGGTCGCTTCATCGGTGTGCGAATTTATTTCTTGCAGCATATCTTTTCGGTGGGGGAGTTCAAAGAGGAGGCCCGCAGGGAACAGCCATATACAGGGGTTTGCCGCTGCCCGGACTTCCCTGCCAACGCCAGCGCAACGATGGCTGCGCGTCCGGCGTTGTCCCCGGAATGTCCCCGCCCGGCAGTGATTCCGCCGCTAAACTGCAACCCACCCTGCTCATCATAAAGCATTGTCTGTCCTGAAGTGGTCGCATGAAAACGGCCGGCCTGTTCCCCGTCCTCATCGGCCAGGAGCACCACCCCGGGAATGCGGGCAGCGTTCGCGCAAAGCTCTGTTTTTGTCCAGTTGCTGGCAGCGCCTTTGGGCGCGTAAAAGAGCACATAGGCTTGCACATGTCCCCGGCAAACTGCCATCAGAAGCGCCAGTTCACCGATGCTTGCTCTCGTGCAAGGGCATTGCGGATGAACAAACATGAGGAGAGTTGACTGATCAGTCGGGCGTTTCAGGCGGCTTTCCGGTGGCCAAGTCGCGGGAGCAACCGCTGTGTCGCCCGGTGCTGTTTGGTACTGAAACAATACCCTCAGTCCGAGCACAGCCAAGCCTAGCCAGAGGGCGCTGGCGAACGCCCCAAGCAACCAGAATCTTCGTTGACTCTTACTTTGCACAGTTCCCAAAAATAGCGGTTTAGGGTCGGAGAAAGCTCGTAGCTTTCCCCGAGCTGGGTTAGGTGATTTGCACAGTCTAACCCTCCATCAAGCGAGCATTACGCATGCCGGTTTCCATGCTTTGGGGAGCCTTGCGAGACATGAACGCGTCAACGGCGCACGGAAGGGCTTCCGTGTGCGAAGACCTTTATGGATAAAGTAACTCGTCTAGGACGCGAATTATGACGGCGTCATCGATACCCGAGCGCCTAAAGGGGCAGGCATCAAGGTGGGCGTAATCGACTCGGGCATTTTTACCGGGACCAGGATTTTGCCGAGTAGCTATTAGGGGGGAACCACCAGGATGGAAGAGTGATGGGCTCGCCCACGGGACGCATGTTTCCGGCTAGCGGGGCCGCCCTAAACCAAGTGGGAGTGGTGAAAAGTGCAGCCCCGAGGATTGGATGTCGGCTTGAAAATATAGGTAGAAGCAAGGGTCAAACGACTCGCGTTTGGAAATGCCAAAGCCCATTTTGCCGGATTTTCGGACACGTCTCCCGAGACCTTCAGGCTCTCGGGACAGATTTCGGAGGGGTCTCAAAACTCCCAGTGTAGCCTCGCGCCAAAGACATGCGCGGGACCACGATCGCGATTAAAGGCTGGGTGATTGACGAACTGATAATCCAGTGTGCCGCGAATGTGCCAGAGGAGTTTAACGTCGTAATACGTTTCGAGGATTTCTTCTGGCGCGTAGCTCAATGCGCCGTCGCCCGCGAGAATGCCCGTGCCGCCCGCTGCGAAGAATTTCTGGTGAACGCGGGAAATTCCATTGATCACGCCAGCCAAACCGACCGTGTCATCCTGCCGATGCCATGATTCGCCTTTGATGCTGATGCCAAATGTGGCCGTGCGATCCACATCGGCAAATGTCCATCCCTCGGTTTCGCCATTGCTCCATCCCAAACGTGAAAAGACGCCGACGTTTTTAGCGACTTCCTGTTCAACGTTGAGACCGAAACCGTACTTGAAGCGGTATGCGCGGGTTGCTTGGATGTCTGCGGGACGCGTGGGAAGGTCGAGCGCCGTTTGGTAACTGCCCATGTGCGCCCGATTGAGAAAAGTGAGCAATTTTATCGCGCCAGGATGATTGTTCATGGCGATGCGGCGCTCGAATTCCGTGACCATTCCCCATGCTTCCAGATAATGCGGATCTTGGGCAACGCCGTTGGAGACACGCGGCATTTGGAAGAATCCGTAACGCACCGCCCAGTCGGGCTGGTTCAACTCGGCCGCAAAGCCGGTCATATATCCAATACTGTCAGCGGGATAGTCCCACGCCTCATTGGCCATCAACGCCCAATTCATGTATTGGGTGCGCGGGTCGTTCGCATAGGCGTTGTTGTCGAAAACATCCTTCGCGCTCATTTTGCCCACCGTAAAAGTCAGTCGCGAAACATCCCGTTTCCCCGCCAGATGAAGTTGGTCATCCTCAACAGCTTCCTCCTCGCCGCCCAGGCCGATGGTTTGGCGGATGAACAATCGCGCGATATTGACGTTTGGAACGGAATTGCCGAGTCGAAAGGCTTCCCCGTTCGGAAACCCTTCCACGCCCAGAGTCTTGCTCAGGCCGAAGCCTTGCCATACCAAACCATCGATGTGCGCCTCCGCTCCACGCCACAATCGCACCCCGGCGAACAGATCCAGAGAAACGGATTCCCGGATTTGACCGCCGCTGGCCAAACTATTCGGGCCGGAATATCTTTCCGAAAACCCTGGATAGCCCTGCACGATGTCAGTGTTTTGAATATGCCAGGTCCAATCGTGCGATTGAGGGCCGCCAGGAGGGTCAGCGAGCGGCACGGAATTCGTATCGGCCGGAGCGGAGAGAATTGTCGAGTTGCAGGCAACCAAAGCGGTCATGCCGAACCTTGCAAGATTTCGTTCCATTTTCATGAATTCATTTTTGGCTCATCTGCTGAGGAACAATCTTTTCCAACCGGCAAAGACATGTTTCCAGCGTTCTCAATGTCTTTTCCGCTGCCCCATTTCGGCTCAAAACTCTCTTGATTGAGAATAGGTCCGTCTTGCGCTTATCAGGAAAGAATTTGAACATCGAAGGCCCGTGTCAATTTGTCGCGCTGGCGGGCGGCACGGAGATCTTAACTATTTCGCCGCAACGCTCGCATTTAAGGATCGGCATTCGACCGACCAATTCGGTGGGGACATCAAACCAAGTCTTGTAAGGCCAATGTTGTCCCTCCTGTTCAACCGTTGATTTCATCTTGCCGCCACACTTGGGGCATTGGGTATGCTTCTCCAAATCGCTCGTCGGGGTGACATTGATACGGATGCGATTGGATTTTGTTTGCCAACTGACTTCGCTCACCTCCCAAGAATCGTTCAAACGGATCAAGCGATGCACCGTTTCACTCGTGCGCTCACCGCCCATCTTCAGAACGTCCGCGCTGGATGGGGCGAGGAGAGAATGTTTCAAGACCAGCAGCGCAATGGTGAAGTAAATAATAAGGCCGGTGACATCTACCAAGGTCGCGACGAAGGGGGCGGAACATGTGGCTGGGTCGAGTTTGCAGCGCCGCAAAATGAATGGCAGCATAGCCCCGGACAAGCTTCCCCAGAGCACCACTCCAATCAGCGAGAAAAAGATCGTGGTGGCAATCAACGGCCAATACACGCCGTAGGCATGAAACGCAAAGTGCCAGACGGTGACCCGAACAAAACCAATCGTGCCGAGAATCAGACCTAGCACCGCCCCGGTCATGATTTCCCGGCGCATCACCATCCACCATTGGCGCAACCTAATTTCGCCCAAAGCCATGGCGCGGATAATGAGCGTGGTTGCTTGCGAGCCGGAATTGCCGCCGCTGGAAATAATCAATGGCACGAACATGGCAAGCACTACTGCCTTGGCAATTTCGCCTTCAAAGAAGCCCATCGCAGTTGCCGTTAACATTTCGCTCAAAAACAAGATCACCAACCACGGCGCTCGCTTGCGAATGAGATGCGGCACCGAGATTTCCAGGTAGGGTGCGTCGAGCGTTTCAGAACCGCCCATTTTTTGCATATCCGAGGTGGCTTCTCGTTCCGCAACATCGAGAATGTCATCCACAGTCACAATGCCCAACAATTTGCCTTCCGAATCCGTCACCGGTAAGACAGTTCGGTCGTATTTGCGGAAATCCTTAATCGCTTCTCCTTCGGATTCCGTCGCTCGGAGAGAAACAAAGGTCTGGTCACGAATGTCAGCCACTTTCGCCGTCAGGGGCCTGAGCAGAAACTCTCGGATTCGAACGTCGTCTATTAGCTTTCCGTGGTCGTCCAGCACATAAACAACATTGATTGTTTCCGAATCCTTCCCAAATTGCCGGATATGATCATGCACCTGCTGCACGGTCCACTCGTCTTTGATGGCGATGAAATCGGGCGTCATCAAACGGCCCACCGTTCTTTCGGGATAACCAAGCAGCGTTTTGGCAACGGCCAATTCTTTGGGCGAGAGCAGTTGCAGCAATTCCTTAACCGCGCTGGCGGGCAATTCTTCCAAAAGCCCGGTGCGGTCGTCGGGCGACATTTGGTTAATAATCTTCGCCACATCCTCCTTTCCCATAGCCTGCAAGAGACATCGCTGCTCGGAGCGGCCAAGATACTCAAAAGCGGAGGTGGCGAGATGATGCGGAAGGATACGAAAAACAATTACCTGATCTTCGGCGGGTAAATCCGAAATCAACTCCGCCAGGTCTGCCGGCGCCCATTCGGCAAACATCTTTTTGAGCGCGGAAAAATTGCGCTCTTGAATCATCTGTTCGATTTCCGGGATTAAAAGTTTGCCAAGCATAAAAGGATTTAACTGGGGGGGATTTTGAGTCGTCCACCTTCATTCTACATAACGCTCCAGCACGATTAAAAGCTCTTGCAATCGCTTCCTTCCCTCCGTTGGCGAGTGAGCGTGCTCGATGCAGTGCTGCATATGGGAATGAATTAACTTCTCGGCGAGGGACTTCAACGCTTTGCGGGAGGACACCAGTTGCGTCAGGATTTCCGGGCAGTCGCGGTCCTCGTCCAACATGCGTTCAATGGCGTTCAATTGCCCGACGACTTTGCGCACGCGGATTTTCAAAGCTTCCCGATCATTGGCCGGATGTTGGTGTTTGTAGTTTTTCATGGGCGCAGTTTACGGGAAACGGAGTGCTTCAGCAAAGACGAAACAATTCCTTTTCATGTATGGGGGCAAGGGGTATAGACCTTCAATGGACACAAAAGACATAGCGCCGCCTTGCCCCCGCCCCGGCAAGGGCACTGTCGCAAGCAAATCGAACCCTGCGTCCGACACGCCACCCACCTGCTCGACCTGCCAGCCACGCAGCCAGTCCACGCCCCGAAGCAATTCCTCCAGCTTCGCCGCCAAAGCTCTCTCCGACGCCGCTCCTGAAAGAGCTTTTATATTCATGAGATGGCTCGTGTTCACCTTACCGTGAACATTAACTAAATCGTCAACATCGGTAAATGAATTGCGCTCGTTGGCCCCGGTCTATCCGCAGTGGCACCTGCGCACCGGATCGAGACTCGAACGGAATTCTGGGAGGCTCGAACCAGCGGTTGGAGTAGCTTCCTGCGGTTTTGACGGGTACGACCACCTCCACCATCGTGGTCGCCTTCGCGGATGATCGCTCCGACCTTCTCCGGTAAGCAAGCGAGAGAGCGAACTTTTGTAGCTAAACCTAACCCATTATCTCCGCCGGGCGGACGCAACAACCCCGACGTTGGCTATATGGAGCAAACTTCACCTGTTTGAGTTTATTTTAGACAAACTGGAGGATTTGAAGCACGCCTTTCGAAGCTCGAGACGGTCCGTTACCAAAGTAGAAGCGACGGAAGCGGATGTTCGCTCTTTCGCACGGTGGCTAAAATTAAGCAAGTGGTTTTCGGGATTTTCCAGCCTTCCTTCAACATGCCGGAAATTCTAAAAGTGCCAATCACCCTGTTGGCAGGGCCTTCCTGGAGGTTAAAGTTCGTGTGCCACTTGCGATTGGGCTCCCGCGGCATACCGGATGCTATTGGTCGTACCTAGGTTGTGCGTTCGAACAGACAAATAGATCTTAAGCCGTTGTTGCTGCCGGGCAGTGTATTGGTGGCAGGGGTCATTTTGTCGCTGAGTTTCTTTCTCTCGATCCGCCATTGGTCCGCCATCGAGAGGGAGAAGCAGGCAGCCCGCACGGTGCATGAGCAGGTCGAGAAGCTTGAGCAAAGCATGCTGCGGTCGATGGAGGTTCTCAATTCCATCGCTGCGTTGCACCACACTCGAGGTCAACTCCGGCGTGACGATTTCAAAGCGTTTGTGGAGTTGGCCCTGGAACGCCAACCTGAGCTACAGGCACTATCGTGGAACCCGGCCGTACCTTCTGAGCAACGGGCTCCGTTTGAAGCCGCGGCTAGAGCTGAAGGATTCGACGGGTATTGCTTTCGAGAGCGCGGAGAGACCGGAAAACTAGTGGCGGCCCGCGAGCGTCCGTTCTATGTCCCGGTTTATTTTATTGAGCCCCTCCCCCGCAACGGCCTCGCCCTGGGATTCGACCTGAATTCTGACCCGATCCGGCAGCAGTCCATGGAGACGGCCCGCAGCACAGGTCAAGCCGTTGCCAGCGCTCCGGTGCGATTGGCCCAAGGAGCAGCGAATGAGTCTGGATTCCTGGTGCTTTTGCCCGTTTATCCAGCAGGGACTCCAAGGGGAGCCGTCCTGGCGAACAAGATGCCCGCGGGCTTTGCGGTAGCGGTTTTTCGTGTCAAAGATCTGGTTGAAGAAAGCCTTCAAACGCTCAGCAGCAAAGGAATCGACGCCACCCTCTACGATGATTCCACCCATGGTGAACTGCTTTATAAAGATCCGGCGCTGAAAGGTGTTTTAAAGCTGCCTTCATGCGGAGTAGCGCACATCAATGTGGCCAATCGTCACTGGGCTCTTGCTTTTAATGTCACGCCACGCTTTACGAATGTGCAGGGAAGTTCCCAGTCGTGGCTGGTTCTCATAGGGGGCTTGGCTTTTACAATGCTGACAATCGCCTTCCTCCGTACCAACGAGCGGCACGGACGGGCCATTAATTTAGCAAACGCAAGCCTGCTTGAGGAGATGGCGGTCCGGAAGAAGGCAGAAGCAGCAGCAGCCGCGGCCAGCGAGGCAAAGTCCACTTTTTTGGCGAACATGAGCCACGAAATGCGAACACCTCTCAATTCCATTCTTGGTCATCTGCAAATCATGCAGAGAGATGTCGTCAGTCAGCATCATCGAGAGGTGCTGCAGCAAATCCGCAGCAGCGGAAATCATCTGCTCGGATTAATCAACGAGGTACTTGACCTGGCAAAAATAGAAGCCGGCCGGATGGAGGTGCACGCGAGTGACTTCAGCCTGGGAGCCCTCGGACAAACCCTGGAAGCGACGTTCAAACCGCTCTGCCTGGAAAAGAATATCAAAGTACGCTTCCAGATGGAGGGTGGAGCTCCCATGCATGTCCGTGGAGATGAGACCAAGTTGCGCCAAGTGATGATCAACCTCCTGGGCAATGCGGTAAAATTCACACAGGTGGGCGAGATCCGTTTTAAGTTCCGGGCCATCGGGGAGGATCAATGGCTTTTTGAGGTGATGGACACGGGCCCAGGAATTTTACCAGCGGAACAGCCATACATTTTTCAACCATTTTATCAAAGTGCGGCAGCGGCGCACCAGGATGGGACGGGACTTGGATTAGCCATCGCCCAAAAGCAAGTTGAGCTGCTGGGTGGGCGGCTTGAGTTGGAATCTCAACCTGGGGAAGGCTCGCGTTTCTATTTCATGGTTACCCTCCATTCTACAGACGTGAAAGCTGCTCGCCTGGCCCAAGCTTCTGAAGATGATCGCGTGACTCCCAGTGTGTCCGAGGAAAGTAGCTTTTCATTATCCGAAGGAATTGTGAGCCACCTCATGGTAGCCGCTGAGTTGCACAGCATGACCGCGCTGAAAAAGGCCATCCAGGAATTGCGCCAAAGCGGTCCAAAGGGTATCCAACTCGCGGAACGCATCTCAGGCTATATGCGCAGCTACGACATGGAGGGCATTCAACAACTTCTTTCGCGCCTGCCGGAAGGTGCAAGCCGGGAGGCTTTGAGGCCAGCTCATGCAATCAGCGTGCATTAGCGCAGGCGCCAGGCGAGAAAGAATCCTCGTGGTGGATGATGTCCCTGCGAACATCTCAGTTCTCGCTGGGGTCCTCGAACCTGAAGGCTACGAGATCCTGGTGGCTTCAAACGGCCTGACGGCTCTGAAAGCCGCTGAGAAAGGGCAGCCTGACCTGATCCTGATGGACATCATGATGCCGGGCCTGAATGGGTTGGAGACGTGTCGAAGGCTCAAGGAGGCGAGCGCGACACAACATATCCCAATCATCTTCGTTACGGCGCGAGGAGAGAAGGAATCTTTGGTGGAAGCATTTAGAAACGGCGGCGTGGATTACCTTGTTAAGCCATTTGAGGCAGAGGAGGCGCTCAGTCGTGTCCAAACGCATTTACGATTAGCGAGGTTAACCCGCGAACTGACCCTGAAGAATCAGGCGCTGGAACTACGGACAAAAGAGCTAACCAACGAGATAGGGCGGCGACAAAATGCTGAAACCGCGCTGAAGGATGCCGATCAGAAATTGACCGTCTTATCCGATTTAGAAGCCAACCGCTGGAACCTCACCAGGCTTTTGGGCGGGAGCCGTCAAATGCAGGCGGTTCTCGGGAACATTGAGAGGCTGCATCAATTTACCAACACGACGGTATTGATTACGGGTGAAAGCGGTACCGGCAAGGAGATGGTGGCACGAGCCATCCACTTCGGAAGCGCCCGCACTCGTGCGCCTTTCGTGCCGGTGAATTGTGTGGCCATCCCCTCTGAATTGGCGGAATCCATGCTTTTCGGGCACGTCAAAGGCGCATTCACCGGGGCAACTTCCGATCGCAAAGGTTATTTCGAATTGGCTCACGGAGGGACACTCTTCCTGGACGAGATCGGCGACATGCCTACAACTCTGCAGGTTAAGCTGCTCCGTGTGCTGGAGGATGGTTTTGTAACACCCATCGGGGCATCGGAGGCCAAAAAGGTGGACGTCCGCATCATCGCAGCCACCAATGCGGACCTGGCAGCGCGGATTGAGGACGGGCGTTTTCGACAGGATTTGTATTTCAGACTGGCTCGTTATCAGGTCGAAACGACTCCCCTGCGTGAGCGGCCGGAGGATGTGGAACTATTAGCGCTCCACTTCTTGCGCATGTTTTCGGCGGAGATGGCAATGAAGGCTCCAGTGGTGAGCGCGGACGCGCTCTCGATATTGAAATCCTACCATTATCCGGGGAACGTTCGTGAGCTGCGGAACATTGTGGAAGGAGCGCTGATCGAGAGCAATGGATCCGTCATTCTACCCGCCCACCTGCATTTGCTTCGCCAGCGCATGGACGCGCCGCCAGCCAGCAAACGAAATGGGAAGACGCAATTAGCGGCCAACCTGCCCCTGAACCTCGCGGAAGCCGAGGACATTCTGATTCAGAGGGCGCTGCAGGAAACGGGAGGAAATATCGCGGACGCTGCTCGAATGCTCGGAATTCATCGGACGCGGATCTATCGCAAACTGGCGCAGGAGACCGCAGATTGAAGAGCCGGAAAACACATTGTGTTTCAACTGTTTCACCTGCGACAGATGAAACAGACAAAATGAGTGAGACGGAAAAGGCAAATGCCAAAAACCCAACAAATACAAGGTGCTCATCGATATTCCAAAACCTGGCACGGCGTGCGCTAAAGGATAAGTGTGACGAGCAGCACCTAAACCAATTCTAAGGAACCTTGTGATTAAATCATTTAAAAATAACCCAAAGCCTGAATCGAAATCAAAGATAACATCCCGCCTGGTTGCTCTGGCCCTCGGGGGTATGGCCACCGCCGCCGCTTTCCCGATGACTGGAGCGTCTGCCTATGCGGATGAACCCGCGCCGCCCTCTCGCTTCCATGCATTATCCAATTTCGAGTTCTCTGATAAATACCTGACCCCCCGGGGAATGATTGTTCATAATTCGGGTCTTACATTCCAGTGGCTGGGGCTTGGTCTGTTCAACATCTACAAAGGAGATTCCATCATCAATGATGTAACCCTAGTGGGCGGTTTGTGGAACGATTTCTCCAGCGGGGGCGTATCCCAGCACGCTCCTTTCGGCAGCAAACCCAAGGTGAACTGGGTCGAGATTGATCCCATCGCGGGCATCTCCACAACCATCGGAAAAAACTTCAAGCTGGATGTCACTTACACAGCGTTCAACATGCAGATCCTGGACATAGGCACATCCCAGCACTTGGAGGCAAAGCTGAGTTTCGACGATGGCGATTATCTGAAAGCGTTTGCGTTGCATCCCTACGTTAGCTTCTGGAAGGAACTGGACGGAAAAGCCACTGCCGCACAGGTCCCGTTCATCGTGTTTGCTGGAAAATCGGGACCTGGCCCAAGCCATTACTTCGAAGCGGGTGTGGCCCCATCCTACACATTTAAGGACATAGGTCTCAAGCTGGAGGCTCCTTGCCGGGTATTGTTGCCCGACAAAGATTTTTACGGAGAGTATTTCGCCAAAGCATCTACGGTTGGATTATGGGAGGTGGGCCTAAAAGCTACCGTCCCCCTGAGTTTCATACCACGCGAGTATGGAGGATGGAGCTTCCATGCGGGGTTCAAATACATGGATTTCGTGGACAAAAACCTCCAGGGCCTGCAGGTATTCAACGCGCCAGGCAAGGCGGTCAAGGATACCGCGCAAATCTACTGCGGGTTTACGGCGTTTTTTTGAATCGAGAAACATGAACCAAAAAAATCATTTCAATTTTGCTGACTGAACTTATGAAAAGAAAATTTGCTCCATACATATTGGGGGTTGTTCTGGGATTCATCGCAGCCGCGGCTCTCAATGATGCGTCCGCTGCGGACAAAGTAACGATGGGCTTCATCTACGTTGGGCCCAAAGATGATTATGGCTACAACCAAGCGCATGCGGAGGGGGCGGCGGGCGTCCAAAAGCTGACCTGGGTCAAGGCTGTGGAGGAAGCCAGCGTTCCAGAGACCACAGCCGTGCAGGAAACCATGCGCAATATGATTAACGTGGACGGAGCAACGGTGTTGTTCCCTACGTCCTTCGGGTATTTCGACCCACATATTCTAAAGGTTGCGAAGCAGTATCCGAAGATTCAGTTTGTGCACTGCGGCGGCCTTTATACCGAAGGCAAAAACCCGAAGAACGTAGGGAGCTACTTTGGCTACATTGATGAAGCGGTATACATCTCTGGAATCGTCGCTGGGTACGCCACTAAGTCCGGTAAACTCGGCTTCATCGCTGCCAAACCCATTCCGCAAGTGCTCCGCAATATCAACGCCTTTGCCCTCGGAGCGAGGAGCGTAAATCCTAAGGCTTCAGTCCAGGTGATCTTCACTGGTGATTGGTCCATGCCCGTGAAGGAAGCGGAGGCAGCCAGCAGCCTGGTTAACCAAGGCGCGGACGTTCTCACCTGCCATGTGGATAGTCCGAAGGTTATCATCGAAACGGCAGAACGGCGCGGCGTCTACTCGTGCGGCTACCACGCAAACGGATCCAAACTGGCACCCAAGGGCTACCTCACGGGAGCAGAGTGGAATTGGTCGAAGGTTTACACGGATTACGCAGAGAAGGTGAAGTCTGGGTATTCCCTTGCGGCAGGCACCATTCCCCACTTAGTGCGTGGCGGTATCAAAGAAGGGTTCGTGAAATGTTCCGCCTATGGCCCAGCCGCCAGTGAGGACGCCAAAAAGGCGGCCGAAGCGGTTAAGGCCAAGTTTATGGATGGCACCATGGTGATTTTCAAGGGACCGCTGAAGGATAATTCTGGAAAAGAAATACTGCCGGACGGAAAGGACTATAAACAGCAGGACATCGCGCTGGAGTCGATGGGCTGGCTGGTGGAAGGAGTTGTCGGCAGCACCAAGAGTTAACCAACTTATTCACCAATTGCATGACCCCCACTTTCCCAAAAGCGGAACCTGCCGCGGTGCTCCCTCAAGGAGCCACCGCTGCAAAGAATGCCCGTGCCGGGATCCAGTGGGGGCCAGCGTTGGAAGCGGTAGGGATCCCAATGGGGGCCCTCGTCGCAGCCACCCTCCTCTTCGGGGTTTTTTGTTTTACGCAAAATAAAAACCCGTTCGCGGTGTTCGCCGCGATCTACAAGGCGGCGTTTGGAAGCTGGTATGCCTTCCAGAATACGTTGGTGCGAGCTGCGCCGTTGATGTTGACGGCTCTCTGCACGGCTTTGCCGGCGAGGCTCGGGCTGGTCATTATTGGAAACGAAGGAGCGCTGGTGGCTGGTGGGTTGGGAGCTATCTCCGCCGGGCTCGCGCTCGCCTCCGCTCCGCTGGGGGTAGTCATCGCAGCCATGGCGATCGGCGGGGTGTTGGGCGGGGGGCTATGGATCACGGCGTGTGGCGCGCTCCACTTCTATCGTGGGGTAAACGAAACCATTAGCAGCCTGCTCATGAACTATGTTGCCATTGCGCTTTTAAACCACTTGGTAAATGGTCTCATGCGCGATCCCAGCAGCCTGAACAAACCGTCCAGCTATCCAATCCCCGATGAAAAGATGCTGCCGGCCATCGGAGACTCCAATGTGCATTATGGGCTCTTCTTCGGGATCGCCGTCTGCCTGTTTGTCTGGCTTTTGATGGAACACACCACCTTTGGCTTCAAGGTCAGAATGATCGGCGGCAACATTCGGGCTGCTCGAATGGCGGGATTGCCCGTGGCACGAATTGGCCTGATTACTTGTTTCCTCGCTGGAGCCTCAGCAGGCCTGGCGGGAATGGTCGAGGTGGCTGCGGTTCATGGCAGGGCCAATGAATCGCTCAATGCCGGTTATGGCTACGCTGGTATTTTGGTGGCATTCGTGGCGAGGCACCGGGGACTCCCGATCATCCTGGTTGCGACGTTGCTCGGAGGCATTCTCGCCAGCGGCGGCATTCTCCAGCGCCAGTTTCAGCTCCCGGATGCCACGATCCTTGTCTTCCAGGGCATCGTGTTTATTTCGATTCTGTTCAGCGACTCGCTTTACGGGAGATTTAACCTCTTTAAGGACCGCGCAAAATGATCAACGAGTCCATGGGCTGGTGGGGAGTGCTCATCGGCGTGCTATCCGGCGCCCTGCGCGGTGGGACGCCCTTTTTGCTGGTGAGCCTTGGAGAGTGCCTCACGGAAAAGAGTGGAAAGATCAACCTCGGCCTCGAGGGGGTGCTTCTGATGGGAGCCATGAGCGCATACGCCATCGCTTACAAGACGGGTAGCCCCTGGCTCGGTGTGCTTGCTGCAGCAGTGACCGGTGCCATCCTAGGGACTATCCACGCATTCCTGGTTTCCCGGCCGAAGGTAAACGATATCGCGGCAGGAATTGC
Organism: Verrucomicrobiales bacterium; assembly: GCA_028293425.1. Lineage (GTDB taxonomy): Bacteria > Verrucomicrobiota > Verrucomicrobiia > Limisphaerales > JAQGOV01 > JAQGOV01. Next base: position 20,585 of record JAQGOV010000428.1, read on the forward strand.
GATGCTTATTTTCGGAAGCGGTTTCGCATTCTACCTGGGCAAGCCTTTTATTCAACCGAGCGCTCCGCAATTGCCGCCAGTCTCACTGGGCGGATGGATCTCCAATCCCCAGGTGCAGGCCGCGCTGAAGATCAGCCCCCTCCTCTTCGCCGGGGTTGCACTGGCATTCCTGATGCGCTGGTACTTCCGCTCAACTAGCTGGGGCATGCACGTGCGAGCTGCTGGGGATTCACCGGCGGCCGCAAGAGCCATGGGCATTTCCGTGGGACGCACCCGGTTCTTCAGCATCACGATCGGGAGCGCCCTGGCGGGAGTTGGTGGCGCGCATCTATCGCTTTTTTATCCGGGGGCGTGGACTGAAGCTATTTCGAGCGGCCAGGGCTTGATGGCGGTTGCGCTGGTAATCTTTGCGCGCTGGAATCCGGTCCATTGCCTTTACGCCTCGCTGGTTTTTGGTGGAGCGCAGGCTATCGGCCCTTCCCTCCAGGCCATCGGAATTAGCACTGGCTACTACCTGTGGAATGCATCTCCTTATTTTCTGACATTGCTGGTCATGGTGTTCACTTGTTCGCCTCGGCGGACGCTGACTGGCGCGCCCGGCGCACTTGGCTCAAATGCATAGCCCAAAAACATTCGTAGAAGCAGACCCGTATCCCTGGCCTTTTGACGGAGATCTGCGTCCAGACAATAGCACGCTCCTGGTGATCGACATGCAGACGGACTTCTGCGGGAAAGGCGGGTATGTCGATAAGATGGGTTACGACCTGTCGCTGACACGTGCCCCAATTGAACCCATTCGCAGGTTGCTCTCGGAGGCCCGGACGCAAGGCTTTCACGTCATGCATACACGTGAAGGCCACCGCCCGGACCTATCCGATTTGCCAGAAAACAAGCGTTGGCGCAGTCAACGGATTGGAGCTGCCATTGGCGATCCAGGCCCCTGCGGCCGAATCCTGGTCCGCGGGGAACCCGGCTGGGAGCTAATTCCGGAACTTGCCCCCTTGGCTGGGGAAGCGGTCATCGATAAGCCCGGCAAGGGCTCCTTCTACGCGACCGACCTTGACATGCTGCTCCGCCGCCAAGGGATTCGGAATATCATTTTAATGGGCATCACCACGGACGTTTGCGTGCACACCACGATGCGCGACGCAAATGATCGTGGATACGAGTGCCTGCTGCTTTCGGATTGCACCGGGGCCACCGATCAAGGAAACCACCTCGCGGCACTGAAGATGATTAAGATGCAAGGCGGCGTTTTCGGAGCGGTCTCCGATTCGATCGCCTTTATCAAGGCTATCCAAGGCTGACCAATGCTCGTTCCCCCTCTAGCTCCCCGTCCCGAAAAGCCTCTCGGCCTGGAATTGGTTCAGGTCACCAAGCGGTTTGGCAGCTTCGTCGCAAATGACAAAGTTTCCCTGAAGGTTGCGCCAGGAACATTCCATGCGTTGCTCGGCGAGAATGGGGCCGGGAAGAGCACACTCGTGAAGTGCATCATGGGATTCCACCAGGCCGAGGAAGGTGACATCGTCGTCGACGGCCATTCCCGGGAAATTCAAAGTCCCTACGATGCTTACCAATTCGGCATCGGAATGGTCTACCAGCATTTCACCCTGGTACCGTCCATGACGGTGGCTGAGAACCTGGTGTTAAGCCGGCCTGACATCCCCAGGGTCATCCACTGGCGGACAGAGCTTGAGCGGCTTGAAAAATTCATGGCCACTGCTCCTTTTCAAGTGAGCCTGCACACTCCCGCTGCCCAATTGGCTGCGGGAGAAAAGCAAAAGGTCGAAATCCTGAAACAACTTTATCTGCAAAGCCGTTTCTTAATTCTGGATGAGCCTACCTCGGTGCTCACGCCCAATGAAGCAGACGAAGTCCTCGGATTACTCCGTGAAAAAGTAAAGACCGGCGACCTGAGTGTGCTCTTAATCACGCATAAATTCCGCGAAGTTTTCGGATTCTGCGATGAAATCACTGTATTGCGACGCGGCAAATGCGCCGGTGCCGGGAAGGTAAAGGACCTGACGGCGGATGACATGGCTGCCATGATGATGGGAGGACCACGAGAGTCCAAATCCGTAACCAAAGGCGTAAAGGAACGGGGCGCCCCCGCCCTGGAGATTTTTCAACTCGGGGCGAACAAGGACAGCGGCGTTCCAGCAGTGGAGAGCGTCAGCCTGTCCGTTTACGAAGGCGAAGTTGTCGGGATAGCGGGTGTCTCGGGAAATGGACAACGGGAACTGGTCGAGGTGCTGGCCGGCCAGAGAGCTGCGACCGCGGGGGAGATGTTGGTTCATGGGGAACCGTACCACGCAACCCGCGAGGAATCTTTCGATCACAAGGTATTTTTGCTGCCGGAGGAACCGTTGCGGAACGCCTGCGTTCCCCAAATGTCCGTCGCGGAAAACCTTGCGCTCCGCACATTTGATTGCGCTCCGATAACCCGCGGCGGCTGCTTCGTTAGCCGAACCGAGATGAGGAAAAACGCGGATGAAATGATCAGACGTTACTCAATCAAAACGCGCTCGCCTGAAACTCCCATCGGTGATTTATCCGGAGGGAATGTGCAACGTGCGGTGCTCGCAAGAGAACTCGGTTCCGGCACAGCCAAGGTGCTTATTGCCGCGAACCCATGTTTCGGCCTGGACTTTGCGGCGGTTCAATCCATCCACTCTCAAATAACGGAAGCCAGGAATCGCGGAGTCGCCGTCCTGCTCGTGAGCGAGGACCTGGATGAATTGCTGGAATTGGCCGACCGGATTCTCGTCATCTCACACGGGGCAATCGTCTACGAGACAACGCCGAGCAAGGCAGACATTAAAACCATTGGCCACCATATGGCGGGGCACTGAAGAACCATCAAGGCACGATGCATAACACTGACATTATTAGCGTAAACGCGGAGCCCTACTCTTTCGAATTCTCCCCCAAGCACTGCGCGCTCCTCATTATTGATATGCAGCGTGATTTTCTTGAGCCCGGTGGATTTGGCGAAATGCTGGGGAACGACGTCAGTCAGCTTCGGCGCACGATTGAGCCGAACCAAAAATTATTGGCCGCTTGGCGTACCCAGCAATTGACTGTGTTACACACCCGGGAAGGACATAGACCCGATCTCAGCGACTTGCCACCGGCTAAAAAAATACGAGGTCGAAGCAAGACCAGCATTGGTGATCCAGGCCCAATGGGAAGGATCCTGGTCCGCGGTGAGATTGGGCACGATATCATTCCCGAGCTTTATCCACTTAAAACGGAACCTGTCATCGATAAGCCGGGTAAGGGAGCATTTTTCGCGACCGACCTCCACGCGATCCTTCAGAACCGCGGTATTACCCAACTGATTGTGACGGGAGTAACCACTGAAGTCTGCGTCAACACCACTATTCGGGAAGCGAACGACCGTGGTTACGATTGCCTGGTGCCATCCGATTGCGTTGGATCCTATTTTCCAGAATTTCAAAAGATGGGCTTGGAGATGATTAAAGCGCAAGGCGGCATCTTCGGCTGGGTCTCTCATTCCCGCGAAATCCTGGCAGCACTCGCCTAGCCAGGAAATAAACCACCGCAACCAGGAGAAAAACCAAAATGAATGCAACGAAACCAAAAATCTGGGTGCCCGGAGACTGGAATGCCTTCTTCGGCTTTGGCACCAACATTCTTGTAAATCTGCTCACGCTCACGGCACTGCTGCGTTTTGTGCTGAAGATGCCAGACGAGTTGGTGTTCGGGCGTATCCTTCCAGCGACCGGGCTCATGCTTTGCCTGTCGACCGTTTATTACGCCTGGCTGGCTTACCGTCTCGCGCAGAAGACCGGCCGCACGGATGTGTGTGCCCTGCCCTCTGGGATCAGTGTCCCGCATATGTTCGTCGTCACTTTCATCATCATGCTTCCGATCACCCTCAAAACCGGGGATCCTGTGAAAGGTTGGGAGGCCGGTCTCACGTGGGTGTTCATTCAAAGTTTCGTCCTGATGGCAGGCGGCTTCGTTGCGCCGCTCATCCGAAGAATCACCCCTCGCGCGGCGCTGCTGGGTACTCTCGCAGGTGTATCTGTGACCTTCATCTCCATGCGCCCTGCCCTTGAGATGTTTCTCACCCCGATGATTGGTATCACGTGCTTCGCCATCATTCTGCTGAGTTGGTTTGGCGGTGTTCGCTTCCGCGGGATCCCTGCGGGGCTAATTGCGATTGCGGTCGGCACCCTCATTGCCTGGAGTTCCACGGCGCTTGGCCTGAACTACGGTGGTTTGAGCGTAAAGGGGCTGAGCGATTCCGTTGCGAACTTTGGCTTTCACGTCCCGTTGCCTGCATTTGGACACGTCTTTTCCGGCTTCGAGTTCCTCGGCATCCTGCTCGTGACAGCCATTCCGTTCGGCATCTACGACCTCGTGGAGGCAATTGACAACGTGGAAAGCGCCGCCGCGGCGGGCGATAGCTTCCCGACGACCCGAGTCCTGACGGCGGATGGAGTGGTTAGCCTGATCGGTTGTTTGATGGGTAATCCGTTTATCAACGCCGTATACATTGGTCATCCAGGATGGAAGGCCATGGGCGGACGCATCGGTTATTCGGCCGCAACGGGAATTGCGGTCATTTTTGTATGCTGGTTCGGAACCATTTCAGTGATGCTGGCGCTCATTCCGAGCGTGGCTATTCTGCCAATTCTTCTCTACATCGCGATGCTAATCGGTTCACAGGCGTTCCAGGAAACACCCAAGAGCCACGCACCCGCCATTATCCTCTCGATTATTCCTCACTTGGCGCATTGGGCGATGACTTTGATTAACGGAGCATTGGCTGCCGCTGGGACGATCATTCCTGCGCTGAGCGTTGCTGAGCTCGAAAATCTTACTGCCAAGATGAAAAACGAAGGGGTCCTTTACGAGGGCCTCCACATTTTGGGCGGGGGCTCAATTTTGGGCGGGCTGATTCTCGGAGCCATCGCGGCCTGCGTGATTGATCGAACCTTCAAAAAGGCAGCGGGATTTGCCCTGACTGGAGCAGTGATGACCTTCTTCGGTTTTATGCACGGAGAGCGAATAGGCATCGCACAAACACCCGTTGTCGCCATGAGCTATCTCGCGGTCGCCGGGCTTTTGATCGGCTGCTCCAAATTTGTGGTCTTTGTGCCCAAACCTGTGGAAGTGATTTTAGACGATCACGCCGCTCACGCGCCGGCTTAATTTCATACGCAGGTCGCGATGTTGCTCAATACCTTATTTACTCGGACCTCTTCCCCCGCCCGTGCGCGGGGCGTGAAAAGTCTCTTTTACCCTCCCAGACCAAGGCCTCCCTGCCTTCATCGGGCTTGGAAACTTTCGCATTTCACAATAATCTCCAGAACTGTGTTACCACCGTCGCAACCTGACCCAGCTCCGCCTTATTCCAGGCTTGAGTTGCCAAACCTATTGAACATCGTCCAATGGCAAGACCAACTCCCATGGCAGCCTTTTCGCGATGGTGTGGAAATTCACCGGCTTTACGGAGATGGAATTCAGGGCCCGACAGCGGCCCTGATTCGGTTTCAGAAAGCAGGCCGGATCCCCCTACATACCCACCATGGCTATGAGCATATCATGGTTCTCCATGGGTCTCAGCGGGACCAGAACAGCGTGGCGCAAGCGGGGACCCTGATGATCAATGCCCCGGGAACCTCCCACAGCGTCATGGGTGAAGCAGGCTGCATCGTATTGGCCATTTATGAAAAGCCCGTGGCATTCGGCACGGAAACTAAACCTCCTAGAGAACAAAAATAATTTCATCGCATGGCATCAATTCACCTGGCCGTAAACGGCACACTCATGCGGGGTCTCGAATTGAATCCCAATCTGGTGGCTGTGAGTGCAACCTTTGTCGCCGAAGCCAAAACCAGTCCCTGTTACAGGCTTTGGTCGATCGGTGACAAACATCCCGGGATGCTCCGTTTTTCAAAGGGAGGGGCATCGATCGAAGTTGAGATTTGGGCCGTCCCTCCCGCTGGGCTCGCCACCGTTCTCCTCAAGGAGCCTGCCGGACTCTCCATCGGCAAAATTACTCTTGAGGATAGACG
>JAQGOV010000130.1 GCA_028293425.1 Verrucomicrobiales bacterium
TGGCAGCCTAATTGTCGTACGGAACCACGGCGATATGCTCACCACGACCAATCTCGATCGAACCTTTATCCGCAACGGTCAGCAAAATCAAGGAGCCTGGACCGTGCTGGTCACCGATTACAACCACGACGGAGATCCGGATTTGCTGGTGGATGGAAGCCTTGGTTACTCGCTTTACCTAGGGGGGCCTGGTGTTGGCTTTACCTGGGCGACCAATATTCTAAGACAGTATGTAGTCGCCTCGGTCAGCCCGGTCACCGCCGATTTCAACCATGATGGCCTCCTGGATATCGCCGCTGCCTGCGTCGGGCGCAGTTGCGTTAGTTTTTCCCTGGGACACGCGGGCGGCGGCTTCGATGCTCCATTCTTTGTCAACGCTCCCGCCAGCGCCCTTATCGCCACGGGAGATCTCGATGGCGACGGTCTGCCTGATTTGGTGGGCACCGGCGACGTGCTCTGGACCGCCTTGAGCGGACGCATGCCCTTTCCCGCCGTGCCACCGGCTCCCATTGTGGCGCGCACGCTTGCCCCCAAGCCGCTGATCAACGAAGTGTTTGCGGCAAACACCACCACGCCTTTGGCTTTGGATGGTGGACGGACCAGCGATTTTGTGGAGCTTTTCAACGGCGGTGGCACTCCCCTCCCTTTGCTGAATTGGACACTTCGGCTGGAGCGCACGAATGTGACCGTCATCTCGGGCACCAACGTCGCGATTGGCATGGCCACGAACATTTACCAGTTTCCCTCCAACGCCATCATTGATGCCGGCGGCCACTTGGTCCTCATTTGCTCGGACAAACTGCGCACCCCCTTCCACACCGGTTTCAATTTGCCCGCCGAAGGCGCTTCCATTTGCTTGATTCGTCCAGATGGCTCGGAAGCGGATCGCGTCCCTTATGCCGCGCAAGCGGCGGATCAATCCTACGCCCGCTTTCAGGATGGCGTGAATGGCTTTGTCGTCACCGGCACGCCCACCCCTGGCACCGCCAATGCCGACACCGGACTGGTACCGCCGCAACTCTCTATCGATAGCGTGGATGTAACCTCCCTCGATCCCGACCAACCGATCCGCTTTTTTGCGCATGCCAAGGACGACCTGGGCGTCGTCAACCTGAGCGTCCTCTGGCGTCGGCTCGATATTCCGGATGCAGCGACCAAGCGCGTGATTCTCTACGACGACGGACTGAACGGGGACGGAGGCTTTCAGGATGGGCTTTATTCCGGAGTGTTGCCATTCGGTTTGCCCGCAGGCGCTGAAATCCAGTTTTACCTCCAATGCACCGATCTGAGCGGACAAAGCACCACGGACCCGGGCAACCCGCGCTTCGTCACCGCCCCACAAACTCCCATGATGCATACGTTGGCCATTGGCGTTCCTCGTCCTTCTCTCGAGATTTCCGAGGTCCTCGCTCGTAATGCAGGTGGCCTGCGTGATGAATTGGGTGGCACCCCGGACTGGATCGAAATTCGAAACTGCTCTGCTCAGCCTGTATCGCTCGCCGGCGTCACTCTCGGGCAGGGCTTCTTCAGCAGCGGCCGGATCGGTTTCACCAATGGCACCCTCGCGGCCGGGCAGCACCTGGTGCTTTTCGCCGACAACAATTCTAAGCAAGGGCCGCTCCACGCGCCCTTCAAAATGAACACGTTTGGTGACCAACTAACCCTCACGGGCGAAACCCCCACGGGTGCGCGCTACATTATCGACAGCGTCACCTTCGGCCCACAAACCGACAACATCTCCTGGGCTCGGTTGGGCTGTGGTGGATCCTGGGTTGCAAGTCCTCCGACGCCGCGCCTGGGTAACGTGTCTGGTTCATGGCGTACCCTCGTGCGTTCGAACAGCTTTGTCCTCGCCTTCCCCACCCGTTCAGGCGCCAATTACACAGTCCAGTTCAAGGATGATCTAAAAAGCTCCGAATGGACTTCTCTACCGGTCTCCCCTGGCCTCGGCCTAGAGCAAACTATCGAAGTCCCCATCGGCACCCTCCGCTTCTTCCGCGTCCGCGAAGAATAGCTCAGGGCCATGTCTGTCGAGCCCAGCGTCGCCCTGCAAGGGGCTACGCTGGGCTCAAGCCTGTCCGTTTCCAACTGGTATGCTCTTCATCCTGAAGCTTCGCAATGCGAACGCATGACCCATTCCACTCATCCACTCATCATTGGCTCCCCAAGGAGGCAGCATTGACAAGCGCCTCTTTCTTCCAATAAGAATCAGTCATGTGGCCTTTCCCGAAAAAATGGAGCCCACCGGCACCACAGCTCGCTTTCGTCACAATGCTCACCAGCCATCAGCTTCCTTCGCTTATAATGATCGCTAACCCGTGTGGGACCGATGGAGCCGTGTCCGGCATGGCCGTACACGCCGACGAGGAACCAAAGGCGGAAAATATGACCCGTCCCATGGAGGCAGGCGAATATGTCGCCGTCTCTCCAGCCGGTGGGATGTGCAGCCTGCGAATTGAGCGGGTCGAACCCCATGCGAATAAATTCTCGCTGGCTCCAGAGGCTTTGCCGTCATCGGGCCTCACCGAGGAAACGCTGGCGAAATATAATCGCCCTGTTTGGCGGACAGTCCTCCAAATGACCGAGCCCAGCCAGGATGTGCGGGAAACCGTTATCTTCGCCACGCGCGTGGCTCAGCGCCTGGCCGCTCTGGGAGATGGGATTGTCATGGACACCTGCGCCTACCGGTTCTTCGGCCCTGAAGGATGGCCTGTGCAAGAACCCCTTCCCGACTTCGATGCCCGGGAACACGTGCATGTCCACCTCGAGTCGGATTCGAATTGGCTCCATACCCACGGCCTGATCAAGTTCGGCCGGCCGGAACTCGAAATCTACGACGTACCGCCGGAACTGCACTACGCCGCGTTCGAAATGCTCCTGAACACCGCACAATACGTCATCACCTCCACCATCATCACGCCGAAGCAAACGTGTGGCGACCCGGACCAGCCATTCTACGCACGCGAAGGCACCAGGAACCGGGAAGGCCACTGGAATGACCTTGCGGTGCTGGAGCTCGTCGACCTGGACGAGCGCCGCAAACCCATTCCCTCCGGCGCGCCCAAAGCACTCCAGCTTTTCGCTGCCTCGTAAACGGACTTCAGGCCAAAGGCCCTGAAGGGGACGCGCGACAATCGAGGATCGTGCAGCCATCTACCGGCTCTGCTTCCTGCGCGGCCCTGAGGGCATTATCATCGGACTGGCCGAGCCGCTTGGTAAATAGTCAGTACCGGATGTTCCAGGAAATTACTGTTTTTGCGCTGCACAGCAAAACCGAGCGCTAGGCTACAGGAACCAGGAATTATTTTAGCCTACATGAACCTACATAAGCCTTCCGTGGGCTACATTTGGAAATGGTGAGAGTGATGGTGGGGAACGGTGCGGAATTTGGATCCTACATTGTAAAGTGAGCCGTCCACCAGCCGTCCTGAATTGACAGGTTGCCAGGGTGGGTTGCACTATTTTGCAACTAAATAATTCAGCATGATCACCGTTCATTTGCCGGCGTGTTAGCAAGTAAATTTCGTCCACACCTTGTTCTCGGCGAATCTCCTCCAACGCGCGCGTCAATGAAGATTCTAACCTCGGGCTGAGGTGGGCTTCCAGGATGGAGGTGCTCTCAGCGGCCCACGAGACCCTTATATGACCTCAATAACTGGATCAACAGCACCCCTTCACAGGAGATTTGATGAGAAGGACGCGCTACGGCAGATTGGAAAGCGTTACAATGGAATGAAGGAAGACATCGCAGAGCAGGTTGCGTCACTGCAGAGGGACGAGCGCTTTTTAGCGCGGTGCGACTACTTCTATCGGCAAGGGTATAAGGATTGGCACATTCTTGCTGCTGTTTATAATTTAATGCTCTCCATTCGCCTGAAAGAAAAAGGAAACCGCTTGCGCACAAGGGAGGAACACGAGCAATCCAAAGAAGTTCCAAAGGAGCTAAAGGGACTCGTGTATCCAGCTAAGCATTTCCTTACGCCAGAACTTGACACTATGTTCGTGACGCATGGTCTAACCTGTTTGGCGCGTCTTGGATTCGAGGTTCGCCTGGGGGTGAGCTCTCAACCGGTTCTGAAGTTTTTGCGGGAGCGGATGCGGCACTTTGAGCTAGATATTCCCCACGCCCCAATGTTTGGGAGCCCACCCAGTGCGTGGCCTACTGTGATGGAGGAAAAATGATGTTTG
>JAQGOV010000153.1 GCA_028293425.1 Verrucomicrobiales bacterium
GTTTCCTCGCTAAAGCTCTGCCAAATGTCTACCAGCTTCAGCGTGGTTTTTGCCGACCCTTCGGACCCAGAACCGACGTGCTTGCAGCCCGGGTTGGCAGTCGACCGTTCCTGGTATTTCCAACCCCTTGTCTCATACTCTCCCGGCGCATAAAAGAAGCAGTCATAATAGTTGTTAGTTTTGACTATCGCATCCATGGCATCAGCAGGGCCGGCTAGCAATGCCTGCAGGGGATTGGAGCCGTCCCGCGGTTCGAGGTAGCCACCTGTGGGAGAGAGCCAGTGGGGTTGCACGACACTTATTGTGGCGATGGCGGGGTCGCTGGTGAACTCGCCATCGCTGACGGTGTAGGTGAAGGCGTCGGGTCCCTTGAGGCTTGCGGCGGTGTAAATGAATGAGGAGCCTTGTCACGAAACACTCACGTTGGTGGGAGCGAGGACAGGCTCAATTGTGTATGTGAGCGGCTTGCCTATCGGGCCGTCTCCTTGCAATTGCATGTTGGTGCTGCTGTTGAGCATGACGGTTTCCCACATGGTGTTCGCGATGGGGCCGATTTCAGAGGCGCCGCGTTCGCGGCTGTAGATTTTCAGGTCGTCGAATACTCCATTGAATGGGGGCAAGGTGGGGAGGGTGCCGATCAACAGCGGGGATTTCGTGCCTCTGATGGCTCCATTGATGGATTTGAGCTGTTTGCCATTCGCGTAAAGGGTGGCGATGCCGCCGTTGAAAGTGAGGTCGAATTTAGTCCAGATGCCTGTCGTGAGGGGGACTGGGGAGAGGAGGTCCAGGGTGCCGCCGACGTTGGTGGAAGCGAAGTGGAGGGAGGGTTTTCCGGAATCATCGGTTATGAAGGTGAGTTCGAATCCTCCGAGTGGTCCCTCGCCAAGCTTCATCAGGCCGCTCCAGCCGGGGCTGATCGCGGTTGGAAGCAGCCAGAATGAAATGGAGAATGAGCCGCCGTTGGGTGGCAGGATTGCGTAATCCTGATTACCAATGGTGACTTGGCTTTTACTTAAATCAATTCCCAGACCACCATGGCCGGAAATGCGGGCGGATGAATTGGACAGGATCGCGGAATGGCCTTGAATGCTACTGTCCATACAGGTTTGGCCGTTTGTTTCGTCAAAGTGCCAGCAGCCCGTTAACGAGACCTGCTCGTGGGGGAGGGAATTGGTGTAAAGCCGCAGGTCATCTATTCGGCCAAGAAAGCTATCGAAGTTTGCAATGCCGCCTCCGAAATAAATGGGCCCATTGTGCGTTGCTAGCGGACCGCTGCCGCGGGCGAGCAAGGCGCTATCGAGGTAAATGCTGCCTTCAGTTCCGTCGTGGGTAACGGTAAGTTGGTGCCATTGGCCAGGCAAAAGCAGGAACCGTCCGGTAATGCTCAGCGATGTTGACAGGCCAGCGCTGGTGAAGACGAAGAAATTTGTGCCAGGACCGGCGTTGTTTAACGCGATGTGCCAGCCGTTTGTTCCGTTGGAGTTGTTGCCAGCGATTCCACTCCAACCAATTGGCAATGCATCTGGGTTCAGCCACAGAGATAAGCTGAACGAGTTCCCACGGGGAGGAAGGACGGTGCTGTTGTTGCTGACCCATGCGCGGCTGGCATTTGGGCCGGCTGGAGAACCAGTGAACCGGAGAGCGCCGGGCCCGATGCGGCCAGCTCCCCAGGACGCATTGGTGAAGAGCAGGGCAGAGCCAAATGTGCTTCCGTCTTCCGAGATCTGGCCAGCCCCTTCGTCCAACCCCCAATACCCATTTAGACCAGGGACTGACAGGCCTATTTTCCGCAAACGGAAGAAGCGACTGCCCACATTCGTGACGACGCTCACGAAACGGGAACTGGCGTTGCTTTGGTATAAATCCTGGGAAACGAGAGTCCAAGGAACAGAAGTCTGTAAGTTTGATGATTCCTCAAGAACCCACTGGGCAGCACCAGGCCATGAGATCACCATGTTTGTTGTCTGGTTGGTGACGGTGAGTTGGGGGATCTCAGCGCCCGCTGCAAAGAAATTAGCGCCCCAGAAAAAGCAAAGGCCAACTACAAACAACAACCGGGAATTCATCTGTTACCAGTCTGAAAGCGATCCGGGTTTCTGGCAAGTAAATCCCCTGATCTGGATATGAGAAAACCGCAGGTTTAGAGGCCTTTTGAGCGCCCAAAACGAAGTAAGCCGTCAAAAGTTTGATCAGGCCTTAAGCCAAATTCTCTAAGCGCCCGGTGCTGTCTCCCAAGCGGTCAATTTTTACGCCTGTTCTTTCGAGCATGGAGAGATACAGGTTGGTCATGGGGGTGTTCTTTGGAAATTTTACGTGGCGGCCGGGGGTGATGGTGTTGCCGCCTTTGCCGGCGAGCAGCACTGGCAGGTCATCGTGGTTGTGGCGATTGCCGTCACCGATTCCGCTGCCGTAAATGATCATGCAATTATCGAGCAGGGTACCTTCGCCTTCGGGGATAGATTTAAGCTTTTGTATAAAATAGGCGAATTGCGTGGCATGGAAGCGGTTGATTTTGGCGATCTTCTGCTTCTTGGCGTCGTCGTTGCCATGGTGCGAAAGGTCGTGGTGGCCTTCGGAAACGCCGATTGAGGGGTAATTTCGATTGCTGCCGTCGTGGGCCATGATGAAGGTGGCAACACGGGTGGAGTCAGTTTGCAATGCGAGCGTCAGCAAATCGTACATGAGCCGCGCGTGTTCCTGGTAATCTTTTGGAATGCCGTTTGGACGGGCATTGGGAGGGAGCGAAGCTACAAATTTTTCGGAGTGCTCAATTCTGTTCTCGAGCTCGCGCACGGCAGTGAGGTATTCGTCCAGTTTACGACGGTCGGTGTAGCCAAGTTTGGATTGGAGTCGTTTGGCATCATCGAGGGCGAAATCCAAGATACTTTTGTTGTAGCGGTCGCGGAGGGCGCGATTGGCCGTTTTCTCCGAGGGGAGAACGCCGGAAAACAAGCGGTCAAACACTTGGCGAGGATTGACTTCAGGGGGCAGGGGAGTGGACGGAGTCTTCCAAGCGATATTGAAGGAATATGCGCAGCTATAGCCGGAATCACAATTGCCTGTTTGCTTACCGCGGTCGCAACCGAGTTCTAGCGAGGCAAACCGGGTTTGCTGACCAATCTTTCCAGCAGCAATTTGGTCCACGGATACGCCAACGTGGATATCAGCGCCTTGAGTTTTCCGCGCCTGACAACCGGTAAGAAATGTAGCGGAAGCGCGAGCGTGGTCACCCGCACCGTCTCCGTTTGCCCAGCCTTTACTATGAGCCAAGCCGCTTAATACCATCAGGTCCTGCTGGACTGATTTAAGTGGTTCGAGGATGTAAGGGAGCTCAAAGTTATTCCCCACTTCCTTGGGGGTCCAATCGGCCATATTTGCGCCGTTTGGCACATAAATGAAGGCCATGCGTTTTGGGGTGGCTTTGGAAGCGCCGGCGACCGCAGCCGTCAGCGACACGCCAGGGACCATGGCTTCAAGCAATGGCAGGGCTACCGCGGTGCCAAGACCTTTCAAAAACGTTCGACGAGGAAGTTGCCACTTTTTTTCCATAAACATGCCTTCGTATTCCCCCAGTAGACGATTCATATCCCATTGAGCTTCAAATCATCGCCCACAAAACGTGCTTTTTTGAACACTTGGAGAGTTCTGGCGAATGCTCTCCACGAAGCAAGAGTTGGTATGTGGCACGTTAGAACCAGTTTATCTGGCCAAAATGGAGCTTCATTCATAAGTTTTCACCTATCAATGAGCTTAAGCGAGCTGTTTCCGGAAACAGATTACCGTTTCTCGATGCGCTTTGAGCGCAAATCGCCCCAGGAGTTTTTTGCGCGCACCAAAAACGGCTCCTCGTTGCTGGCCAAGCGTCGTCAATGGCTCAACTCAGCACCGGCCACGTATGCCGGCCTGCTTCCCGAAGGCCAAGTATTCCTGGAAGAAGCCATCGATCTGGCACAATCCTGGGGTGCGGTGTCACCCGCGGGATTTTCACTCCAGCCTGAACGGGCATGGGATGATTGCCTGACCCTCGGAAAGTGCTTGGAACCGGACTTCTTATTGTTGCAACCCGATTTAGCGGGAAGTCCTAGATTGCTCGGCGGGGTGGTTTGCTTTCCCTCACACTGGAGCCTTGCGGATAAACTCGGGAAACCAATGAGCCTCATCCATGAGGTCGTCCCTGGTCTGAACGACACGCTTGGCAAACAGATCGGCAGCTTTCTGAACAAGCTGCGTCCGGGCGTCGCATGGCTGCGCAGCAATTGGGGCATTGCTCGCACGCCGGAGTTGAACGATCATCCGAGTCGCGCTTTGCCTCGGTTAGGCCCTGAAGTGACTACGGAGGAAGTTTGGCTTCGTCTCGAGCACCAGGCACTGGTAGCGCTTCCGAAAACCGGAGGCATTTTATTTGGCATAAGGGTGGAAGTGATTCCGCTCGCAGAATTGAAGAGGGAGGCAGCTCCAACGAAAGGCCTGATCCGAGCTTTGGAAACAATGCCCGACGACCTGGCTCGCTATAAAGGACTCGCGACCGCTCGAAACAGGCTCCTGAAGTTGTTGCAGCCTTAACGGGTCAGGTATACCACCCCGTTGCACCTGAGAAGGGGACTCAGCACATTGCCTTGGGGAAAAGGAGGTGGCGCGGCCAGCTCGGCCTGTTAAGCCGGACACACGGAAGCGCCTGACGAACTGGCAAAGGTTATGCGCTACTTTATACAATCTTCTGATACGGGGTGTTATCTCACCGCGACGGGCAAATGGACGCTCGATCAGGATCAGGCTTATCCGTTTTCGAACTGGAGAGAAGCTCATCAATTCTGTCGCGTTCACAATGTTCGAAATGGCGAGTACGTGGTGGAGCTGGACAAACTCGGGGGCGAACTGCGAATGGAATGCTGTTGAGCATTAGGCCTGGATTTAATCGAAAAATTAAACCTGCGCCAGAGGATGTTTTCGACAAAATTTGCAGTATTCAACCTGAAAACGGGGAAAGCACCCAATAGGATCTTCTGAATCATGCGTGCGATGTTCGGGCGGGTTGCATTCCGGGATCATCCTGAGGATGCGTTCTTCTGGTTACACGTAGAGGCGCGGGTTCCTCATCCGTCCGACCTCGTCATATTTGGGAACTGGGACTGATAGTTGTATCTACTTGCAGTCCCGCAGGTGGCCCGTTGCAGTTCGACGGACTTCATGATAAACCCTTGAAAGCCACCTGCTTCGCCCTGCCGGCAAGTCACTGCAAGCCATAGGAAATCAGGCGAGTAAAAGGTTGCCATCGGCGGGGCGAGGTGAAATATTTAGGAAGCATCTGTGAGAAGTCGTGCGAAGAAAACCCCTGCAAAAAGCCCCGTTCACTCCTGCATGGCAGTGATTCCGGTGGATAGTGCTCAGGTCCGCAAGAAATTCACCCGCGATTATGAAAAGGCCATGCGGGACATGGAAGCGGTCAAGGCTCAGTTGCGTCAATTTGAGGAACGAGATAAGCCGCAATTTCTCCGGTGGCTGCACCATGAATTCGGTACCAGCCTTACTGAAATGCGAGAGGTCAGCTCGAAACTGCGTACCCAGGAGGAGTTGCTATTCCGGATACAAAACCTATCCCTGTTTGAAGGTCTTTCTCCCAGAAAAGCCTACGACTATGTGATGCATGAGCAGGAGGATGCTCAGCGCCAACACCGCGAAGCTGAGGAGGAGCGACGGAACGGCGGGAAACAGGACCGAACGAAACGCGAAAAAGGAAGAAATTCGTCCCACGAGGAAGAAGATCCTTTCCTCAATTCTTTTCCGAGAGAGGATGATAATTTTCCGCCTGTGGATGCTAAAAAAATGGGCAAAGTGGAGCAGGAAAGATTATCCCGGCTGAAAGAAGTTTACCGAACGGTGGTCCGTAAGCTTCATCCGGACACACAGCAGGGGATGACGCAGCACAAGCTCGATCTTTGGCACCAAGCCCAGGCGGCTTACGAGCAGGAAGATGCTGATCAACTCGAGGTTATTTTGGCCCTGTGCGAGATCGAGGATCACCCGTCTTTGCG
>JAQGOV010000177.1 GCA_028293425.1 Verrucomicrobiales bacterium
CGCCATCTTCAACTTCTCGGTCAAGGAAGGTTCCGTTGCAGGTGAAGCGTTCTCTTTGACAGGCGCACCCTTCTCAAACACCGGGACCGGAGGCACCAAGTCTTGAGCAGAAAGCGGGAGCATAGAATCGAGTATCCCTGCCAAAATCCCGCACGTGAACCAGCGCGTTTTCATAACATCAATCTAAAGCAATTTTAGATGGTTCTGATGAATTCTCAACAGAAATCGCAATTTAACGCGCAATCTCCGCACGGCTGCAGCCAGAAACTGGCTGAATGGACAATGGCTAAGCCCTTTCAGTTTGGCCGAATAACCGGAGGTACGCCAATCGGTTCAACCGGGGTCGCGGATGGGAGAATCCATTGATCCAGAGGCTTCGAAGAGCCGCATTCCAGGCAAGGCACTGCTGGGTAATGGGCGGCGCAATGCGGGCACTGGGCCAGGTTGGCGACCATATCGAAAGGCTGCTGACACTGCGCGCAAACCCAGTAGGGTCCCTGCACGGGAGCAACTTGGCAGCTCGGGCAGGCAAAGCCGCGGTGCCGAGGTAATTTGTCTAGCCGGGCAAGTGAACGGGCATGTTGGAAACCGCGCCAGCAGTTGATGCCTAAAAATATGCCCAGAATTCCCAACCAGGTCGATTGCTGAGAGAAGGCATAAAACAGAAAACCCGCTACCCCGACAAATCCTACCAGGCTCGCGACCATCAGGCTTTTCGAGCGGCCGATCACGTACCACAACAACGAGCGGAAGATTTGGCCACCGTCCAATGGGTAAACCGGCAAAAGGTTGAACGTCAAGAGCAAGACGTTCATTATCGCGACATTCTCAAGGAGTTTGAACGAGTCAGGTGCAGAATAAGCCCAACCATGATTCCTGCCCCAGTAATATAAGCCACCGAGGATGGGAGTGAGCACCACATTAACGAGTGGTCCGGCTGCAATGCTCCACAGCATCGCGCCAGGGCGCTGAGGAGGAGCGACGTAGGCCACACCTCCAAGGGGCCAAAGCACAATTTGATCCGCCTGTCCGCCAACCTGTCGGCAAGCCAGCGAGTGGCCAAACTCGTGCATCAGGACGATCGCAAAAAGCCCAACGTATTCGAAAACGTTCCATTCGATGGAACTGTAGGTTCTGGCGCGGGTTTTGATCATGTAGAAAGCAACCAGGAACCAGGACCAGTGGAGGTAAACCTGGATGCCAGCAAGACGGAACAGCTTCAATGAGCCTTGACGAGTAGGCGCCATAAATGGAGATTACGCCAGACTGGGCAAGGGAACAAGGGGAAGCATTTTGCGCGCAAAGCATTGGGTTGGGCACATTTCAACTAAACGCACACAGGCGTTCATAATCCCTACTTGTAATCATAATCCTTCCTGCCCCGAACCGCAAAGGTTCAGGGGCGCAGGGCTTGGCAAATAAACCGATGCTCTCGGGTTGGGCTTCGTTCACGACAGGAGGAAAACACCCCGCCGTGGGGTATATTCCTCGTTGGTTTTAGTGAGTTTTGGCCTAATTTAAGGCTAGTGTTTAAAAGGTTGGGCATGTGCATCCTGCAAGGCCGCCGAGCCGCCTTTGCAGAGGGTTTTTACCGCTTCCACGAGAGGCGTACACAGCAAACGTTGTACTGGGCCGCAGTCCAGATCGGTGTGGCAACCATCCTTGCCGCCATCGGGTTCTGGCAATTGTTCTACGGCAAAGGCGTTCTCCTTCCCGGTTTGTTCACGGCTGCTTTTCTCGTTCTGCTCGTCTCGTCCGTTTCGGGCACCATTGATCAATTGCGCGTCCGGGTGATTCCTTACTTCGAAACGCGTGTGGGCGACGTGGACACCTGGCTTTCCGGCAAGAGCCTCCTCTGGCACTCGCGCGACCTCGATGAGTTGTCCGAATATCTTTCGATCCGCCCGCTCTCCTCCTTTGTCTCGGGGGATGACTTGGTGCAAGGTGAAGAACTTCAATTCTTTGATCCCAACGATGCTCTGCCTACCCTGGACAAGCTGATCACCAGGAGCAAAGCGTCGCGATTCCCCAAGCAACTCGTTTCGGACTTGACCAAGCTGCGAGACGCTCTGAAAAGCGCCTCGGAAAAGCAGGTCCGGTTTTGTTTGATCCTGCGTGAGGGCACTACTGCCAGCGGTCACGAAATGTCCCTGCGCAAGGGAAGTTTCTTTTGACCCAGACCGTTACGGTTTGGCGCCGGTTATTTCCATTTTCAGCGCTTCCAATTGGGCCAAAGCCTCCGTTTGCGTCCTGCCATTGAGGTTAGCCAAAATCCAGGCTCGTAAGCTTTGCTGATCGCAGTCGCCTTCTTCCATGATGACGTTGAAGCGGATCAACCGCTTTTCACGTTCCTCCCAGGCATCCAGTTCTTCCAACGCCCAACGGCAAACGATTTGGAGTAGAGCATATCCTGCGGGGTTTCTCATCCATCCAATCTCAAAAAGGTGGTCACATAGGCTTTCAATTCCTTTAATTTTTTCCGGCCAATCCGGATGCGAAACCTGGCCCCCAAACTCCTTGGTCAAGGACCGAATCAACGATTGACTCATCACCTTGGGAATGTGGACCCCTACCTTGGCCTGAAAACCCAAGACTGTTTTGAGTTGCGATAATTTCGAGATAACTTCTGACTTGAATTGGGAAGCTCTGGGTTTTCCTGCCCTAAGGGCATTCGCAAGTTTCTCTTCGAATCTGAAAGTTTCTGGTGTGGTGGGGGCCATGCGGGAATAAAGCCTGGCGCGTGCTACTCCGGCACTTATGCCGCCGAAAGTTGCCGCAAAGACGGAAGGTTGATACAGGGTCCGTTCCGGGGACGCTACCGCGACCTTCTCCTGTTCATCCCAGGCCACGAAGGCTACACCACGGCAAACCAGGTTGTGTTGCCTGGCCAGGCTGATGCCTGCCTCCGCCTGGTTATTGGCCAGCAAATGCTCGATGCGTTGTTTGGCCCAGAGCTTTGCCAGGGCAGGGGATTTAGATTCAGCCAAATGGATCGTGATACGCTGCGTTCGGCCGTCCGCTGAGGTCCCTTCGAGCTCAAGTTGCCTTGCGCCGGGTTTTCCCTTGAACGGAAGGTTGGCAACTTCCTCCGTATGGAGATCCGGAATGCTCCCCGATGGAGATTCCCAATCTCCAAGCACTCGGATGGACGTCAGGACTGGCCGCCGAAGCCGATCGCCCAGGCGGCTGACCGCCCCCGCGATGTCATCATTGGGAGTGAGCAGGCAGGATTGACCGCGCTGCTGCACTGCGGCTTTGTTCAGGAACGCGTCATTCACTGCCGTATCGATACCGAAAGTGTGCACTCGTAAAGTTGGGTGTTTGGCAAGGCGCTCCAGGATGGCCTGTTCATTTCCCACTTGTCCGTCGGTGATGATCAGGAGGCTCGCAGGGCGGCTGACAGAAAACTGTCCTGCTTTTTCCAACACATGGTTGAGCGCGGGCAGCAGTTCGGTGCCGCCGGCTACTCCAAGCTTCGCAATATTCAGAACAGCGCGATCTTGGAGGAGGGATTTGGCTGGCAGCGGTTTTTCGGCCAAATCCTGGAAGCTGGTTTCAAAGAAGGTTACCCAGGCACGATCCCCTTTGCCGAGAACGCGCAGGAAAGCGAGCAGTGCCTGGACCGCTTTTTGCCACTTAATGCCTTGCATGCTGCCGGAGCGATCAATCAAAAAATAGACATCCTGTTCGTAAGCTTCGTTTACTTCGGCATGTCCGGGTGCCTTCAGGCGGGCCAACGCGTACGTGGCCTCTTCGGTTTGTGTTCTCCAGCCCGCGGGAGCCAGCTTCTCATGCGCCTGGTCTGTCCATCGCACCACCAAATCCCGATCGGGAACGGCCGCGCCTTCCGCAATCGATACCTCGAAAGCCCCAGGCAAATCGTGCACCACGAGCGGATGGCTGGGAGAAGAAACATCCACGAGCTCTCCGTTGGGATTTTGAATCATGCCCTCGACGTAGAGGGACGCGGCATCACGATTAAGCTTGTCGATTCGAGGCGGGCTGATCCGGGAAGCGTCGGGCACCTGGTCCGTGTCGTCCACCACTCCTTTGCCTGAGTTGGAGCGGAGCAGGGGAGCACCGGGAATGTAGCGCACACCAGGACAGAATGGGATGTTGAATGACGTCCAGTCTTTGAGCCGCGTGAGTGTTTGGAAGTAAGCCAGTCGCACCACCACCAGATCGTCTGGCTGCAGGTTGCCCAGGGAAAGGGTAAAGAGATTGTCTCGCTCCAGCTCAACCAGCCCGGTACGGAACCCGGCTGCCTTCTTCTCCTTCACTATCCGGCGGGCTTCCTCCTGCTCCTCAACCTTCGCCTCAATCAGCCTGCCATTCACGTCCATTTCGCATTTGTAAACGGCGGCCGTGCCGGGTAAGGGAAAACTATAGAGACAATCCAAAGCTTGAGGATTGCTTTGGCGAAACACCTGGTCCATTTCCACGTTCAGCAATTCACCGCACACAGTGAAACGGCACTCCACGGCCTTCAGCGGTAATTGCAGGCGGGTTTCTTCAAGCCAGGCAATCAATCCGAATGCCTTGGATGGTTGAGGTAATCGATTCGGCATGGTCTCTCCTTTTCTTAGTGGCGTTTGCTTTCCTTTTTCGGATGGAGAACTGCCAGCAAGCGTTCCCGCATCTCCGCTGAAATCCCGCGTCCCCGGCGGGAGATAATCATGAACTCTTCGTCCAATGGCAGGACATTCCAGTTCTCTCCCGCAGGTGCTGGTCGAAACGACAGATTCGTAGAGCCCTTAAGCTCCTGCAGCCCCCGAAGTTCAATCTGCTTCAACTCCTCCGTGGTTCTGCCAAAGAGCAACTCACTAATCCGGTTTAAAGGCAAGCCCTGAGCCTGCAGCAGTCGGATCGCGATTAGCTGGGATAAATGCTTCTCACCGTAGCCCTGGCCACCACCGGTCAGCGGTCCATCCACCAGGCCCAGCGTTCGATAGTAACGAATGTTCCGCTCAGTCATGAGATCGCCGGCCTGCCCGCTCGCAGGAAAGATTTGATTGGTGTCACACCAGCCATTGACCTTTTGCGCTAAAACCTCAATCGAGAACATCTCGCCCATACGTGATCAATAACAGTAGACAGTGTTACTGTCAAGTCGAGACGTCCAAATGATCACCTTTGAGTTCGATGATCTTATTTTGCGGGTGCTCCGCCTTGCAGCCGCTTGGAGATTTGTTCCTGCTCTTCCTGGACCCGCTTGAGCACATTCACCAACTCGTCGTAGGCCGCTTTCTGGTCTTTACTCACGCT
>JAQGOV010000207.1 GCA_028293425.1 Verrucomicrobiales bacterium
TCCCGATGCGCCAAAAGCGGAGGTAACCGCCCATGAGCATTGCGATCGGGATCGTGGCTCCCACCGTGAAAACACCCCAGGGGCTTTCGGCCAAAGCCTTGACGACCACCAAAGCCAGCACTGCCAGGAGGATGATCATGATGGCCAGAATCGCGACCAGCGCGATGTGACCAGCTGTGGAGTTCAGTTCCTCCTTCACCATTTGGCCCAGCGATTTGCCATCGCGTCGCATGGAGCAAAAGAGAATTACGAAATCCTGCACGGCTCCCCCCAATACCACGCCGATTAAAATCCAGAGCGTCCCCGGCAAATAACCGAATTGCGCAGCGAGCACCGGCCCAACCAAAGGACCAGGCCCGGAAATCGCGGCAAAGTGATGCCCGAAAACGATCCACTTATTGGTACGGACGAAATCCTTCCCATCGTCGTGGACTTCACAAGGGGTAGCCCTTCGGTCATTCAGGGCCAGCACGCGGGCCGCGATCCACTTGGAATAAAAACGATAGCCAATGGCGTAGGAGCACAGGGCCGCAATCAGGATATAGGCAGAACTGATGTGCTCCCCCCGACGGAGGGAAAGCGTGAGATATGCCCATGCGCCCAAAAGAGCAACGCCGAGCCAGGCCAGCTTTGAAAGCAGTGATTTCACGGGGTTCCATTTAAGCAGAAGCTCGCCTCCCTGCCAAACTCTTAGCAAGATTGCTGGTACCTTCAGGGCATTTTCTTCCAGATTTGCTCAAATAAACCATTCCCTTTCGTTGCTGATTATGCTATAAATCTGACCTCTACCACAGGTCCTCCGTGTCTTTAACCCGTGTGGGATGCGCGCGCTTTTAATAAATGTAAATGAAATTTTTGAGAACTCTCTGTTTCGCAGTGCTTGCACTTGCGCCCTTAACATTATTGTCCCAATCGACCCCTGCTGGCGGAGTCATTACAAATAATACCACCTGGTCTCCCGCGCTTGGAACCATCCTCGTGTACTCCAACGTGATTATTTCCGGCGGTGCCACCCTCATGATCGAGGCGGGAACGCTGGTCCACCTCACCAACAACGTTTCGATTAGTGCTGCTGCTAACTCAGGCATTGACGTGGAGGGCACTTCAGCGAACCCGGTCCTGTTCACATCCATGGTCGGAACCAACAAGTGGGGTAACCTCAGCGCCAGCGGCGCAAGTTCCTTTGTCACGGTCCGTCACGCCGAGGTTGCTTACGGAGGCATCAATTTTGGCTCGCAGGCTACCGGCTTGATTGAGGATACCTTTATCCATGACGTGTACTCCGCGATCGTCGCCAACTCCGCCAAGTTCGTCACCATGCGGCGGAACCACGTCCGAAATTATTCCGAGACTATTTTCAATACAGGCACCGTTATTCTCGCGGAAGACTCGCTTTATGAAAACATGACCGTTCCCAGCAGCGACGGCTTGGAAATTCAGGGCGGCCCCCCGGGTTCGATTGTGCGCCGCTGCACTTTCCGCCACTCTTCCGGAGGTAATTCGGACGCACTCGATTTCAATGGCACTTCAGGAGTGCTAGTGCAGGACTGCCTTGTCTACGACTTTTCCGACAAAGCAGTGTCCATGGGTGCGTCGGGCGCGGGCGGCTCGCCGGACAATGGAATGACCATCAGCAATTGCTTGTTCTATCAGGTGGACACAGGCGTGGCGGTGAAGGATGGCAGCACTTGCGGGCTTTATAATCTTACCATCGTGGACAACACCTACGGCATTCGTGAATATCAAAAATTCACGACCCCGGTCGATGGCGGGCACATCACCAATTCCTACAACAACATCATTTGGGGAAATCGAACCAACCTGTTTTTCCTGAACAACTCCAGCATGGTCGCCAACCACTCGGATATCCAGGGCACAAACTACCCAGGCACAGGAAACCTCAGTGCCATTCCACTTTTTGTTAATCAGCCTCAGCAGGATTACCGCCTCGGTCCAGGCTCGCCCGCAACGGGAGCCGGACTGGGTGGCGGAGATCTTGGGACTCATTTCCCGGTGGGCGCTCCCATGGCCCTGAGCCATCCTCGTTTCGAATCGATCCTCCGCAGCGGAACAAATGCGTCGCTTTCCTTCTGGCTCGATTCGGAAAAAACCTATTCCATTCTTGCAAGCGATTCGTTGACGGGCGGCACCTGGCAAAAGTTGACTAATTATCCCACTCGCCTTCGGCCAGTCCTGATGACCATTGCCGACCCTCTGCCCGGGACAGGCGTCCGCTTTTATCGAATTGTCACTCCTCAGGTGCCTTAACGGGCAAATCCAAAACCTGGAAGCGCCTGCATTGCTTTCCAGGCAAAGCACCACCACAGGCGGTCGGATTTTCGTGACCTTTCGACTGACTTGATCCCGCAAGCGGCGGCGCTATACGTGACCCAAAAATCCGAAAATACTCGGGGAACCCGAGAAGTTGTATCCACGCGTTACATCTGACGAGCAGTTCCTCACCAGCCTTATTAATTGAGCGGCTACACCCGAGGATGGAGAACGGGGAGCGTGAGAGCGCAAATGACGAAACCAGAATGAGCGAATGACGATCACAACCCTCCTGGAAACACTAAATATTACATTGTCTGGGAGCCCTTCATAACACCTTCACGGGGAATCCCCCATACCAAAAGCGCCGCAACCTCGGAATAGTAACCAGCCACTGCATTGGAGGTAATCATGCGGCCCCCAAGTCGCCATATTTTAAACGCCTGGATGGCCCTCAGCCTGATATTGAGCGTCGCTCTCGTGAGCGGTTGCGGACTGTTGCCGGCTAAAAAACAATCCACGGAGTCGCGATTGCGCGCTCTACGCGAACCCTATCAAGGCACGCCTGAGGGCGTCATTCCGACGGAGTTGCAAAGCGAGTTGATGCGATATGCGGATCGGTTCAGCCTGCAACTGAACCGTTCGCTGGATGACTTGATCCCTCGGCTGCGCACCCCTGAAGCCCGTGCTCATGCCCAGGGTTTCAAGGCGGATCAAGCCAGTGCCGCGGTATTTATCGCGTCCGGCTCCGAAGCCCTGCCGATGTTGCTGGATATGATAGTGCTGGTGGACCTTGGGCGGCCGGCGCTCGAAGCACATTTTGCCTCCCAGGAAGCCGAACGGGTGAAATCTGTCCTGGCAAATTATACGGAGCTTGAAAAAGATTTATGGACGCTGGCTGGAAAGCACCTCAGGGCTGAACAGATAAAGGAGCTGCACGAACTGCTTGAGCACTGGAAACAGCAACATCACCAGGCGACTTCAGGTCCTTTCATCCGTTTCCGTGACGTGGTTGAAGCATTCGACTCCGCCGTGCCTCGCAAGGCGCAGCCAACCAATAGCGTGACACGGCTGGCTGAACTCGATCCGCTGGCCGGGCTGAACGTGGCCTCGCGCACGGCAGAAGAGGCGCGTTTCCTGGCGGACCGCGCCATGTATTACGTCCAGCGACTCCCCGTAGTGACGCAATGGCGCTCTGAACACCTGCTCTATAAACTTGCCCTCGCTCCAGAATTGCGGGAAGCCTTCGCGCTTTCGGGGATGCTGTCGAATACCACGGTCCAACTGCCAGCCTTGCTCACGCAGCAACGCGAAGCCGCCATTCACCAGGTTTTTGCGGAACTCGCCGTGCAGCAATCCAATCTGGTGACGCAACTGGCCACTCATGAGCAGCAGTTCGGCGGCGCACTCACCAACATGCGTGTGCTGATGTCGACCGGCACGGAGGCGGCCAGTGCAGCCAATGGATTGGTGGGGTCGATGCGGGATTTGTTCAGGCAATTGCCGACGCGCGAACTAGGTATGGCGTTAACCAATTCCCGTCCGTTTGATATCCGGGAATACGCCGCGGCCATCAGTGAGATGACCGCTTCGGCACGAGAATTCAACCTGCTGATGCAATCCGCCGACCGAACTTTCCCCAAAGTCATGCAACAAGGCGTGAGCAGCGGCGAGCAGTTTACCAACCACATTTTTAAGCTGGCGGTGGTATACGGCGTCCTCTTTATGGTTGCCCTGGTGGCAGCACTGCTCGCTTATCGTTTTCTCGCCAGGCGATTCTTCCAGGAGCAGTGAACCGGGCAACCACGCAGCAAGTGGCCCTGCATAAAGGATGCGAGGGCCGACTTTACGGTTCCTGGAACAACTCGTAGATGCGGCCATTCGCCGCTCCTTCGAAGACCAGGATGTAAAGTTCGCCTTTCGCGTCTTCGCCGAAGCTGGCGATGTTGCGCAAGGGGATCAGGCCTTTCGGCTGGGTGAACAGGACGCCACTTTGGGTCACTTTGCCATTCTCACGTTTCACGGCGAAGATTCGGCCCGTGGTGAAATCGGCACAGAGGTAGGTGCCGACCAGCGAGGGCAAGCGCTTGCCACGATATACAAAGCCTCCGGTCATGCTGTTGCCGAGCTTGCGGTCGTATTCGAATACCGGATCGATCAATTTCACAGTGGCAGGGGGATCGTTGGTGGCGAAAGCGTGGAAGCCTTCGCGG
This sequence comes from Verrucomicrobiales bacterium, assembly GCA_028293425.1. GTDB lineage: Bacteria > Verrucomicrobiota > Verrucomicrobiia > Limisphaerales > JAQGOV01 > JAQGOV01. The sequence goes on from JAQGOV010000207.1 coordinate 4,485, forward strand.
ATGCGCCAGCCGTAATTGCCGCCTTTTTCAATTATGTCTACTTCCTCGAATTTGTTTTGGCCGACATCGCCCGCCCAAAGCTCGCCTGTTTGACGGTCAAAGCTCATGCGCCAGACATTGCGGAGTCCGTAGGCCCAAATCTCTTCGCGCACACCCTCGCCTTTTCCAACGAACGGATTGTCTTTAGGAATGCCATACGGCAGATCACTGGTGCGGGTGTCCACGTCGATGCGATGAATCTTTCCGAGCCAGGTTTTGAGGCTTTGGCCGTTGTTGTGGGGGTCGTTGCCACTCCCGCCATCGCCCGCGCTGAAGTAGAGGTAGCCGTCAGGGCCGAACAGGAGGGTGCTGCCGTTGTGGTTTGGGTAAGGCTTGGGCACTTCCAAAAGCAATCGCTCGGTGGAAAGGTCGGCGCGGTTTTTGTCCGTTTTGTCCACCTGCAGTTCGCAGAGGCGATTGCGCCGGGGATTTTGTTGGGTATAGAAGATGTAAAATTTGCCGTTCGACTTGAATTGCGGATGGAAGGCCAGGGCGAGTAATCCTTCCTCATTGCTGGCGTAAGGTTTTCGATCGGTGATATCGAGGAACACACTGGCTTCCTTGCCCGAGCGGTCCCGGGGTAGGATCAAAATTTTTCCACCCTGTTCCACGAGGAAGATGCGCCCGGAACCGTCGGGGGCCTCGCAGAGCCAGATTGGCCGTTGGACGGTCAACTCGGGATAAGCGAGTTTCATCGTGACCGGAGCAAAGTTGGTCGGTGTTTGGGCCGAAGCCACCAGTGCAGACGCGAGCAGCGCCAGGAGAAAAAGATAAGGCCTGAGACAGTACGACAAACGCATGCCATAGGTGTAATGAAGTTTTTTAGAGGTGTCAAAAGCGGATGGCGAAGAACAGATGAGGAATCCCGGGTTGAAACTCCGGCCGGGCGCGTGCAATATCGCGCTTGCGAGTAACCGATGCTGAAATGAATCCCGGAATTCGATGGAAATCTGTGCTGGTAGCTTTTGCTATCGTGGCCGCGCTTTACTTTGGATTGTTTTACGGTCTGGAATTCTGGAAACATCGGCAAGGGCCCTGGGAAATCAGCTTCAGCGTGGATGGCGAAGGAAACCCAAGCATCGTGATTTATGAGCCGAAGCTGAACATTTCATCGGTTGAAATTCTTTTTCCTGAAGAGAAAGCTCTCACGACCAATCTGGCGCAACGAGTCGCTTTCGACAGGCCGGAGAAGGCCTTGCCATTTGGAAAGATTCTTTACGAGGATCTCACCACCCTGCCCGGGGTCATCACCCTGGATCTGTTTGGACATATCATCGAGATTTTTCCGCGAGCGCTCCAGATCGACAGAAAAGAGTACGCCTGGAAGTCCGAGCTCAATATCGAACTTTCCCCCACGAACAAGCCGGGTCCGGCCAAGCTCCCGCCTCAACAGCGGAAATAGATCCCCGCTATGACGATGGAGGCTGGGGAGGAGACCTCCTTTGCCAGCGGGCTCATTTTCTGTCGAGGTTGATGTGATATGAAGACGTTTTTATTGGCTTTGATCGCAGCCACTGCTTTGGCCGGCTGCGCCACACACGATACATCGTCCCGTGGCGGTGGCGCCTACGATAGCGGCGTTTACCATGGCCAAGGAACCAGCGGTTCTCCTGTGAGCAGCGACTCCTCCGGCAGTCAAACCGGGGACACGGATTCGCAAATTACTCCCGCGCCAGAGTCGCAGTAGTTCGGAGATTGAGCTGGATCTGTTAGCCACCTCGCGAATGTCTTCACGGCAGGCGTAACAGCCCGTTGAAAAAGTCCGAGGCTTGCCGCTTTCGTCAAAAAGGCCGGATGGCACCACGGATCGCGAAGCGTTCGTCTCTTGTGGGGCAACTGACTAGTGGAGGCTTGGGAAGCCAACGCGCGACGACTGAGCATACCCGCAGCGGTCTGTAAGGGAGGAGCAACAACGCCAGACGGTCTTTTTCACGAAAACAACTCCCCTATTTGTTTCGTTCCATCTGGGCCAAAAGTCGTTCCCGGTGTTCCTTCACGGCAGGCTTTGCAGTTTTTCAACGGGCTGGTAAGTGCCTGTCGTCGCGTTAACGTGGGACAACCGCCATGTTGCCAAGGAGTCCCCACCTTCTATTAAGCTTCATTGCGTCTGCACGCCAGAGGTCCTTCAAGTATGACACGTCGCGATGCCATGACCAGACGGCCAACATGACAGTATTGTCATTTAGTGAATAGCTCTGTGGTAACCCCGTCCAAAACACGCCGAAAACCTTAGCCCTTTTCGGCGGAACGCAACGATGGAGGGCTATGCTTGACGAAATTTGGAAGTCTTTTAAATCGATGTCCGAACCGATCCTTATTGTCGACAATAGCGCCAGCGACTCAGAGTTCCTCCTGCGTTTCCTGCGCAAAAAGGGCGTGGCAAACTTCGTCGAAATGCTGCCGGATGGCGTCGCAGCCATCGATTACCTTTCAGGCCAGGAGCCTTATTCAGACCGGCTCCTCCATCCTTTTCCATCCCTGGTTTTTCTGGAACTGGCCATGCCAAATAAGAATGGCTACGAGGTGTTGGAATGGCTTAATGCTCATCCAGAAATTCTTCCACCGAAGGTGGTCCTCCACACCAAAGCGATCGGAATCCAGGAGCTTGAGCGGTGTTATCGGCTCGGCGCTAACGCCTTCTTCCTAAAGCAAACCATGGAGGAGCAATTCCGCGATCTCCTGAGCCGCTTTCCTGACATTTGGGAGTTTGCTGACCCGGCAAAAGCCTGACCGAGTTAAATCTTCTCGACTCCTCGACTTCGAATTCGCCTCCTGGCAGATTATCGACTACAAAGCCTGTTCGAGAAACTCCTGCCAAGATTGCGGCTAAATTTCGAATCAGTCCACCGAATCGAACACGTGTGTGTCCCCAAAGTGGAACGGAAGCTCCCATTGCGCGATCACTCCTTGCCCATTTGCCCGAGGGCTCTTTGAACTGCAAACTGTGCCTTATTGTATTCCGCCACCACGTTCAACAGCTCCAAACGGCTCCGGGTCAATTCTTCCTCTGCAAGGATGTTTTCCAGCACCGCTCCCACGCCGAATTCTTTCCGGCTGCCGGTCAGGCGGAGAGATTCTTCCGCTGCCTGGGCAGCTCGCCGCACGATCTCGAGCTGATCCGCGGAGGACTGGAAGTGGGTTTGTGCTTCAATCACCTGCCGCGTGATTTCGTCGTCCAATTTCTCGCCCGAAAGCCGTGCAATATTCAGCCGGGATTCAGCCAGCCGGACTCGGCTTCGGTCAAAGAGTCCGCCCGGCCCAATCTTCCAGCCCAGTGTAACAAGGTAATCTTCAGATTCGCCAAAAGTTCCGGACGTTCCATTCATGCTCCCCCCCAAACCTCCCGCATAGACCTGCGCTCCTGCGCTGGGAATTAGCGGACCGTAAACCGCTCCAGATCGGGCATCCTTCGCCGCGGCGATGCGTGAGCGGCTTTCCTTGACCTCGGGGCGGCTGTTCAGCGCCTGCTGCACCAGTGTTGCAAGGGCAGCTTGCGCATCCACCAATTGCAATGGAACCAGTTCATCCGGCCGGGACCGGAGTTCCACGGCTCGCTCCAAATGCAGAACCTGTGCAAGCCTCGCCGCAGCAACTCGCTCCTGCTCCTGTGCACGGCGCAGGACCTGCCGGTTTTTCTCTGTTTGTACCTGGACGCGCAATTGATCGCCCTTAAACGCGATCCCCGCCCCCGTCGCACGCTCCACTTGTGCTGCATAATTGGTCGAAATGCGAACGGCTTCCCGCGCTACCTCGATGGCCGCGCTGGCTCTCACCAGGTCAAAATAGTTCTGTGCCGCGACTGCCAGGCTCTCCTGCCGCTGACTCTCCAGTGCGTAATCGGCCGCTTTTAAAAGCTGGTGGGCTGCGAGTTCCCGAAATATGGCCTCTCCCAAATCAACCTGGGCTGTCACTGTGGGGCCGACCGTGTAGGATTCCTTCTCCGTTTCGATCATCCGCCCTTCCACCGTCTGGATCAGGTTATCATGACGCCGGTAACTCAACCCGGGTGAAACGGTCGGCAGAAAGCTCCAGACGGCAGCCTCACGTGTGGCCCGAGCCTCCGCCAATCGTTGCCGGGCAATCTGAACGTCGAGATTTCTCGCGCCGGCCAGCTTCATGGTTGTGGCCAGGTCGATGGGGTAAACATGGTTCGTGCTTTCCGCCGAATCAGCCGCTTGGCTGTCCAAACAACTCCCAACAATTGCCATCAGGGCGACGAGCGAATAAAGACGCTTCATTTCTCCTCCACTCGCACAGGTTGTCCGTCATTCAAAGGTTGCTTGCCCATCAGGATCACCGGTTGGTTTTCCGGGAGACCTTCCCTGATTTCGACGACAGCGCCATCGTTGAATCCTGTTTTCACCGGCACCTTTTTCGCCTTGTTCTCGGACACAATAAAAACAGAAGGCCCACTTTTCTCCACGGAGAGCGCCGCCACCGGCACCAGCCACACATTGGTCCTCTTTTCCAGCATCACACGCACCATGGCATACATCCCCGGCCGCAGTTCCTCTTTTGGATTAGCCAATTCCGTTTCGGCGAGCAGGGTCTTCGTGCCGGGGTCCAGCACGTGTGAATCACGCGTCACCTGGCCATCAAACGTTCGACCCGGCAGTTCCTCCACTGTCACTTTCACCAGAGTGCCTTTGACAATGAATGGCGCTTCCATTTCAGGAATGGCCGTCTGCACTCGAACCTTGCTTGAATCGACAAGTGTTAAAATGGCTGCGTTTTGCGCGGAACTCCCGGACGTTGCCGCTGGAATAAAAGCTCCTGGGTCGACCATGCGCTTACTCACGATTCCGGAAAACGGCGCTACCATCCGCGCATACCGCAAGAGGGTTTCCGTCCGTTCCAGGTTGGCTTTAGCTACATCCCACTTGGCTTTGGCATTGTCCACCGTTTGCGGCACCACCAGATCAGGCGCTTTCCTGGCAGCCTCGCTCACGCGCTGATAATCAATTCTCGCCGCTTCCAACTCCGCCTTGTTCTTGCTTAAGTCGGCCAGCATCTCAGGGAGTTCTATCTCGCCCAGCATATCACCTTCCTTGACCCGGTCTCCCTTATCCACTGCGATGCTCTTCAGGTATCCCGGCACCTTGGCATAGAGCGTCACCTGCTGGTAAGGCGCTACGTTCGCCGGCAAATGAACGCTACGGTAAATCTCACCTTGGTGCGGACGCACCAAGGTCACACCCACGGGAAGGGCTGCCGCAGTCGCCTTCGGGGCTTCCGCTGTCGACTGTTTGCAGCCTGTTGTGAGTCCGCTGGAACAAACAAGCCCCAGCATCAGGAGAAAGGGAGGAGGTATCTTCATGGATTGGAATTCACATAATGCCTGCTGGCCGGATCATCGGGATCGAGCGAAGGCGACCGTCGCCCGGCTCTGCTGGAGAACAGTGCAAAGATGGCGGGCACAACCAGCAGTGTGGCCAGGGTTGCCGCGCTGAGCCCCCCAATCACCGCCCAACCAAGCGGAGCGGATTGCTGGCCGCCCTCTCCCAGTGCGAGTGCCAAAGGCAGCATTCCGACCAGCATCGCCAGGCTGGTCATCAAGATGGGCCGCAACCGGCTGCGCGCGCCTTCGGCGGCTGCAAGGACGATGTTCCCGCCCTTCAAACGTTCTCGTTCTGAAAACGTCGTCAGCAAAATAGCATTCGCTACCGCTACGCCCACGGCCATGATCGCCCCCATCATCGATTGAATGTTCAACGTCGTGCCTGTGGCCCATAATGCTATCACCACCCCGGCAAGCACTGCGGGAATCGTTGCCACCACCACTAAAGCGAGCCGGATAGATTGAAAATAAGCCATTAACAAAAGGAGAATCACCACCACGGTGAGGAGCAAACCGTTCTGCAATCCTCCCATCATCTCCTGCATGGGGGCGAGTTGCCCGCGCACAGCCACGCTCACCTTGGCCGGAGGCGCTCCTGCTCCCGCGATCGCTTCGTGAATTTGCCGTGTCACGCTGCCCAAATCCGCCCCAGCGAGGTTGGCGGTTAATGTAACCATCCGCTGCATGTTGTAGCGCTCATATTGCCCCACGGTTGTGCCATTGGTCACCGAAGCAATATTCCGCAGGAGCAACGTCTCGCCTTCCTTGTATGCAACCGGGATGTTTCGAACTTCTTCGAGTGAATTCATCCGCGCCTGTGGCACTTGGACTTGCACCTGGTAAGCCACGCCGCTGTTCGGGTCTGCCCAATAAAGCGGTGTCGTAAAACGGCTGGAGGATGTCGCCGTCACCAACGCGCGAGAGGCATCGCTGGTTTTCACTCCGAGCAATCCCGCCCGCTCCCGGTTTAGCGCAACCTCCACCGTCGGATAATCCAGCGCCTGCCCGAATTGCAGGTCTCGCAATGCCGGGATTTTTGCCAACTGCTCCCGAATTTTCTCAGCATGCTCCCGGTTGGCCACCAGGTTCGGCCCGCTTACCGCGACCTCGATCGGCGTACTCGAGCCAAAGCTCATGACCCGGCTTACAATGTCTCCGGGCTCAAACGAAAACTGCACCCCGGCCAGTTCCTGCGGCAATTTCCTACGCAACACCTCCTTCAGGTCCTCCACCCGCACAGGCGCCCCTCGCTTGAATTGCACTTGCACAACCCCTTCTTCGGGGCCGCCATTCCAGAGATAAATCAGGTTAATCGGGTAGCTCGGCGCATGCACGCCAACGAAGCAAAGCGTGATTGCCACGTTGTTTGACCCAGCCTCTCGTTTGATCGATTCCAGAATGCTCAGAGCAATGGCTTCGGTCCGTTCGACCCTCGTTCCTGTGCGAGCCCGGAACCGAAGTTGCAGTTGTCCGGAATCAACGGTGGGAAAAATCTCGGAACCGAGGCGGGCGCCCAGCAGCACCACGGTTATCAATGCCAGCAAAAGGTATAGCGGCACGACCACCCAGCGCAGCTTCACCACTCCCTGGATCATTCCTCCGTAACGTCGTTGGGCGCGCTGGAACATTGAGTTCTCCTTGGCTTCTGGATGCCGTCGCAGCAGCCACACCGACAAGATGGGAACCAAAGTGCTGGAAAGGATATACGAGGCTACCATCGAGAATCCTACCGCGAGCGCCAGCGGCACAAACAAAGCCTTCCCGGCGCCAACCATAAAGAACGCGGGAATAAATACAGCCAGGATGCAAAGCATTGCCAGAAGCCGCGGCACCGTCGTTTCCACGGTGGCATCCAGCACTGCGCGAGCCAGGGTTTTGCCTCCCGCCAGGTGAGTGTGAATATTTTCCACTGTCACGGTGGCCTCATCCACCAGGATGCCCACGGCCAGGGCCAATCCGCCCAAGGTCATCAAATTGATGGTCTGGTGCGTCACCCACAAACCCACCAGCGCTGCCAGGAGAGCTAGGGGAATATTCAGCACCACCACGAAGGCGCTGCGCCAATCACGCAGAAAAAGCAGTACCATCAAACCCGTCAGAACCGCCCCCAGTAAACCCTCTTTTGCTAAAGCGTTAATCGAACTCGTCACGTAGGGAGACTGATCAAATTCGTAGCTCACCTTCACGTCGTCCGGCAGCACGCTTTGAAATTTGGGCATGTTCTTCTTGACCAGGTTCACCACTGCCAACGTCGAAGCATCTGCTCGCTTGGTCACAGGGATATAAACCGTCCTCCGTCCATTCACCAGCGCGTAGGAGGTGACAATGTCCGAAGCATCGTTCACCTCAGCCACATCGCGAATAAACACCGCCGGGTAAACGCCTGTCCGCACCGGCACCCCTTCCAGGTCCTTGATATTTTTAACCACGGAATTCAACGGCACCATCGGATACAAATCGCCTAGGGGAATATTTCCAGAAGGGGTAATCGTATTGGCCGACGCAATGGCAGAAACAACCTCCTCCGGGGACATTCCCAGCGCTCGCAATCGATCTGGCTTTACACTCACCACAATGGAACGGGCGCTGCCGCCGAAAGGCGGAGGAGCACTGACCCCCGGCAAAGTCGCAAACAACGGCCGCACCAGGTTCAAAGCCGCGTCCTGAAGCTGCCCCACGGTGCGTGTTTCACTCGAAAATACCAAGTTGCCCACCGGAACACTGCCCGCATCAAAACGCATGATGAACGGAGGAACCGTTCCCGGCGGCATAAATGCCCTCGCCCGGTTCACCTGCGCTACCGTTTCGGACATCGCCTGCGACATGTCGGTGCCGGGATGAAACTGAAGCTTGATGATCGATGCCCCCTGGATCGACTTGGATTCCACATGCTCAATCCCGGTGATGTAGAGAAAGTGGTATTCGTAATAATACGCGAGATATCCCTCCATTTGGGCGGGATCCATACCACCATAAGGCTGCGCCACGTAGATGGTGGGAATGCCAAGGCTTGGAAAGATATCCCGAGGCATTTGCCGCCAGGCCAAAATCGCCCCGAGCACCACGGCGATAACCGCCACCAGGAGCACGAACGGCCGCCGCAAAGAAGCGTGAATCAAAGTCATTATTTTACATCACCCCTGCCCGGAACGCGACAAAGCCAAAAGCAGAGTTCGTGAACGCTAAAGAAATAAGGGTTACGCCCTTGAAAGACAAGCTGGTAACACGGCGGGACTTCCTGCATTTCTGTACGGCACATTGATATCGTCGTGCTACGACTTTCCCATCGTGATCCGAGTCGCTTCGCCTGTCCTGACCAAGCCAACATGATAATATATCATTTAGTGAATGGTCGAGTAGCTTCGCACCTCAGCTTGCTGGAGTCCTTTTTGTGGAACGGCAAGGTAGAGTTGCTTGAGGTCGGGAGAAAAATAGCAGGTGCGAGCGCCGGGGGATGTGGCAAGCGTCTGGATCCATGTCCACTTGTCCTGGTCGGAATTCTGGAACGCGTCAAGGTAGCCTTCACCGCAACTGACATAAAGACGCTTGAGGTTCGGATCGTAAAAGAGGTCATCGGTATCACCTGAAACAGGGAAGTTGGCGACAGGCTTTCCGGCCGTGGTGTCAAAGACGACCACTTGCGGTGGCTGGCGACATCCAACGAAAAGACGGTGGTTGACGAGGTTCAAGGCCATGGGGAAATTGGCCTGGAACTGGTTGATGGGCCACGTTGCCACCACTTTCTGATTCAGGCGGTCCAAGACTGAGACCTGCTTTGCGTCGGGGAGATTGACCCAAATCTGCGCTCCACTTGGATCCAACTGAAAGGACTCAGGGTGGGCTGGGAGCTTGATGGAACTGATTACTTCCCATTTCCCTGGGTCAATCGCCGCGAGGGCTCCATCGCCATAACCTACGTAGAGCCGTTTGTTTTTTGAGTCATAACGCACGTTGTCCGCGTCATCGAGGTTTATCAGTGTTCTGCGCAACTGGTAGCTTTGACCATCAAAAACGCGGAGGGATCCATCATTGCCGTTGGCGACACAAATGAGGTTTTCGTCGGGCAGAAAGGCGACGCCGGTGGGTTTACTGAGGCTCTTAATGGTGTGCAGACGTTTGCTGCCGGCTACATCTATTACCTCCAAGGTGTTGTTCCCTAAAGCGGCGACAAAAAGCCTCTGTCCTTTGACATCCAACGCAAAATGATCGAAGCGGCCGGTAACGCCATGCAGAGGAATCGTTTTGGCCAATGTGAGCGGCTCTGCGCCTTTTAAGGAAGGTAGGAGAAAGGCAAGTGCCGAAGCAATGCTGAAGCAGGTTTTCATGGTGCGCCGAAGTTGAAGTCATCGAAGAGGGTAACACTGTCCGCCTTGGTCCAAGGGCCCACTTTTCCGGCCTCTGGAAAGGTTTTATCGGTGCCTTCGATCACCCGCTTGCCGTCAAAGGAGACGGTAAAATGATTCCCTTGAAAATGGACGCGCAGGGTGTGCCATTCCCCGGAGGTTACTTTGGTGTTGGTGTTCTTAAAGGAGACTCGCTTGCCTTTTACTGTGTGGTAAATGGTGACATTGTCTTCCAGGGCGTTGGCCCGGGCAATGTAGTAGTTGTCGAAGTCCCTGGCCCGCCAGATGACACCACCAGCCTGGTCCTCCTTTCCAGCCACGGGCTTAAACTTTACCTCCACAAAGCCGTCTTTAAGGTCCGTGTTGTCCTTAAGGGCCACTGGATAGGTCGCTTCGCCCGATTGCTTCAGAACATTCGGCTGGCTGGGGGCTGAGGAATCTTTTTCCACCGTCCACTTGGGGTTGCCCGTACCCGTTTTTCCAACGGTCCATCCAACGGGCGACGCTCCAGCAGGCTGCTGGTCAAAGTTGGCCTGGCCAAAAGCAACGGCGGTGAGGCCGTTGAGTAAAAGCAGAAATGCTGGAGACTTCATAACCGGGATGGGGCTATTTGGACGCTGTACGGGGTGTCGAAGCAGCGGTGGATTCCGGCGTGTGTCCGTCTTTTTCCCAGGCATCCAACCCGCCTTCGAGATTACAGATGGTTTTGAAACCCATTTTCGCTAATTCCGCGCTGGCGATGGCGCCGCGAGAGCCGGCGTGACAGTTGACGAGGATGGTTTTCTTTTTGTCCAACTGGGCAGCCTTCTGGAAGAAAGCCGGGGAATTGATGTCGAGATTGAGCGCACCTGGAATGTGGCCGCGCGCGAATTCATCCGGAGTCCGGACGTCGAGGATGATGGCTTTCCTGGACTTGCGCTCTTTCTCAAATTGAGCAGCTTTGATTTCCTTGAAACCGCCTTCGAGCCGAGCGGCAGCGGCGGCGGCCTTGGTTTGCTCGCCTCGGGCAATTTTTACAGCGTTGGCAAGATCGGCAGCTTTGCCCCGGCCCCAATAATGAAAGAAGATATAGCGGGGTTGTTCCTGGGCCATGTGATGATGAATGGCCACTACGTTGATCCCTGCTTTGCGAACGCTTTTGAGGGTAGCTTGAAGCTCCTCTTCACGGCAAACGAAGTCGCCATCGACAACAGCATTGTCGTCTGAACCGGCAAACGCAGCCCAAGTGTTGACGCCCATTTCCTTGCCGACGTCACAGCCGCAAGGCATTTTGGCGGCCCGGCCAAAGACGAACTTTGCCATGCCGTCTTTCACATCGCCTTTGGTTCCAAAGATTTTCTGGAGAGCTTCGGCGGTGATGCCGCTGGGAGACGGAATCTGACCGGCGAATGAGTCTGCCGGTGGTGGATTCTGCGACCGGACTTCTTTCACCTTGGCCAAAGCGGCCTTCACACCCTGGGCCAGAGTCTCCGTTTTCCCTTCGCCGCCGATGTGCATGAAGTAAACCTTGGGATTGTCGTAGAAGAAATGGTTGTGCAACGCCGTGACCTGCAGGCCGTTCTCCAGTGCTGCGCTCATGACGGGGTTCACTTCATCTTGAAACAAAACCAGGTCGCCCATGACCATGCTTTGTTCTTTCATGCCCGCCTTGAAGGTGGCCCAGGAGGTCAGGCCCATAAAGGGAGGCATCTGCCATTTATCCACGGTCACCTTCACATCCGTACGCAGGCTGCTGACTTTGAAGACACCTTCCTCGGCGTTCATCTTGCCCGAGAGACCGGTGATCGTTTGGATGGCATTGGTATCGAGGTCCTTGTCCGCAGCCGCCAGGCAAAAGGAGGAGGAACACAGTAGAGTTAAAATGAGTGTGGTTTTCATGCGAGATGAGAAGAATGGTTCAAAGTATCCGTTTTCGCCATGCGGGGCAATGTAAGCTTCCGTGGACATGTTTCAAGTTGAAATATCTGTTACATGTTTTAGTCTGCT
>JAQGOV010000290.1 GCA_028293425.1 Verrucomicrobiales bacterium
TCAAAGTTTGACCTCGCTCCGAGACCCACATGCACTGCCGGATCATTGCTTGCCAGGTAACTCGTCGCTGGCTGCAGAACCGTCCACCACCTCTTGCCCAAAGCTTCCACCGTTATCTCCGCCCCAATGGCATCGCGATTTCCATGGCTGGGATCAAGCAGGCGCAGCCGCAACCAATGGCCTCGGCCGGAGGCCACGTTCCGCATGAGCCGCGCGGGCCCGCCGCTTCCGCAGGCAACCAGATCCAGGGCCCCATCATTGTTCAAATCCCCTATGGCCAGGCTTCGCCCCACCATCGCTTGCCCGCAAAAACCTGGGTTCGCTCCAGAGACATCTTCAAACCTTCCCTGCCCATCGTTCGCGAACACCTGGGCTTTTTGCGCATAGCGGGCCCACCATGGCCCGATCCCTGGCGCCACCGGCGTTTGGCCGGGAGCAGCTCGGCGTACTAATCCGTTGACGAAGGCTAAATCAATTGATCCATCACAATTGAAGTCTGCCAGCACCGTCCCAAAACCCGTTCCACGCCATCCCTGCTTTTGTAAGCCTGCCATTGCCACCGAATCTGAAAAGACGCCTCGTGGCGACTGTTTCCATAACCCGTGAAATTCCTCGGTCAGATGCGTCACGAAAAGATCTCCCATCCCATCGCCATCCACATCCGCGAACGCGGTGCCCATATTGGCTGCCGTCGCCCCCATGGCGTTAAACGCGAGGCCCCGTGCCGCCGCTTGTTCCGTAAAGGTTCCGTTATGTTGATTGATAAAAAGCCGGTTCGGCCGGGTGTCATCCGAACAAAAAATATCCGGCCACCCGTCTCCATCAAAATCAGCGCACACCAATCCCAGGGCGGCCCCGGGCGCTCGGGTCAACCCGGCGGATTCAGTTTTGTCTTGGAAAACCGGCACCTCCCCGGGTTTCCGGCTCACATTCCGCCATAGTCGCGTCACCGTGTCGGCGAAAGCTTTTGGTGCGCAAAAATCCTGGCGTCCTTGCACATCGTAACAGATGTGAGTCGGGTCGTAATCAATGTAGTTTCCGATCACAATATCGAGCCAGCCATCCCGATCATAATCAATGAAACTGGCCGGCACTGCCCACCGGGGATTATCCAGCCCCGATTCCCGGGTCACATCCCGAAATTTTCCGTTGCCAAGATTTTGGAAAAGATGCACCGCTCCATATTCGGTCACCAAAAGGTCCGGCAAGCCATCGTTGTTCACATCCCCCGCGAAAGCGCCCATCCCCCGCCCGGCCACATCCACTCCCGAACCGGCAGAAACATCTTTAAAAGTCCCATCAACTTCCTGGTGGAAGAGCTGGTTTCGGCCGGGCCCGCCGGTACTCCCATTTTGCACCAGGTAAAGATCCAGTCTCCCATCGTTATCAAAATCGAAAATGGCTACCCCTGACCCAACCTGGTCCGGCATAAAATAATTGGTTCCAGCCAAATGAGTGAATCTTAGCCCTGAGCTCTCGGTAATATCTTCAAACCAGGCACTCCCCTGAGCCCTCAGTAAAGGAGTAATTATGGCGGGGCTGGACTGTTTTTGACAGCCGCAAACCAGCAAAAGCGCCGTGAGCAAGGGGAGGAGGATACGCATAATCTAGCCCCACTTCATCCCCGGCCGGCGGATCGCTTCGAGAGCCTGCTTCACATCCATCGCCCGCCGCGCCTCCACGGCCCAGGTGTTTAATCGTTCGTGCCAGATTTTTTGCTCCTGGGGGGCCGGGCTGTACGGCTTCGCGTGAGGCACGCATTGTCCAATCAACATCGCCAGGTAACCATCCATCCCAAATGAGTTGGACTGGTGGAGCAGTTGGGCACCGGCCACCACGCTCGGACCATTCTCTCTATAAAACTCTACCAGGAACTCGGCATTGTGCAGTTGAGTATCCGAGCGGCAGGCCCGCCAAAAGGGCGTATCCAGCCGTGTGTTGAACTTGTAATGCACTGCCAGGAAATCCCTTATGTCATCCCAAGCCTGCACGTTATAATCATTATACAGTTTGATTAGCGATGGGTTGGGAGCGCAAAGGCTGTCCACCAGCGAATCGGCGAGCGTGCTCGCCTCCACGCAGATCACCTGCAGCGCCGTCGCCTCCAGCGGCTCAACAAAACCCGCCGAATTTCCGATTCCGACCACGTTTTTAACCCAGAAACGCTGGTACCGGCCGCTCCGGAACTTTACCAGCCGCGGCTCATTCGAGATTTTTGGATTTTTCCGCACTAGCTCCTCGCGCGCGGCATCATCGCTGATGAAATTGGAGCAGTATACATATCCGCGATTGATCCAGCTTTCGTGCTCGATTTGCCAGCACCAGCCCGCATCCATTGTTTCCGCAATCGTATACGGATGGATCGGTTCGTCAGTTCTCGACCAACCTCCGATGATCGCCCGATCACAAAACAGTGCGTCCGTATACGACATGAAAGGTTCATCCAGGGCGCGGCCCAGCAACTCGGAACGAAAGCCCGAAGCATCGACGTAGAGGTCGCCGACAATGGGGGGGCCATTCTCCGGGATAAGCCTGGTGATTCCCTCCGGCCCAAGCTCAGGCCGCACCGTGGCGTCCTGAATCTCAACCCCAAACTCACGGCAAACCTTCTCCAGCCACTTCACCAGCTTGTGATTTTCTATGTGAAAAGCGTGACTGTTGTGAAAATGAGGCAACCCATCCGCACGGCGCGGAAACACCTTGTCATGTGCCATCAAAGCCGATATGGGACCGGCATACTGGGTTTCTGGCGTGTAGAAAAACCCGGAGTTGCGCGAAAGTTCGGGGAACCGGTGCTGATACTCGTAGGCAAAGGTATAATAAAACTCCCGCTTCGGACCCCACAAAAACTTGATCCCCAGCTTCCAGGTGGGCTCCGCTTCAGTATAAAACTGCTGCGGTTTAAGCCTTAAATATTCGAAAAAATGCTTCGGAAATGCAGCGGTCGTCCCCTCTCCCACCCCAATAATTCCAATATCCGGGCTGCGCACCACCCGGATTTGCAGGTGCGGAATTCTTCGCTTTAACGTCAGTGCTGCCATTAACCCGGCGCTGCCACCACCGAGGACCACCACGGTTTGGACTAAAGGGGAGCTCATGTGCCCATTAGCTTAATAAACCCACGCCCCACAATCAACCAGCTTTGGTCAGGAAAAACACTCAAGTTGAATCCGCAAATTCCCATTGTTTAAGATCTCGCGACCTGATACAAATGTCTTCACTCAGCTCAAAAGTCGCAACGCCAGTGCATTGTCCCAATGTTCCTGGCTATTTGGTTCCTTTCTTGGAAAGGCGCCTTGCTGATTTTACAACGTATGAAAACGAATCAGAAATCTAAACCTTCCCTCAGAAGAAGCATCCCGCTGTTCACGGCCGCTTTGGCAGCAGCAGGCATGATCAACGCAGCTCACGCACAGTCGCTCCACACGGCTGGTGATCTGCTGGTCAAAATTGACGCAACCAGCCTCACCGCAGGCCCACTCAGTTCCATCACCAACTCAGGAACCATGGGCGGCTTCTTTGAGGCGATTGGCGGCGGGGCAGCCGTGCCCGATGTCGCGCCCGTCAATGCCAGCGGTACCAAAGGCATTCACTTTAACGGCAATTCTTTCCTGCAGCATGTCTCCGCCGTGGGGGGACCACTCTTGCTTGCCGACCCGACTTTAACAGGGCCAAACCCTACCTGCACCATTGAGGCATGGGTTTTCAATCCCTCCATTCCTGGTGAAGAAACCATTGTCTCCTGGGGACACCGAGGCGGCGGGGACGGGTCTAATATGTCTTTCAATTACGGCAACGACGGCCGTTGGGGCGCAGTGGGGCACTGGGGCAACCCTGATCTCGGCTGGAATGACCTTGGTGGAGCCCCCAAAAGCGGCCAGTGGCATCATTTGGTTTACACCTACGACGGGACCGCTGACCGTGTTTATTCCGATGGCGTGCTCCAAAATCAGGAAGCGACCAGTTTGAATATTTGGGCCACAACCCCGATAAGTATCGCTACCCAAATGGACAATGATGCCGGCGTGCCGACTGCCGGTTTGCGTGGCTCTCTTACTATTGGCCGTCTCCGCATCCATTCGGACGCTTTAAGCTCCAGCGACATTCTAGACAATTACAATACCGAAAAGAACGACTTTTCCCTCGGTGGCACTCCGCTGGCCAAGGGTCCGGCCCATCGTTATAGCTTCAACAATGATCCTGGAACTGCTCCGGAAGGCAGCGTTGTCATCGACTCCGTCGGTGGTGCTAACGCGATCGTCAAAGGTGCTGGCGCCGCTTTCACTGGCACGCGTCTCACCATTCCTGGCGGTGATCCGGCCTCGGCGGCTTATGTGGACTTGCCGAATGGGCTACTTTCCACCAACAGCACGGATTTCGCTGGCTCCGGTGAAGCTACCATCGAGGGCTGGGTAAAAATAACGGGTCCACGCACCTGGGCTCGTATCTTCGACTTTGGCTCCACGGATATCGGTGGCGGTGTCGGCGGTGAGCGGACCGGCCCTGGCGGCAGTGGTGCAGGTTTAGACTACTTCTACTACAGCGCGCAAATCGGCGACGACATTTGGAACCAGCGGTTCGAAATGCGTAACGAAGACCCGGCTGGGGGCGGCATTCGCACTGTCGATAACCCGACCGCCAATTTCAACCAGGACCTGCACTTCGCGGTCACCTGGAATGAAACCACAGGCGATATTCGTGTTTACGAGAATGGCACCGAGGTGAACTCCATGTCCGCCTTGAACCGTATGAGCCAGCTTCACGACGTTAATGTCTGGCTCGGCCGTTCTAATTGGCCCGACCAGAATATGCAGGGCGAATATGATGAGTTCCGCATTTATACGAACGTTCTTAGCGCTGCCCAGGTGGCAGCTAGCTACCAGGCCGGTCCGAACTCGCTGGCAGTGCTGGAACCCGTTTCGTTCACCACCCAGCCCGTAGGTCAGTCAATCAATGAATTCGGCTCCGCCCAATTCACGGTGGCCGCTCAGGGCGCTCCTCCCATCACCTTCCAGTGGTTTAAAAATGGCAGCCCAATTTTGGGCGCAAACTCCACGGTGTTGCTCCTTACCAATGTTCCTTACAGCGACAATGGAGCGACCATCTTCGCCCGTGCTTCCAATAGTATTTCCGGCACGGCATACGTTCTCAACAGCAGCACGGTCACGCTTCAGGTCGCGGCGGACGAAGTTCCGCCCACCATCCAGCAGGTGCGGGTGGCGGGTTCGAATTCTTTCGAGATTATCTTCTCGGAGCGAGTATCCGCTGCCGATGCTGCCAACTTGGCCAACTATTACCTCTCCAGCTTCGTTGGTCCGGTTACTTTGGCCTCTGCAGTCCGGGAAACGGATGCTTCCCGCGTTCTCATCACCACCGTTGAACCCTTCCTTTGTACTTATTACACCGTCACGGTCAGCGGGATCCATGACGTTTCAACCTTGGCCAATGTGATCGCCTCTGGCAGCACCGGCGGTTTCCTCTACTCCATCCCGAATGGCCTCAAGCACCGCTACACCTTCAATAATCAGACTAGTGGCAACGCCTCAGGGGCCACCATCTCGGATATTGTTGGCGGCGCGGATGGCATTGTGCGTAATCTATCCGGCCTCACTACCTTTACCGGCAACCGCGTCACCCTCAGCGGCGGCAGTTCCTCCATCGCTCCTTACATTGACCTGCCCAACGGCCTCCTCTCAACGAACGGCGCAGCGAATGGTGGCAGCGGCGAATTAACCTTCGAAGTCTGGGCAAAAGTGACCGGCAACCAATCCTGGTCCCGCATCTTCGACTTTGGTTCTACCGACGTGGCCGGTGGTGAATCTACCGGTCCTGGTGGCGCCGGGAACGGTAAAGACTACCTCTTCCTTTCCGCTCAGGAGGGCGGAAACACGAGCCGTCATCAAATTGCCATCCAAAATGAAGATCCCCCTGGCGGCGGCGGTAGTGGCCTTGGTTACGACGTTTCCAACTTCAACCAGGACGTCCATTATGTTGTCACTTGGAAGGAAAATAGTGGCGAACTGCGCGTCTATGAAAACGGCGCCCTCAAAACCATTTATGGTAACGGCACCAAAATGAGCGACATCCATGACGTGAACGTTTGGCTTGGTCGGTCGAATTGGGCTGGGGATAATAACCTTCAGGGCGAATTCGATGAATTCCGCATTTATAATCAGGTCCTTCCGGAGGACCAAATCCAGGCGGATTACGCTGGCGGACCCGACAATAACTACGGAACCCCTCAATCCCTTGCGCTCACTGTCGTTAGCACCAACATGCTCGTCGACGACTTCCAGCAGACCAGGGCTTTGGCTTCCTTCAGCGCCGTGGCCAACCTCGATCTCGCCAAATCCGGTTGCGTTGCTTTCGAAAGCAGTGACTCGGCCATCGTCAGTGTTGACGCCAATGGCGTTCTCACCGCCGTGGCTCCCGGAACTGCCGTTATCACTGCCAACTTCGCGAGCGTAAGTGCTTCAATCACAATCAAAGTAACGAGCTTGCCCCTGGTTTTGAAACATCGCTATAGCTTCTGCGAAGACCAGGGCACTCCCAAAGCACACGACGTGGTCGGCAACGCCCATGGTATCCTTCACGGCGGAGCCGCCTTCTCCGGCTCCGGGAGCCTCACTCTCAACGGCGTGGACGGCTACGTGGATTTGCCCAATGGCATCATCTCCTCCCTGACCAATGCGACCTTCGAAACTTGGGTTACATCCACCGACAATCGGAGCTGGGTCCGTATCTTCGACTTTGGCAGCAACGACGCCGAAGACACTCAGAACGCGGGCTCCAACTACGTGACCCTCACTGCTCAGGGGCCGGCCAACCTCCGCTTCGAAGCCAAACCCGGTAACGCGGGACCAACTCCAATTCTCCTCGGAAGCGGGCCTCTCGCTACCAATCAGGAAATCCACATCGTTGTCACCTACAACCAACTGTCTGGTACCGTCCGACTCTATACCAATAGCGTGCTGGTGGATTCCGGGCCCCTCACCGTGCCCCTCTCCTCCATCAGCGATTTCAACAACTGGCTGGGCCGCTCCCAGTTCAACGACCCATACTTCAACGGCACCTACAATGAGTTCCGTATCTATGACGGTGCCATGACCCCCGCTCAGGTCCTCAACAGTTTTCAGCAAGGCCCTGACGCCGCCGTCAGCAGCACCAGCCTGAGCATCACCCGAAGCGGTCCCAACTTCATCATTTCCTATCCCGCAGGAAACTGTGACTACTTCCTCGAAAGCTCCACAGTGCTCGGGCCAAATGCGCAGTGGGCTCCCGTGAACGCCTCACAATCCCAGAATGGGGATCGGGTCGAATTCACAGTCCCGTCGGATGCCCCCGCGAAATTCTTCCGCTTAAGCAAATAATCCGGAAGTAAATCACTCACACCAAACCGGCCGGAGGCAACTCCGGCCGGTTTTCTTTTCCCTCGCCCTAGAGGCACAACACCTCAAAGACGTGGTCGGAGCTCCCACCGAGTCCTGAGTGTTTCCCAGCTAAATTTTAAATTTGAGATCTGAGTTCCCCCAAGCCACATCCTCCTGAAAACGAACAAAATGGGACGCCCGAGCCAGTGCTTTGGACGTTGGCCCCTTTCTAAACGGAACATGACGGAACGCTCTCAGCGAAAAACGGAATCGTTTTCCGTGCCTCACTCCCCAATCACACACCCGTCCACCCGCTTTCCTGCCCACCTCAGTTTCCAGTTGAAAGTCGTTCCCTTCCAACCGAAGCTAAGCGAAGAACCTCTGCCACGAGTCAGCGACGCGGATGTTTTATCCATGAATGACGGCAAAGCCATTGAGATTCTGCTGGTTGAGGACAACGCTGGGGATGCCCGTTTGGCCAGGGAAGCCATTCGCGAAGCAAAAGTCCGCAATAACCTGACTTGGGTGCCTGATGGGGTGGAAGCCCTGGCTTTTCTCAAAAAAGAGGGCAAATACGCCGGGTCTAACCGGCCCGACCTCATTCTCATGGACCTCAACCTGCCCCGGAAAGATGGACGGGAGCTATTGGCGGATATTAAGTCGGACGAAGCCCTCCGCCGCATCCCCGTGGTGGTTTTGACCACCTCCCAGGCGGACGACGACATTCAAATGGCTTACCATCTTCACGCAAATTGCTACATTTCCAAGCCCGTTGACCTCGATCATTTCCTAAAAGTGATTAAATCCATCGAAGATTTCTGGCTGACCATTGTAAAACTGCCTTCTGAATGAAACTTATAGGTGTATGAGGAATGGGGTAGCGGAAGCGGCTCAAATCGAGAACACAACCCAAATGGTGGGCGATCTATCTACACTGAAGGTCCTGCTGATTGAAGATAATCCAATCGACGCGCGCTTGATTCAGATCATGTTGGCGGAATCAGGGGCTGGGATGTTCGATCTGGAAAAGGCCGACCGCCTGGCCGTGGGCCTTTCCCGCCTTTCTCAAGGTGACATTGGCCTGGTACTTGTCGACCTTTCGCTTCCAGATAGCCACGGCTTTCAAACCTTCAAGCGGGTTTATGCCGCCGCTCCCAGTGTCCCTATCATCGTCATGAGCGGCCTCGACGACCAAACGATCGCCGTGAACGCGGTGCATGAAGGAGCTCAGGATTACCTCGTCAAAGGGCAAGTGAGCGGTCCCCTGCTGGTGCGCGCGATGCGCTACGCCCAGGAGCGCAAGCGTACCTCCGACCAGCTTGCCCGTTATGCTGGGGAACTGCGCCGCAAGAATGAACAAATGGAGGCGGACTTCAACATGGCCCGCGAAATTCAACAAGTCTTTCTGCCCCAGCAGTACCCTGTCTTCCCCAGAGGAGTGAGCCAGGAGCAAAGTGCGCTCAAATTTCACCACTATTACCTGCCGGCGGCTGCCGTTGGTGGCGACTTCTTTAATGTGTTTCCTATCACGGATTCCATTGCGGGAGCCTTCATTTGCGATGTGATGGGCCACGGCATGCGAGCTGCCCTGGTCACAGCCATCCTCCGCGGGCTAGTCGAAGAACTGGCCCCCGTGGCGGCGGATCCAGCTCGATTCCTCGCCGCCATTAACCAGAGTATCCATGCCATTCTTCAGCGAACTGCCCAGCCCATGCTCGCCACCGCTTTTTATACCATCGTGGATCTCGGGGCGGGCGAGCTCCGATTCGCCAGCGCCGGCCACCCAAGCCCGTTCCTGTTGAAGCGAAGCCTTGGTCACGTGGAGCCTTTCAAGTTTTACGATAAACGGCACGGCCCGGCTCTCGGACTTTTTGCCGAATCCCAATATCCCACTGGCCGCATTGCCATCAGCCCGCAGGACGTGATCCTTCTCTTCACGGACGGTCTTTATGAAGTGATTGGCCGGGAACATGAAGAGTACGGCCAGGAACGTTTGCTCCAAGGCGTTCGCCGCAGGCTGGACTTGCGTCCGCCCCAGCTCTTTGATGAAATGTTGGACGAAGTGAAAGACTTCTCTGCATCCAACGAATTTGATGACGATGTCTGCCTCCTCGCCATGGAAGTAGGGCGCACTGGAAATATTAAAGGCATGCCCCCATGAAGCCCCGCTGGATGACCCTGAAGTGGTTCTTCCTGCTCCTCGCCGCATTGTTGCCTGTTGGTCTGATCAGCCTCTTCACGCTCGCCATTGCCTATAAGTCCGTGCGGGACCTGGTGCGAACCAACAACCAGGCCGCGGTTACCACCATGGCGGAAACGCTCGCCAGGGATTTCGGGGTCTATATGAACGTTCTTCGCTCCTTCGCCAGTCTGCCCGAGTTAACCAGCGCGATTGAACGGCACGATCCGGAAGCGGTTCACAACCAGCTCCGCCTGGCCACGGAGACGTTTCCCAAAGCCGTGCATTTGTACGTGGCCGATAATGACGGCCAAATGTGGAGCCAGTTCCCCGAGAACGAAGGCCTCCCAGCCACCACTCGCGAGAAACGAGAATGGCTGAACCTTCTAAACCAAAAAGGCCAGCCGGTCGTTTCCAGCGTTTATCAGCGAGGTGGCACGAAATCCGGGGTCGTGGCCTTGGCTGTTCCGGTGCTCGCCCAAAATCAAAAGCAGGCGGGAATCCTGGTCTGCGAGTACCCGATGGATGAAATCAACACTCGACTGCGCCAGCTTTCTCCAGGCGGAACCGGCATTGCTTTTATCCTCGATCCAGCCGGCACTTTGGCGGCCCATCCGCGCCTTTTCTCGCCCGGGGTGTCGCGGGATGAATATGTCGGCTTGCCAACAGTGGTCGAGGCTTTGAAAGGAAAAGCGCAGACTGCCGAATACTTTGATCCCATTACCCAGGCACAGATGGTGGGAACGTTTCAACCTGTAATCGTGCGCGAGCGCCGCTGGGTCGTGGCCGCCGCTCAACCGGTCCTGGAAGCCTATGCCACCTTGCAACAGGCCCGGATGCAAATCGGCTTCGCTGCTGGCGTACTCGCCATGGGTGCAATGACCCTGGTTACTGTCCTTGGACGGAGCAGCGAGCGGAACCGCCAGCTTAACCGTGTCCTCAGTGAGCATAATCGCCAGCTCAAACATTTTGAAGCCATCGTCGAATTCTCGAACGACGCCATCATTAGCACCGATCTCAACGGCAAAGTCGAAAACTGGAACCCAGCCGCCGAACGCATCTGCGGGTATGCGCCGCCTGAGGTCGAAGGCAAAAGCGTCTTCATGCTGGCCACCAAGGAGCAGCGTGGTTCGTTGGAACAGTTTTTCGGCAAGGTCAAGCACGGCGGAAGCCTAGTGAATTATGAGGCCACCCTAGTCCATAAGGCTGGCCGCCAGATTCATGCCTCGCTGACAGTGTCCCCAATCAAAAACGAGGAAGGCACCACAACCGGTTTGTCTTTCATGGTCCGGGATATTACCGAGCGCAAGCAGGCTGAGGAGGATCTCGTTCGGGAGCGGTACCTGGTGGAAACACTCATGGATGCCATCCCAGACCACATCTACTTTAAGGACCGCGAAAGCCGTTTCATCAGAATCAACCGCTCCATGGCCCTTCGATTCAATTTACAGGACCCGGAGGCAGCCGTTGCAAAAACCGATTTTGATTTCTTCACCCGCGAGCACGCGGACCAGGCATTCCGGGATGAACAGGAAATTATAAAAACCGGCCGCTCGCTAGTTAACCGGGAGGAGAAGGAAACCTGGCCTGATGGTTCAGTGAGTTGGGTCTCCACAACAAAAATCTGCCTGCGGGACAAAAAAGGAACTATCATCGGGACGTTCGGATTGTCCAGGGATATCACGGCACGCAAACAAGCCGAGGAAGCCCTGAATGAAAAGGCAAAGGAACTGGCCCGCTCGAACAAGGACCTGGAAGAGTTCGCCTACGTCGCATCCCATGATTTACAAGAACCATTGCGCATGATCGCCAGCTACACGCAACTGCTCGAGAGGCG
>JAQGOV010000747.1 GCA_028293425.1 Verrucomicrobiales bacterium
TTGACGAGACCACCGTCAGTCTGAACAATTCTTTTCAATCTATGAAGTACCTCTTTGTTCTCGCTGCTTGCAGCCTCCTTGTAATGTCTTCATTTGCGGCGGAGATTCCGAAGCCCGAAGATCCCTACTTTGAACCCTTTCATCCCAAAGCTTTTACCGCCGCAACCTCCATCCGATTGAAGAAAGGGGATCGACTTGCCATTTGCGGTGATTCCATCACCGAGCAAAAAATGTACTCGCGAATAATTGAGACCTATCTCACGGTTTGCCGCCCGGATTTAAAGATAAGCGTTCGGCAATATGGTTGGGGTGGTGAGACCGCCTCCGGTTTTCTGGCGCGCATGACGAACGATTGCCTTCGGTTTCACCCCACTGTGGCCACCACTTGTTATGGAATGAATGATCATGGTTATGGACCTTACAACGAAGGGATCGGAAAACTTTACCGCGAGAAGTCAACGGCGATCGTGCGCTCTTTCAAAGCGACCGGAGCACGGGTTGTGCAAGGTTCTCCGGGATGCGTCAGTCACAAGCCCGTCGAGCTGAATACAAATTTGTGCCAGCTCCGGAATATCGGAGTTGAGATTGCGGAAGCGGAGAAGACTTCATTTGCCGATGTTTTCTGGCCAATGCTGACAGCCGAGTCTAAGGCGCATCAAATATATGGAACCAATTATTGGATCGCTGGCGATGATGGTGTCCATCCGGGGTGGTCGGGGCATACCGTGATGGCATACGCCTTCCTGAAGGCTTTGGGATTGGATGGCAACATCGGAACCATAAATCTGGATCTTGGCTCGGGGAAAGCCAAAGCATCGACTGGCCATAAAATTATAAATTCCAAACCGGGTGAGGTCGAGATTAGGAGCTCCCGTTATCCTTTCTGCGCAAACGGAGAGCTTAACAAAGCTGATAGCGTTCGGTCCGCCATGACGCTCATCCCTTTTAACCAGGAGTTAAACCGGTTCATCCTTGTCGCCAAGAACGGAAAGGCCTCAACCTACAAAGTGTCTTGGGGTAAGGAATCCAAACGCTTTAGCGCGGAGCAACTGGCGAAAGGCATCAATTTGGCCGAGGAATTTGTGGATAACCCCTTTATGGCCGCCTTTAAAAAGGTGGACGGCGCAGTATCAGCAAAACAAAACTACGAGACTAAACAAATTAAGGACGTCTTTCATGACCTTGTAAATGGGAAATGGAAATCTGAAGAGGAAATCAAAGATCCAGAAATCAAACAGCTCTTTGCTTTGCGCAAGGCTGACGGAAAATGGGATTTGGATCGCATCGCAGCAGCGACAGAAAAGACTCGCACGCCACTAGCCGAAGCAATTAGAGCATCTTTCGTCCCAGTCACTCACACTATCACCATTACCTCCGAATAACTCCTTATGCGCCCATTGTATTTATTCCTCTCCTCCTTTGCACTGGTCGTCTGGACTGTTGGCGGGTCCGCCGCTCCATTGGAAAGCAAGCTTTCCGCTCCTTACTTTGACAAGTTTCATCCTATCAAAGCCCCGGAACCAGCCGGTCTTTTGTTGAAGAAAGGCGACCGGTTGGCCATTTGCGGAGATTCGATCACAGAACAGAAGATGTATTCCCGGATCATGGAGACATACCTGACTGTTTGCATGCCGGAGTTGGAGATCACAGCCCGCCAATATGGCTGGAGCGGTGAACGGGCAGGGGGCTTTCTCAGTCGGATGACCAATGACTGCCTGCGTTTCAACCCGACCATCGCCACAACCTGCTACGGGATGAACGATCATGAATACAAGCCGTACGAAGCGAGGATCGGCAACATCTACTGGGACAGATCAACTGCCATCATCCGCGCCTTCAAAGCCCATGGCGTGCGGGTAGTCCAGGGATCGCCGGGAGCCGTCGGCAAGATGCCAGATTGGGTGAAAACAGCCAGTGGCACCGTCGATGACTTGAATGTGAACCTCTGCCAACTGCGTGATATTGGAATCGCCATATCCAGGCGCGAACACGTTGCGTTTGCGGATGTCTTCTGGCCGATGCTTACGACCGGTTACGAGGCGCAACAGAAATATGGCACCAATTACATGATAACGGGCAAAGACGGTGTGCACCCCGGATGGGCCGGCCAAACCGAGATGGCCTATGCTTTCCTTAAAGCGTTAGGCTGCGATGGGCACATCGGAACTCTCACCGTGAACCTTGCAAGCGGCAAGCTCAAGGCTTCCAAGGGCCACCGCGTGTTATCCTCCCAGGATGGCAAATACGAGATGAAGAGCGAACGCTATCCTTTCTGTGCCACGGGCAAGATAGATGATGATAACAGCATTCGTTCAGGCATGGCGCTCGTTCCATTTAATCAAAATCTCAACCGATTCCTGCTGGTAGGAAAGGGCGGAAAGGCTTCCAATTATAAGGTCACATGGGGAACGAACTCAAAAGTCTATTCCGCTGAAGCGTTGGCCAAGGGTGTGAATCTGGCTGACGACTTCGTCGAGAATCCATTCTGCCAAGCATTCCAGAAGGTAGATAAAGCGGTGGAAGCGAAACAGATCTACGAGACAAAACAAATCAAAGAAATTTTTCATGGCCCGGAAGGCAAAAAAGACATGGAAACCGCCGTCAAAATGACTGAAGGAGAACGAGCGCCCCTGGCAGCAGCCATCCGCCAGTCTTTTGTTCCAGTGACGTATACCCTGGCGATCGAACCCCTGTAACAACCTTTAAAAGCAAAAAGCGCCGCATTCGATGCGGCGCTTTGGCTTTTGAAAAGGGACAGCGTTATTTCTGGCCAGCCGGTTTAGCTTCTTTGCCGGGTTCCTGGATGCCGATTAGTTCCATATCAAATTGGAGCACGGAGTGTGGGGGGATCCCCATCCCACCTTGGCCGTAAGCAATGTCCGGGGGGAGGACCAGCTGCCACTTTGAACCTACCGGCATCATCATCAGCGCTTCTGTCCAGCCTTTGATAACTCTTGTGACCGGCGTCACGAAAGGTTCGCCACGTTTGTAGGAGCTATCGAACTCTTTTCCGTCGATAAAGGTACCGCGATAATGTGTGATAA
Source organism: Verrucomicrobiales bacterium (assembly GCA_028293425.1). Taxonomy (GTDB): domain Bacteria; phylum Verrucomicrobiota; class Verrucomicrobiia; order Limisphaerales; family JAQGOV01; genus JAQGOV01. The sequence continues at coordinate 3,045 of JAQGOV010000747.1, forward strand.
CGGTATCGTTGGTTTTCGGTTTCGGACCGGTCCCCATCGTAATCACTTTATACTGGAGGCCGCTGGGAGTGGTGATGACACCGGGTTTCTTTTTATTTTCTGCCAGGAAAGCTTCGCCTTCTTTCTTATTCTTATCTCCAGCTTCCTTGCTCTTCTCCTGTTGCTCTTTTTGCTGGTCCTTCATGCGCGCCATTTGCTTTTCCCGCATTTCCTTTTGAAAATTGGTCATCACATCGCGCTTTTGCTCCTCGGTGAGCAGCGTTTTACCGCCCGTCAGAAAGTCTTTCAAACCTTTGGAAAGGGTTTCGGGGTCCACGTCGACCTGGCTTCGTTTCAGATTCTGTCCGATATCCATCCCGATGGAGTAGCTAAGTTTCTCCTTGTCGGTTTTCAAAGTGGCGGTAGTGTCCGCTGCAAATGCAGAGGAAAGGATGCCAGCGCTTAAAATTGTAATCAGTGCCGTTTTCATGCTCATTTCTCAAATCTCTCTGAACTGGAAAACGTTTCTCAGTTCAAAAAGAACTTTAGTGTCTTGTGACGTTACCGACCTGAACGCAGGCGTCAAGAAGCAAGGAGGGGAAACTTTGGCGGAGATTGCTCGAAAATCGAAGGCTGAAGATTTAACTCCAGCTTAAACAAAGAAAAATTATCCTACCCTTGCAGGTAAATTTCATTGTGAGAAACTTCAGCACATGCATACACCGATTCTAAAGGTTGGAATGAGGATCAGCCATCCGCATCACGGAGAGGGAATTGTCGAGAAGCTTTTGCCAGGTTCCGCGGAAATTCGTTTTGGGAATGAGTTGAGAACGATTGATCCGCGGCTTGCCGATATTCGTGTCCCGGAACCCACCTTAAAAATAGGGGACGCCGATATACCGGTTAAGCAGTTTATCCAGGACATCGTCCAGTCCGTAATTGAGGATTTGGGGGTAGAAAAGCCTGATACGTCCGTTTCAGAGCTGGGTTTGCGATGGCACAAGGGCAAAATGGTTTTGCATCCGGCTGACCCAACTTTGCAGACGAAGGAAGTCCCACTCGAAGTGTTTTTCCATAAGATTGTGGGGGTTCGCAACCAGTTGCGAGTTTTGGAGCAAAAAATCAACAGCCACCCGACTCTGACAGATAGCGAGAAAATTGATATTCAACAGTACGTCACTCGTTGTTACGGTTCGTTAACTACTTTCAATCTGCTGTTCAAAAACAAGGAAGACCAGTTCTCCTCAAAGGCTGAATGAAGCTCGGGGAGCATTGACGGGTGCTTAATGGCTTCCTATTTTTGGCTGAAGGGGTATTGTGCACAAAGGAAAGGGCATACTCATGATTCGGGATACTATAACTCAAATTGAAACACGGCTGCGAAATTCTGATTTACTGAACGAACAGACGCGGCAGGAATTGATCAGCCTGCTCAATACGCTCAAGGCCGAGGTTACGACTCTTTCCCAGACGGATGCTGATCGGGCCAGGCAGATTGCCGGCTACGCGGAAACATCTACTCACGCTGCGATCAGCAAGGAGCGCAATCCTGATGTTTTAAAATCTTCGATCAACTCG
>JAQGOV010000316.1 GCA_028293425.1 Verrucomicrobiales bacterium
GCACAAGTATCCAGTGCAGTGGCTCCTGGGTCTACGAACGATCCGTGACACTCGACGGTTATAGATGAACTCCCGGCCAAGGTGACCACCGGCGGAGTGGTATCGGAGACAGTGACCGTGCGGGTAGCGGTTCCCGTTTTGCCGCTCGGGTCGGTGGCGCTGTAGATCAGCGTGTAAACGCCCGTGACATTGGCGTTTACCGATCCACTGGTTGCAACGGATAAAGAACCGGCGCAAGCATCCAGTGCGGTGGCTCCTGGATCGACGAACGATCCATGGCACTCGACGGTTATAGATGCATTTCCAACCAAGGTTACCACGGGCGGAACAGTGTCTGAAACCGTGACCGTCCGAGTCGCGGTGCCTGTTTTGCCACTTGGGTCCGTCGCGCTGTAGGTTAGCGTGTAAACGCCGGGGGTGTTGACGCTGACAGAGCCCGAAACTGAAGGAGTCAGCGCGCCGGCGCAAGCATCAGCGGCGGTTGCCCCGGGATCCGTGAAGGTGCCGTGGCACTCCACGGTCATGTTGGCACTACCGACCAGTGTGACTACGGGTGCGGTGGTGTCGGAAACCGTGACTGTCCTGGTGGCCGTCCCCGTTTTGCCGCTGGGGTCGGTTGCACTGTAGGTAAGGGTGTAAACGCCGGGGATATTGGCGGTTACCGATCCATTGGTAGCAATGGGCAAGGTTCCAGCACAAGCATCCACCGCGGTGGCCCCTGGATCTGTGAAGGTGCCATGGCACTCCACGGTCATGGTGGCGCTACCGACCAGTGTGACCACGGGTGCGATGGTGTCGGAAACCGTGACTGTGCGCGTGGCGGTCCCTGTTTTACCACTGGGATCCGTCGCGCTGTAGGTGAGCGTGTAAACGCCCGGGGTATTGGCGTCGAAGGTCCCCGTCCGAGTAGCCGTGAGCGCACCGGCACAAACATCGGTGGCCGTAGCTCCAGGATCGGTGAAGGAGCCGTGACATTCCACGGTCATGGCAGCGCTCCCGATCAGGGTGACCATGGGCGGAGTAGTGTCGGAGACGGTGACCGTGCGGGTAGCAGTTCCAGTTTTGCCACTTGGGTCGGTGGCACTATAGGTTAGCGTGTAAACGCCGGGGACATTGGCGTTGACCGTTCCACCAACAGTAACTGAAACAGCCCCCGCGCAAGTGTCCAGCGCGGTGGCTCCAGGGTCTGTGAACGCATCATGACATTCGACGGTCATCGCTGAGTTGCCCACGAGCGTCACAATCGGCGGAGTTGTATCGGAGACAGTGACGGTGCGGGTAGCGGTTCCGGTTTTGCCACTGGGGTCGGTCGCACTGTAGGTTAACGTGTAAACGCCGGGAGTATTCAAATCCAAGCTGCCAGTCCGAGTGGGCGTGAGCGCACCAGCGCAGGCATCCGTGGCCGTTGCACCTGGATCCGTGAAGGCCCCGTGACATTCCACGGTCACAGCAGCGTTCCCAATCAGGCTGACGATGGGAGGAGTCGTATCGGAGACGGTGACCGTGCGGGTGGCGGTTCCGGTTTTGCCACTCGGATCGGTAGCACTGTAGGTTAACGTGTAAAGGCCGGGGACATTGGCGTCTACCGCTCCACTGATAGCGACGGAAACGGCCCCTGCGCAAGTGTCCATCGCGGTGGCACCTGGATCCACGAATGTTCCGTGACACTCCACCGTAATGGCGGAGCTACCCACGAGCGTCACCACAGGAGCGATGGTGTCCGCGACAGTAACGGTGCGGGTTGCGGTTCCCACGTTTCCGTTTGGGTCGGTCGCGCTGTAAGTCAACGTGTAAACGCCGGGGACATTGGCGTTTACCGCTCCACTAATTGCAACAGGCAGAGGGCCAGCGCAGGCATCCAATGCGGAAGCTCCTGGATCTGTGAACGAGCCGTGACATTCCACAATGACGGTTGGGGAGCCGGAGAGCGTCACGACCGGCGCGGTCATGTCCACGATGGTAAGGGTCGCGACACTGCTGGTGACGGAGCCAGACGAACCGGTCACCACGACATCATAGGCTCCGGCTGCCGCGGAAGCTGGATTGGTAATGCTCAAGCTGGCGTTGGTAGCGCCCGAGAGATTGACTCCGGCGAGACGCCATTGGTAAGAGAGAGTGCCGCTGCCGGTGGCCGAAACGTTGAAATTAGCGATGCCTGATGAACATTGAACTAGTTGGTCGGCTGGCTGTGTGCCGATGGTTGGGGCAAGATAGCCGGTGATGGTTAGGCTCCAGTTGTCCAACAGGTGCAGGTCCCCGGTGGCCAGGTCCGCAACAAACAAAAGCCAATCGCCATTTGGATCGAGTCCCTGAAAGGAGCTGAGCCCAGCACGAGAGATATCAGAATCGAGCACGGTTAACGGACTATTTGTTCGACCATCGGGCCTCCACACGCCGGAAAGAGGCGCTGAAAGAGCAACGCTCTGGCTTCCATTCAGCGCTAAACGATAGTTGTGGACGTCGCCATTGGCAGCGGCGTCATCGAAAGTGATGTCCATGCCGGGGTCAAAGTAACCGAAGGTGCTACCAACTCGGCGACCGGGCCGATTGAGCAAAACGGAGAAGCCGCTGTTGTGGACCAAGTAGCAGTAAAGGTCGCCATTGAAGGTTCCCGAGATTTTTACCCCTACCTGAAGCCCAGTGATAAATCGCACCGGGGTAGTCACCGACTTGAAGCTAGCGATACCCACTGCAGAACCGTCTGAGATGCCGAGACCGACGGGGAAGTTGGTGGAAGTGGTCACGGTTTGAGCCATCGCAGCGGCGGTGGCGAGCGTCGCCAAGCTTAACAGGGCTCCCCGAGTCAAGAATTTGGGTAAATAGGTTAACAGGGCTCTCATAACATTTGCTCTTCCAAGCCTACGGCTCGAATTTATCTGATCGTTTTGGCGCATCCTGCTAACCGTTCCTGGAAACCGCTTATAATGCCGACTTATCTTCCGCAGGTCAATGTTTCATGAGCCGATAAAAAGCGGTCGGCTGAGGCGGATTCGGGTCAGTAAAAGTAAAGACACCGTTGGCGGGGGCATTGGTGGACAGGACCACTACGAAAGTGGTGAAAGCCACTGTAGCAGAACGCTGGACATCGTAATCGGTTCCGGGGATGCCCGCGCAGTTGACCGTGACGCTACCACCCGATGTATTAATTGTTTGGACCGTCCCGCCGGGGTTTACGGCATTCACATTTACCTTAGCTGAGGCAGTCCGAACTGTGTCCCCTGCCCTGTAGGCAGTATTCAGATCCCGCACGGCGTACGTGAAGAAGTCCGCGTTATCATTGGGAGACTCATAATAAATATATGTCCCATCCGAACTGACCGTTCCGCCCTGCGAACTGGTGGAGGCCACGGAAGAAAGGGCCCGTCCATCTCCATCCGGGTCGCTGGTGAAGCCGGCGATGAGGTCGGCGATTTTGATTTTGAGCGGCAGGCCAGTGCCTCGTGTAAAGGTGGCGTCCGTGGCGACGGGAGCGTGGTTGGGGTTGAAGAGCAGGTTGATGGCTTTGCCATTAACCGACTGAGCGATGCTAAAAGTTCCACCTGCCAAGTCATTCTGAAACTGCGAGGGGCCAGAGTTGAGGAGAAACTTTGAAGGATCGAAACCGGCTATGCTCCCGCCAGCGACGGAAATGAGGGACCAGGAGGAGGCGACGTTTTTGTCAAAGTTAGCAGCAGGGCCAGCGGCGGCCCCATTCAAGGAGATCAAGTTGACCACGAACTTGTTGGCACTGCTGGCCAGCACGGTGGCATTGCTGTTTCCACTGACAGCCACTTGGTCGAAGCCTGTCCCGGCTGCGCCTGCAGCATCCTTCATTTCCCAAGTGTAAACCGCGCCTGGATTCAGTGTGAGTTCACTGCATTCGGAAAGCGAGGCGACGTTCAGATTTCCGCCAGGGGAAAGCGTGGAGAAGTCAGGAAGGCGGGTATCGACCACCACGCTATCGACAAATGAGTTTTCGCCGCCGAGGCTGCTGTTGCATCCCTGGCAACCTCCGGTGATGGTAACAAGATTCGGTGCACTGTTGGCGGGGACACGAAAAACCCACTGGGAAACAATCCAAGTATAGTTTGGATGCGCTTCGAGAGTTACTTTTTGCACACTACCCACCTGGGTGCCACCGGCGACAGTAACAATGTTGGTCATGGTGATGTCGACCGTAGTGGCTTCCGTGACCTGGACCACAATGTCACGGGTGAGGCCTGCGGAACCAGCGGCGTTCGGAATGGCTAAAGAAACGCTCCCACCACCATAGCCTAGATCCCAAATCCCGGATAAAGTAGCCGAGAAACCGGAATCGCTAGAGAACCATCCCACACCACCAAACTCTGGAACGATTACGGCCTGGGGTGTGCCATAAGGGTTGTTCCAGCCCGCATCAGGAAGATCAGTCTGCGGACCATAATAACCTCCGAATTCGTCCACGTTGGTAGGCGTGGCAGTAAAGCCCCAAGCCTGAAAAGTGGAACCGGCCGCACCGCGCCAGCAAGGCTGGAACTGAGGGAGGTCGGCGGCCACGCCATGGTGCACTAAACCAACCAGCATCAGCGCCAAACCCAAACACAAACTGTTTACTAATCTTCGCATATTAAAACTTCTTCAACTTCGTTCTCACTATTGGGCATCGCCTATCTTACCCAAATTGGCTTTAAGGATGTTGTAATCGGAGGTATTCACACGGCCATCGCCTGTAATATCCGCCTGGGCGGCCGCCGGAGTGGTTGAAACAATTTTGCCGTTATAGGTTTTGAAAATGTTGTTGTCGGAAGCATTGACCCTGTTATCTCCAGTAATGTCGCCGCCGAGAAGCTTTGTTGTATTCGTAAAGTTCAGAACGGCTTGGCCGCTCGAGAAGGTTAACGCCTGCTTTTTCCTAAGGGTCCAAGCCGTCTTAGCGCTCAGGTTTGCCGCCGTGACTGGCACGTTAAGAGAATAAGCAGCGATCTTTGGTGTGCCGCTGAACGTGAGGGTTACGATGTTGGTTTGCAACGGAGTATTGGCGCTGCTCGTGACCACGAAGGTGACAGGAAGAGTTGTCCCAACGAAGGATTGCAATTCCACCTGGCCGGTGATTTGAAATTGTTGGACTACGCAAAGGGTGAAAGTGCTCGTGCTGGAATTGCCGGCGCTGTCGGCAGCTTTTGCAGTCGCCGTCCAGGTTCCGCTGGCTGTGCCGGAATTCACTGCCCAAGTATAGTTAAAGGTGCCCGTCGGAGACTCATTGACGAACACCGCTGTCGCGCTGTTCGCACCATTGGTCAAAGACACCGTGGGAGCGCCATTGATGGCGCAGTTATCGCTGGCCTGAACTGAAATGTTTACAGTCCCCTGCAGCACTGAATTGGCGCAGTTCTTAACATTCACCGTACCGGACTGAGTCTGGGTTGCGGTCGTACCGCTAATGACCGGCACTACCGTCTCCTGTGCCACTTTGATGGTTCCATCCACGAGGAGCTTGGAAGTATCCCAAGCCAGGCAAGGGGACAAACTCGGCAAATTCAAAATGGCAAAGGATCCAGCAAAGGAAACAGCATCAAACAACTTGAACGAGTCGTTAAGGGCAAGTGCATTTCCGGTCGCGGTTACGGTGAGAGTTCCGCCGTACGTTAACGATGTCACACCCCGGACAAGGTCGCCGGTAAGCGTCGCCCCGTTTTTATTAATCTCCATAATCGTGTTGCCACTCAGACTGAGACTATTGCTGATCGCCAGGGTTCCAATCCCGCTTCCAGGTGAGAGAGTCGCTCCGGCTTGGATCAACGCTGCGCCTTTAATAAGGCCGCTGCCGCCGAGTGTGCCGGGAGAACTAATCGTTACGGAAAGCGTTTGAAGCGAGCCGTTCACCAATAAGGTTCCACCGCCCACCGTAGTCGGACCGGTAAAAGCATTTGTGCCAGCAAGAGTGAAGGTGCCGCTCCCTGCTTTGACCAAGGCAAGAGCGCCCGAGGAATTGGTGAGTGTGCCGCTAAAGGCTGAGGAAGCATTGTTGTTCCCCACCGTCAGAGTTGCGCTACCGGGGGCGCTATTGTCCACCAGCCCGCTGCCGCTGAGCCCATTGATGGTGTCGCTGTTCCCGAAAAGGTCCAAGGTGCCATTCACGACCAGGTTTCCCTTCGCTGCCCCGTCGGGCAGAACATTGCTCGCACCTAATTTTAGGGTTCCAGCAGAAACCATGGTATCGCCGTTATAGGAATTGGCCCCGCTCAGGGTGAGCGCGCCGGAGCCAATTTTGGTAACGGCAAGATTGCCCGCCGAATTCTTGATAATACCTGAGAAGGTCCCGCTCCGATTGTTATCACCAACAGTAAGGCTGTAATTCCCGGTCACGGATGCGTTATCGATGGTTCCAACGCCGGAGAGACCATTGATGGTTACGCTGTTGCTGTTTACATCAAGAGTTCCGTCCACGGCAACGTCGCCTTTACCGGTTCCGGATGGAATGGCGGCCGGATTGCCAACCTTCAGGACGCCAGCATTCACCGTCGTATTTTGAGCGTAGGTATTCGTGCCCGAAAGAGTCCAGGTGCCGCTGCCGCTTTTAAACAAGGCCATCTGCCCCGAGCCATTCTGGATGGTGCCCTTGATTTCTCCATCACCCGTCCCTTGCAGCATAATGGGCCTGAAGCCGCTGACCACAGAACTGAGCCCTTGATTGATGGTCAACTTGCCGGCATCGGATTGGAAGGTCCAGTACGTTCCTCCCCCTTCCAAAGAGAAGGCACCGTTCAGGGTATTGTCACCGCTAATGTTCTGAATATGAGCGACTTGGGGATCCTTGGTCCCGAAGCCGATCGGATTTTTCATGGCGAGCGCCAGGTTCTCGTTGATGGTGACTCCACCGATTAACTCCACCCGTCCGAAAGATGCCCCTCCGCTGATAGCGGTAGCGCCGGTGGCATTTCCTAATCCGTTTGCATGAGTAACGCGCAAAGCGCCTTCGGTGATCAAGGTGTCACCACCGTAGCTGTTGTTGCCAGCCAGCGTGATTGAACCGAGCCCGATCTTCCTGATGCCCAACAGCCCTGTCGTATTCTTTATCTGACCGGAAAATGCACCGCCGCTGTCACCTGCACCCAACGTCAGCATGAAGGGTCCACTCCCCGTGGTATTGTCAACGATTCCCGAGCCAGAAAGGCCATTGATCCGGATGCCATTGCCATTCAGGTCCAGAGTGCCGAGAATGGAAATGTCTCCCCGGCCAACACCACTGGGAATTGCATTGGAGTTTCCGACTTTGAGGACACCAGCCACAACGCTGATTCCACCCAGGAAATCATTCGTGGTGCTCAGGGTTAAAGTTCCGCTGCCGCTTTTAGTGAGAGTGTTCGAAAAACCGGGAGTGCCGAGGATACGTCCAACCCCGCTGAGTGTGTAATCCTGGCCGGCGTTGAAAGTCAAGGAACGGGGGCGCACATCGGAGACCAAATTAATGCTAGGAGAGACGCCTGCATCGTCCAAAAGGACATTGGCGGGGTCAAAATAGGCAGAACTGGAAAGGCCATTCAGCCAATTCGCGGTGGAAGCCATGTTCCAAATGCTGCCGCTCGTTCCGCTCCAAGTGAGAGTAGGCGCTGAAGAGCCTAGACCGGCCACCACGACCGTGACGTAGTTGGCAGTCGTAGTCTGGTCCAACGTGACGTTCGGATAAGTGGCGCCCAGGATGAAGTTCCCTGATTTTGTGCCATTAAACTTGACCAGCTTGTAGGTTCCCGGCGCGAGGGAGCCAGTCAGATAATTCAGGAGAATCGTGTTATTGCCCGAAAGTGTAACATTGCCAGTGACGAGCATTTCATCGTTTACGCTGGAACCTTCGGTTGTTGCGTTGGCGAGATCGAAAACAAGGGTTGAGCCGTCCAGGGCCAGATTATTACTGAAGGTGAGATTTCCGGGAGTCCCAGGGAGTCCGGGGAGCAGGGTAGAACCAGCAGCGGTCGAGACGTTGCCGAGGATGGTCCCCCCGCCGATGAGGGTTTGAAAGCCTTGCAGTTGGAAGGTGACCGCAGAGACGTCCAGGGTTGAACCAGAGTTGACCGTGATGGAGGGAGAACTTCCAAACGTGCCAAAGCTGGCACCCGTGGTCACCAAGACGAGGGTTCCCTGTTGGAGGATAGTGTTTCCGGTGTAGTAGTTCGAGCCACCCAGGTGAAGAGTTCCGAGCCCGGTTTTGGTGAAGCCGTAGGGGCCGCTAATGTCGCAGTGGAGATTCAGAAAAGCTCCTAAATTCACGTCAAAGGTGGTTGGAGCCGCCAGTTCGAGATTCAACTCCGCCAGACCACCGTTGGTTTTGTTGAAGGTGACCGTTCCGGCACCAGAGCTAACCGTCAGGGATGCAGTGTTACCACTGCCAGCGGTTCCCAAGGTAATGAAAGGATTAAAGTTTACGCTCTTGCTTCCAATGACCGTGGTGCTTGTAGGATTGAAACCAGCAGCAAAGGTGATGCTCCGTGCGGTCAACACTCCGTTGTTTACGGTCATGGAGGTCGGGATGGCGATGAGGCTTGAGTCAAAGAGAACATCGTCAGTTCCGCTGGGCGTGTTGTCTGGATTCCAGTTTGCCCCGGAAAGCCAATCGCTGTTCCCCGCGCCGCCGTCCCATTTCTTGGTGGCGGCAGGGGCCAATGAAACCCCAGCTGTTAACAGGAGTGCCATCATAGCAACTTTGGCAGTGCCCCATGACCGGGGATGCGAACAGAACAATCTCTGAAAAATCATTATAGCTCCAGGTAAAACCATCTTAGGGCTTTATCAGCCTTGGAGTATATCGACAAAACCCATCAAAGAAATAAGGAAATTAAAAATTACCCAGGGTTTTAGTACGTAGGGATGCTGTTTTGCTGTTTGGGAGATGCAGAGGTCGGGGCTGAGAGCGGGAAGCGGAAGAAGGACCGATGACAGAGTTAGAGGGCAGTGAGGGAAGGTGGGAAAGCAAAAGCCTCTCCTCGGCGAACCGGGGAGAGGATTACGAAAATGAACTTTGGCTTCCTGGAGAGTCGGAGCTTTTACTTTTCGGTAAAAGTCCTAAAACCGTTTTAAGCCAGCTTCTTGCGAGCCCAACCTAAACCCATCGCACTCACACCCAGCAACAGCACTGTAGTGCCGCCGTCTGGAACCGAAGGAGCAGGAGGATCAACCCATTCTTTGCCGTTGTAAATCCAGTATTCCTGCTGAACCAAGTCGGCACCCCGATAATAGTTGAACAAAACACCGAGCGGGTTGGCATCAGTGTAGTCAGTTGGCAGGTTATTGAAATGGATCTTGAATTCTAAGGAAGTCGTCAGCGAACCGTAGCCGGACGCCAACCGGGTTGCGCTGGTACCGGACCAACCTGAGCTCGAATCAAAATCAAAGCCAGGATTTTCAAAAGTCGCAACTGGAGGCAATAAAATTGAGGCTTTCAGGCCATCGAAACCGCCGTCCAAGGAAGCGGTCCACATCTGTTCCCAGCTATGACTCAGGATTGGGTCGCCCCAAGGGATGGAGGTTGCACGAGCCGGAGTTCCAAAACCCAAGCTCAAAGCGATGGCGCAGAGGAATCCAAGCACTTGCCTGACGCGCTTTTCTTTCAGACTGGCAATGGAAGTCTCCATACTTCCAAACATCATGCCGTTACAAAAATTCATTATATAACCCTTTAGCTAGAACTATGCCGCCGTTTCAGTAGTAAGTGGTTGTCTCGCATTCACAACGACTTGCAACTTGGTAGCAGAATTACCCATGTCCAAGTTGTTAAGAAAACCGACGCCTGCACGCAAGGCTGAAGTCGGAAGGCTGAACGCTGAAGTACTTTCGCAAAAAGCGGGAGCCCAGAGACCTATGCAAATAGATCCGCACCGGCCTGGCAGGGAGGTTGATCGTTGTGTGGCTTTCACCTGTTGAATCACGTTGGGAACTATTCAGATATTAGCGATTTGGGGATGTTTGGCAAGGGAAATTGAGAAGGAAGGCGGTTAAATTGAGGTTTTTAGTTGATAGTTGATGACCGGACAGGGGTCGAACCTAAGGCTGAATGTGAGCCTTGGAGCCCTGTTCTAAATCTCAGGTGTGAGGTGAGCATGGCAACCACCCTGAACAACAGTTCGCGTTGTCAATGGGTAGCTACCGGGTCACATGGACTCGCCTCTCGCCATCCCTTGGTTACAGGCCCAAAATCCAAAAATCCCCAATGAGACAAAATTTAAGGCTATGAAGTTCAATGGTTTGGAACGCTCGAAGCCCGGGTGTACACGAAAAAGACGAGGCCTTGCGACCCCGTCTTGTAAAGCGGTTTACGATGAGAATTAGCTGAGGATCCCTACCAACTTACGGCGCATCGCACCCAGAGCGAGAACAACGCCACCCATCAGAGCGAGGGTAGAGCCGCCGTCCGGAACACTAGGCGCAAGAGCGAAAGTGCCAGCTGCGGTGCCATCGATCACTCCAGCGGTGTTCGCGAGAGCGCTATGAGCAGTCGTGCGCACAATCAAGAGCCCGCTGTTGCCATTAGGTCCTGGAATGAACGGAGTGGCAAAGTTGAAAGACATCACATTGCCGAAGCTCCAATTCACAGTTGTCGGAGCGATCAAGCCACTAAAGGATGTGTCAGCAACGAACAATGAATTGTAGCCGTTTACCGTGACATGCTCAATGATGCTCGCACTGTTTGGCCCGTTGAAGACCTGGTAGACAAAGGTCAGACCGCCCAACGGGTTAAAAACAGCTGATTCCTGATACACATAGGAGTTCAGTGTTCCTTGATACGTTCCACCATTGATAGGTGTGACGCTGTAATTCGCGCTGAGCGAGTTAAGCAAAGTCGCAGAGCCGTCGAGCACGCTGGCATTGGGAACCACTGTGGTACCGATGACAATCGGTGTCGCTTGGACTTGTGTAGCAATAAGGCTTGCCGCACTGAACGCCAGTAAGAATAATTTTGTTCGTTTCATAGATTTCAATTTTACAGTTAAACCGCTTTCACCATCTCATATGCAATCGACGTGCCAAGTGAGCTACCTAGTACCATAGATTTTTGTAAGCTCCTGATTATCATAGTTTTATGATTCGCACAACTTTTGGACGACTTTGAAATCGTTAGTTTGGGGAATGGAGGTGTTAAGGATTCCGACGCGGAGCCGAAGGCTGAAGGCGGAAGGTCAAAGGCTGAAGTTTCAGAGGGAAAGCATTGAATCCTAGGGCTGAAGTTTAGGGCGGAATCACCGGTGTGGATGGCTTTCGCATCCAACCGCGCAAGCTTCTTGAGAGCGGAGGAGCAAGGCTGAAGGCGGAAGGAAGAAGGCCATCAGCGGATTGTTGGATACATGGACTGCTGGATCAATGGACAAAGGAACTCGAGCCGAAACATCAGTTGTCCGGAGCGGGCAGACGACGGACGAAAAATCCCAAAAGGCGGGAGCCTTTTGGGATCGTGCAAAACCAGGAATTTACTGAGAAAGGCGGGACGCCACTTCCACATTAGCCCTTGGGGAGCTTAGCCAAGGTGCGCTGGGCTTCGGGGACGAAGGCAGCGTTGGGGCTGAGGGCAATGGCTTGGGCTAGTGCTTTCATGCTCTCCACCTTGTCGTTGAGCTTAAACTGCGTCATACCTAGATAATACAAAATTTCCGGGTCGTTCGGCAGTGCCTGCCGGGCCTGTCGGAGGTAACCGAGGGCGTTTTTGGGATCACCTTTCATCAGGTAAACGCGGCCCAGAAGCTTTGAGAGCTCGCTATCATTCGGGAGTAACTTTCGAGCTTCCAAGGCCAGCTCCAGCGATTTGGCGGGGTCGTCGAGCTTGTCGGCAGATAATTGAGCGAAAGCCTTTTTCCCAGGTCCGAATTGGGGATGGACGGTTGTCATCTTTTCCAGGATAGCTTTTGTTTCGGCAGAGTTACCTTTTTGACGCTCGATGAGGGCGAGGTTGAATTGAACGGGCAAATAGTTTGGTTTGGATTTGGCCAGCGCTCGGATTTGGCGCTCCGCCTTCATAAGCTCCTCCAAGTTCCGGCTATACCCTGCGAGAGCTACCAGCCATTTTGCATCAGCTTCGCGCTCAAGCTTTCCGCCGACAACGAGTGATTGCCGTGCATTTTGTTCTGCCTCCTCCAAACGCCCTACAGCAAAATAGCCTTCGGCCAGATCCAGCAGCCGATTAGGGTTTGAGCGCTCCTGGCGAACACTTTCCTCCAGAAGATTTACAGCGAACCTTTCGTCACCGGCGGTATCCAAGAGCAACCGACCCAAAAGATGAGCCATTTCGGGATCATCTGGACGCAGAGCACGGGCCTCTTTAGCGACAGCGAGAGCCTGCTTTGGATCCTGAGCTTTGCTATAAAGAAAAATTGCCAAGCGTTGTAAAACGATTGGGCTTTCCGGGATGATCTCTTTTGCTTTCAAATAGGCCTTTTGGGCCTCTTTGATTTGATTGTTGTTTTCGTAAGCAGTAGCTAACCGAAGCGCTGCGATCGTGTCTCTTGGAGCTTGCGTGAACCTTTTTTCGAGAAAAGGAATGTCGGTTGATGGCATGAGCAGGAAAGCGAGTTTTTCCTTAGCTTCAGCTTGTCCAGGAAACTCCCGGCTGCTACCAGCTGCTCGCTTAAGAGCTGTGATTGCCGCTTCATCTTGACCCATCATGTAAAAGGCAAGTCCCAAGTGATACTGCATTTCGGGTTCCTCGGGAGCGTTCGAAGCTGCGTTTCTCAAATAAGTGAGCGCACGCGCGTAATCACCCTTTTGGAAGAGAACCCAACCCAACGTGTCATTCAATGCTGGAGTTGATGGAAATAACTCGTTAGCTCTGAGAGCCAGCTTTAAGGCTTCATCCAAGGTATTTGAGTTCTGCAAAAGCAAAAAGGCCAAATTGTTCAAGGCAACCACTGAGCTTCCGTTCAAATTCAGGACCTCCCGATATTTCTTGGCGGCATTTTCTTTGTCTCCCTTTTTTTCGTAAATGGCTGCCATCACCATGAGCACGCGTTCATTTCGCGGATCCTTATCCATCATTTGCTGCAACTTGGCCAAGGCATCCGATAAACGATTTGCCGCGACGTAGGTTTGAGCGAGCAAATCGTACGCGGAGGCAAAATTGGGGTCCCATTCGATGGCGATGTTCAGCGCGTCTTCCGCTTGTTTATATTGTTTCTGAGCCAGGTAAATTTTGGCTTCTAGAAACTTCGCAGGAGCTGATTTGGGATTGGCCTTTAACAGGTCGGTTACCCGTTTTTGAGCCGCAGGATAATTAGTGCGCGCAATTTCGAGGTCAACCAATTGATAGCTCACAAGCGAGTCGTTGGGAGCTAACGTCAAAGCGCTTTCAAATGCCTTCCGCGCTTCGTCCGGTTTATTTTGTTGCCGTAATGTGAGCCCGGTGAAATATGGGATCGAAGGATTGGTGGGAAACATTTGGAACAGCTCTCGGTATTTTGTTAACGCGTCGTCCATCCGGCCCTGTGCAGTGTAAGCGGACGCTAACAGAAGCTGGGCGGGCAACAGAGTCGGTTGTTTGGCGGTGAGGTCTCGCAGGCTGGCAATTGCAGAAACTGCATTCCCGCGTCCAATGTTCAGCTCAGCTAAAAGGAGAGTTGCCTGAGTAAGCCCAGGATTTAAGGTCAAAGCCTCTTCCGCAGAGGAAATCGCCTTTTGTCTATCTTGGCTTCTCAAATGGCATAGCGCAATTTCAAAGCTGACTTCAGCCGACCCATTAATTTTTTTTAATTGCTCTAGTTCTCTTAGCGCTTCGGCTGTCTTTCCGTCGAGTCGGTACAGTCGAGCGTGGTAAAGGTGCGCCTGATAATTATCAGGATCCTTAAGCAGCACACTCTGCACAATGTTAGAGCATTCCGAGTAATCATGCTTGTCGAACGCGATCCCGGCAAGCATGAGACGAGCAGCGGTAAAATTGGGCGCTTGAGCTGTCCATTGATTCAATAGGTCGCCTGCTTCTTTGACCTGGCCGTTCAAAAGCTTGAACTCCGCCCAGTTTAAGCGCGCAGGAGACTTCACTGGGGCCAGCTCGGCGGCTTTTTGAAATTCTTGATCGGCGCTCTTCAAGTCTCCTTTCTGCCATGAATACTTGCCCCAAGCCATATGGACTGACGATGACTGCGGTTCCAAGGCGAGCGCTCGCTTGAGTGAATCCTCAACCCCCTGGCTATTATTCAGTCTTAAGAAGAGAGTGGCCATCGCGAGCTGCCAAGCCGCACGCTGTTGTAATTCGGGTTTCAGATTCTTTAGCCGCTTTTGGCCGTCCAAGACTTCCGCCTGGGACATCGCGGTATCCGCTAAGAGCCCGATGGCAATCTCGTTGGTCCCAGAACGATCGAGAATGGTTATTGCCTCTTCACGGGCTTTTTTGATTTGTCCGCTCTGCAAAAGGATTTGCGCCAGCTTTGCTTGCGTTTCAATGTCGTTCTTGTCCAGGTCTCGAGCAGCCATCAGGAAAGGAATCATCCGTTGAACTTTTCCATCCTCCTCGTAAATAGACGCAAGGCGTTTGATAACCACGAGGTTTGTGCGGTTGTATTGAAGGGTAGTTAAATACTCAATTTCGGCCTTTTGGTAATCTTTAGCCGCGTAGTAAGAGTTGGCACGTTTTAGATGCCGCTCCATCTTGGCTTGTTTGGTGCAGCCAAGCGTGAATAGGAGGGGGAGCAACAAGAAGTAAAAAATCCTGTTTAACTTAGACATAAATTTCGTTCTGAATATCGATGCAACCGATTTTACAGAAGGTAACAAAGAACGCAAAGGGTCAAATTAAGGACGGAGGACAGATGACGTTGATCAGTTGAGAGTTGAGAGTTTGAAATGCTTGGAAATTGATGGTTTTTAGTTGATAGCCGGACGCGGGCACTCCAAGGAGGCCAAAGACCCATGATTTCGACACCAATGACTCGCGTGCGCCCGCCCTCTCGGCCCACAGGGGACCTTTGCCTCAGGCAAATTCCTTTCGCTTCTCCCCCGATTAGCGAAAGTCCCCGTTCGAGGCGGAGAAAGTATATTGGCTACTCCTTCACAGTCTTATGGAGTCCGAGTTTTTCCATGAGTTCGTAAAAAGTGGGGCGGCTGATGCCGAGATCGGCCGAGGCTTTGGTGATGCTATCGTTGTGCCGGCGCAAGGCTTGGAGCACCATCTCACGTTCCACTTCTTCGCGAGCTTCTTTTAGTGTGCGTGGTACTCCGGGGGTTTCCCCACTGCCCAATTCGAGGTCCTCAGGGTTGGCGAAACGGCCATCGGCCATGATGACAGCTCGGCGCACGCGGTTCTCCAGTTCCCGAACGTTGCCGGGCCAATCGTGCTTCTCCAAGGCCATCAGGGCCGGCGGGCTGAAATTACGGACCTCCCGCTTGTTTTGGGCAGCAAATTTTTTAAGAAATGCCCTGGCCAGGACCGGGATGTCGGAAGGCCGCTCCCGTAAGGCAGGTAGTTTCAATACTACCACGGCGAGGCGGTAGTAAAGATCCTCGCGGAATTTGGCAATGCCCATGGCCGTTTTAAGGTCGATATTGGTAGCGGCGACGACTCTGGTATCGATTTGAATTGTCGACCGCCCCCCTACCCTTTCGATGGTTTGTTCCTGGAGGAACCGGAGCAGCTTGACCTGAAGGAGCATGGGCAACTCGCCGATTTCGTCGAGGAAGAGCGTGCCGCCCTCAGCCATCTCAATTCGTCCCTTCCGCTGGGTGTGAGCGCCTGTGAATGAACCTTTTTCGTGGCCGAAAAGCTCGCTCTCGATCAGGTTTTCGGGAATGGCACCGCAATTAATGGCCACGAATGGTTGGTCTTTGCGTGGGCTGAGTCGATGGACGGCCAAGGCAGCCATTTCCTTTCCCGTGCCGCTTTCGCCCAGGATCAGGACTGGAGCATCGCTCGTAGCAACCCTGCGAATGGTCGTGAAAACCTGTTGCATCTGCGGGCTAGTGCCGACCATGCCTTCGAAGGTGTCATGCTGAATACTTTCCTGCAGCCGCTGCACTTCACTTTCCAGACCAGCCACGTGGACGGCTCGCCTGAGAATCACTTTTAGCTCTTCAACGTCCGCAGGCTTGGTGATAAAATCGTAAGCTCCTTTGCCGATGGCTTGCAGGGCATTCTTTCGCTCGCCCTGGCCGCTGACGATTAGGATCTTGGCCGTAGGCCGAATCGCCAGCAACTTTGAAAGTGTGGCCAGGCCTTCATCGGGGTCATTCGGCCGCGGTGGAAGGCCGAGGTCCAACAGCGTGACCACAGGGGTTTGTTCCTGGAAGAGTTCGACCGCCGAAGCGCCATCATGGGCGAGGTGGATTTCGTAATCCTCGGTCAAGGCCCACTTCATCTGGGAACGGATGTCCTCGTCGTCCTCGACGAGCAACAAGACGGCACGGGTTGAGGGTTGAGGGTTGAGGGTTGAGGGTTGGTCAGACATTGCGAAAATTGAGAGCCCCTAATGTGTTCCGGGTCAGTTGAGGGTTGAGTGCTGAGAACCCGAAAGGCAAAATCGGGATTATGTTTAACTTTGAAAACTTGGACGTTTGGAATGAGGCAATAGAGTTTGCTGATATTGTTTACAAAAACCAGAGCATTTCCCGATGACGAAAGGTTTGGCCTAACGAATCAAATGAGGCGAGCAGCGGTCTCAGCATCCTCCAATATAGCAGAAGGCAGCTCGCGGTCTTCTCGAATTGATTTTGCACGTTTCATTGAAATTGCGACTGGGTCGGTTTTCGAGGTTGTTTCGCAAAGCACTGTGGCTAAACGACAAGGTCTGCTGGGAGAGGATGATTACCAAAACATTTACGCTGCCGCGGAAAAGCAGAGCCGGATGTTGAGCGGTCTAAGCGCTTCACTTCTTGAGGGCGCTTCTGAAGGGCGTGGAGGGTACATACCTGGTTGGGGTTGAGGCTCAGTGAAAGTTGTTTGTCGGGTAAGTTGATAGGTGATAGGCCCGGGCTAGTCTTAGCCGATGACCTGAATTTTGCCCTCGCGGTGATCCCTCAGGCGCTGGATATCAGCATCCACCATCAGCTTCACGAGCTCAGAAAATTTAGTTTTCGGTTCCCATCCCAACTGTTTGCGGGCCTTCGTGGCGTCGCCAATCAGGATTTCAACCTCGGCCGGGCGATAGTAAGCAGGATCGATCTCGACATATTTCTCCCAATTCAGATCGACATGGCCGAACGCCATTTCTAGAAATTCACGAACGCTATGCGTCTCGCCGGTAGCGACGACATAATCGTCTGCTTTGTCCTGCTGCAGCATCATCCACATTGCCTCCACGAATTCCTTGGCGTAACCCCAGTCGCGTTTGGCATCGAGGTTGCCCAGGAACAACTTGTCCTGGAGGCCGGCTTTGATATGAGCCACGGCACGTGTGATTTTTCGGGTCACGAACGTCGCACCGCGCCGCGGTGATTCGTGGTTAAACAAAATCCCATTGCTCGCGTGCATGTTGTAAGATTCGCGGTAATTCACCGTAATCCAATAGGAGTAAACCTTCGCGCATCCATACGGGCTTCGAGGATAAAATGGCGTTGTTTCCTTCTGCGGAATTTCCAGCACCTTGCCATACATCTCGCTGGAAGAGGCTTGGTAAAAACGGGTCGCGATACCAGATTCGCGGATGGCTTCGAGCAACCGCACGGTGCCGGTGCCGGTCACGTCGGCCGTATATTCCGGGGTATCAAAGCTCACTCGGACATGGCTTTGGGCGGCAAGATTATAGATTTCATCCGGCTCGATTGTGCGGACCAGGCGCGAGATGGCGCTGGCATCCGCCACATCGCCATAGTGGAGTTTAAGTTTCGTTTTTTCCACGTGGGGATCACTATAAATATGATCGAGCCGCTGAGTGGTAAAAACACTCGCACGGCGAATAATGCCATGCACTTCATAACCTTTGGAGAGGAGCAATTCTGCCAGGTAAGAGCCATCTTGGCCGGTAATTCCTGTGATCAACGCTTTTTTAGCCATATTTGGGCGAACTATTATGTTTTAGTTTAGGGCCGAAAAGCAAACTCCAAGTCGGGCCATGCCGCGCGCTGTCTTTATGGAGGAGTTGAGCGTGGTTAATCTCGTTTCACGGGGAGCAAGACACGAAACGTTGTCCCCTGCCCGAGCTGGCTCTCGACTTCGATGCGGCCGCGATGGGCTTCGACAATGGTTTTGGTGTGGAACATCCCGATGCCCAAGCCGTTTTTCTTGGTGCTTTGGAAGGGACGGAAAAGGGAGCGATCCATGAAGTCACGGGTCATACCGCAACCGTTGTCCGAAATGCTCAATTGAGCCCAGGAACCTTGCTGGGTGGTGTTGATTTTGATTTGACCTTCGCCGTTCACCGCCTCACGGGCGTTCAGGAGGAGATTGGTGATTACTTTCCGGAGTTGCTCTGGGTCGGCAGAGACTTTCGGGAGTTGTCCGAGGTTTTGCTCCACGGTCGTTTGTTTCAAGCTGGGCAGTGACTCAATCGTGGTGGAGACCAGGCTGTTGAGGTCCAGGTCGGCGGGTTTGAGTTCCAGTTCATGACGCAGGTCGGCCAGTCGCTTGAGCAGTTCGTCGATGTGGCTGACACTCCGGCCGAGGCCGCGTAGGCAATCCTCGCGAAACTCCGGATTGCCGAAGTGCTTCTTCAGGTTGTCCAGCATCAGCGAAAGTGTTGATGCCGTGTTCTTGAGGTCGTGCACGAAGAAGGCCGACATGGCTTGGAAGGCCTGGATCTCCTTGTTCTGAATTAAGCTCTGAGCCATTTCCATGTTCCGGAAACTGCCAGCGACTTGGTTGGCAATGCAACCGAGCAGGTCAAGGTCCTCGATCGAAACCGGGCGGCCATTCACGCGGTCAGCGGCCAGAATGAGCCCAACTGCTTCACCGCCCGAAAGCAATGGAATACACACGGGCTGCCCCCCCTTCTCAAACGTTTCCGGATTCAGCACTCTAATATTATTTGCGACGCTGGCTGTTTCCTTTCCGAGTACCGCTGGTCGGCCGAGGTTCTGGATATCAGTCAATACCGCGCAAACATCGCCCGCGTCTCTGGTCGCATCCGCAGTTTGGGCGGAGGTGAGATTGGTGGAAGCGCCGAAAAGGAGCGAGGTGCGATCCGGGCCAGCCAGCCAAACAGTGACGGAAAGAAACTCGAAGGTCTCCGAAATAAGCTTCACCACTGAGCGGCTCAGTTCAGTAGG
>JAQGOV010000349.1 GCA_028293425.1 Verrucomicrobiales bacterium
TTCAAGATCGAGGAACCCTTTCTCGTTTTGGCCACTCAAAACCCGATCGAGCAGGAAGGCACTTATCCCCTGCCCGAAGCCCAGGTCGATCGCTTCATGCTTAAGCTCAAGATTGGTTATCCTACTCGGGAAGAAGAGCGTCAGATCCTTGACCTGATGGCCCGCACCAATACCCCGCCTGGGGCCTCGTCCGTGGTGGAGCCCAAGCAGATCATGGCCGCCCGCCAGGTGCTCAACGACATGTATATCGATGACAAGGTGAAGGATTACATCGTGGACCTCGTCTGCGCCACACGCGACCCGGGTCACTACAAAATCCAGTTGCAGGGCCTTATCCAGCTCGGAGCATCGCCCCGCGCCACCATCGCCCTCACTCTGGCTGCCAAAGCTTATGCCTTTCTCAAAGGCCGGGGCTATGTCACTCCCCAGGACGTGAAAAGCATTGGCATGGATGTCCTTCGCCATCGCGTCGCAGTCACCTATGAGGCCGAGGCTGAGGAAAAGACGAGTGAAACGATCATCCAAAAGATTTTCGACGAACTGCCGGTGCCATGATCCCTCGCGAGATTCTAAAGAAGATTCGGCAGATTGAGCTTCGCACCAATCGCCTGGTCAGTGAAACGCTCGGTGGCCAATACCACAGCGTCTTCAAGGGCCAGGGCATGAACTTTGAGGAAGTGCGCGAGTATCAGCCGGGCGATGAAGTGCGTTCCATCGATTGGAACGTCACCGCTCGGATGAATCACCCGTTCGTGAAGAAGTTCGTCGAAGAACGCGAACTGACCCTCATGCTCATTGTGGACCTCAGCGGGTCCGGCCTTTTTGGCTCCGTGGAACAATCCAAACGCGAGATGGCCGCCGAAGTGGCTTCCGTGCTGGCGTTCAGTGCCATTCGAAACAACGACAAGGTGGGCCTCATCCTCTTTACGGATGAAGTGGAAAAATTCATGCCCGCCCGCAAAGGCCGTAGGCACGTTCTGCGGGTCATTCGCGAAATTCTGTTCTTCGAACCAAAGCGGCGCGGTACCAATCTGAAGACCGCTCTCGATTTCCTAAGCCGGGTCGCCACGCACAAAGCGATTGCAGTAGTGATCTCGGATTTCCAGGAGCCAACCGGGCCGGGCTCGTGGGCCGGGCCCAAAGCCGCGGGAGTCGCTTCCAGCCTCACACTCAGCCAGGCCTCCTATGCGGCCCTCCGCCAGGCCAATCGCCGCCACGACCTTGTGGCGGTGCAGGTTACGGATCGGTATGAAATGGAATTGCCGCCGCTCGGCCGTTTGGTGCTCAAGGATGCGGAAACGGGCGAGGTGCTCGAGATCAACACCGGCGATGCTCGCAAGCTCGCTGCCTTTGCCAAGCGGCAGGCCGAAGCGCAAAAGGAATTGGCGAAGCTATTTCGGTCCGCGCGTATCGATTCCATTCAACTGCGCACCGACCAGTCTTATTCCATCCCGCTGGCCCGGTTTTTTGAAACCCGCGAAAAGCGGCGCCTCCATCATCGATGATTTCGAACAAAAACGCCGCCATTGTCGTTCCGCCGCAGGCCTCAACAGCTACGGCAACGAATGACATTCGTGGAGCGAAACCACCCGTGGTGGTGCCCAACGATTGGGCCTGGGCCTGGTGGGCAGGCGGCGCCGTTCTGGCCTTGGTGGCTGCCATAATGGCTTACCGCAGGTGGCGTAAAACGCTGCTCGCTCCCAAGCCCGTGGCCATCGTGCCGCCCCATGTCCGCGCAAAGCAGAAGCTGGCGGCGGCCCTGCAGCTTATCTCGGATCCCAAACCATTTTGCACAGCCGTTTCGGATACCTTGCGGGTTTACCTCGAAGAACGCTTCAGCTTCCATGCGCCAGAACGAACGACCGAGGAATTCCTTTACGAACTGCAATCCACCCACCATTTAACTCCGGACCAGAAGATTGGCCTCGTCCAATTCCTGCAAAGCTGCGATTTGGTCAAATTCGCCCGCCTCGAGCCCGAGGAGGAAAACCTGCGCGCATTGCATGATTCCGCCTTGCGCCTGGTGGAGGAAACCTACCTTGAACCGGCTGTGGTTTCTGGTGCCATGGCCGGAGCTGGCCTTTCGACGGCAGTTCCATCATCACCGCCACCATCCGTCCCGGCAACGGTTGTAGCCGCTGCGTTACCCTCTTCGCCTCCTGTTCTTGAAACGGACGACGAGTCACCCCCGTCGCCGGTCCGCCCCAGCTCAAAGCCAAAGCGATGATCTTTGCTCATCCATATTTTCTTCTTCTGCTGCTGCTACTGCCAGTGCTGGCTTGGTTGAAGGGCCGGCGTGCCCAGCAATCAGCTTTCCTTTATTCCTCCGTCCAACTGGTGAAAGGTGTAGCCAACGTGAACCGCTCCCACGCCGGCCGCATCCTCGCGGCTTTGCGCTGGGCAGCCCTGGCCCTGTTTATTATTGCCATGGCCCGCCCTCAGTTGACTCAGAGCGAAACCAAAATAAATGCCAGTGGCGTTGATATCGTGGTGGCCCTGGACCTTTCTTCCAGCATGGCGTCGGAGGATGTGGGATTCATGGTGGACGGCAAGCAAGCGGATCGTCTGTCGGTTGCGAAAGATGTTCTCAAACGGTTCATCAAAAAGCGGCCCAATGATCGCATCGGGCTGGTGGCCTTCGCCGGGAAGGCTTACATCGCGGCCCCGCTCACCCTCGATCATGATTTTCTCTCATCGAACGTGGACCGCCTGAACCTGGCTGGCTCCCCTGGCTCGATCGAAGACGGCACCGCGATTGGTTCGGGATTGGCGGCCGCTTCCAACCGGCTGCGCGACCTCAAATCCAAAAGCAAAATTGTCATCCTCATGACCGATGGACAAAACAACGCCGGCAAGGTGCCCCCCTTGACCGCCGCGGAAGCCGCCTTGGCCCTTGGAATCAAAGTTTATACCATCGGCATCGGCACTCGGGGATACGGCCGCCTGCCCTTCATCGATCCTTTCGGCTACAAACGCTATCACCAGGTGCAGGTGGATATCGATGAAGATACCCTCACCAAGATCGCGGAAAAGACCAACGGGAAATATTTCCGTGGCGATAATTCAGAAACCCTCAAGCGCATCTACGATGACATTGATAAGCTGGAGAAAACCGAAGCCGAGGTAAAAAAGTATGTGCGAGTGGATGAACTCTTTCACTGGGCCGTCCTGCCCGGAATGTTCCTGTTTCTCCTCGAAGTAATCCTCAGCCACACCGTTTGGAGGAAACTCCCGTGAAATTCGAACACCCCAAAATTCTCTGGTTGCTCTTGGTGCTCCTCCCCGGGCTGGGGGCATTCCTTTGGTGGTCCTGGAATAAGCGCCGCCAATTAATCTCCCAGTTCGTCCAATCGCGCCTCCTGGCCCAGCTTACCGTTGGCATCTCCGCCCGGCGCCAAAAGCTGCGCCTGGTGTTGCTCGTGGTTGCCGCCGGCCTTCTCGTGTTTATCCTTGCCCGGCCACAGTGGGGATTTACCTGGGAAGAAGCCCGTCAGCGGGGCTTAGATATCATCGTTGCCATCGACACCTCCCGCTCGATGCTCGCCGAGGATGTTCAGCCGAATCGCCTCAACCGTGCGAAACTCGCTGCCATGGATCTCAAGAAACTGGCCAAAACGGACCGCGTCGGTCTCGTCGCTTTTGCCGGTTCCGCTTTCCTGCAATGCCCGCTTTCCTTCGACGACGAAGCTTTCCGTCAAAGCGTCAGTGCGCTCGATGTAAACATTATCCCTCAGGGCGGCACCGCGATTTCTGAAGCCATCGAAACCGCGCGCACTGCGTTCAAGGAGAAGAGCGATAATCACAAAATCCTCGTCCTATTTACGGACGGTGAAGACCACGACGGCTCTGCGCTCGATGTGGCGAAATCAGCCGCCAAGGAAGGTATGCTCATTTTCACCATCGGGGTGGGCACGCCAAGCGGCGAACTGCTCCGGGTTTCGGACGCCAGGGGCCGTGTGGATTTCATCAAAGACGATCAGGGGAACGTGGTGAAATCCCACCTGAATGAGAAGCTGCTAAAGGATATCGCGGAGGCGACCCATGGCTTTTATATGCTCATGAGCGGGGCGAACACTATGGACCTGCTCTATGAAAGGGGCCTGGCTCCTCTCCCCAAGGGCGAATTTAACGCGCGTCGTGTTCAGCGCTTCAATGAACGGTATCAATGGTTCCTTGGCTTTGTTATTCTCATCCTGATCGCTGAAATGTTTATCCCGGATCGCAAACCCGTCCGCCGCACCGAAGCCATGACCAATGCCTCAACCTCCGAGTTGCGCAAAGCGATGGCCATTCTGCTCGCGTTGATTATCCCCTGCTTCGCCTTCGCTTCCCCTGACAAAGGGCTTAAGCAATACCAGGCTGGCAAATACGAAGCATCCCTGCGCGAATACCAGCGCGCCTTGAAAGAGAAACCCACCGATCCGCGTCTTCAATACAATGCCGGCGC
>JAQGOV010000356.1 GCA_028293425.1 Verrucomicrobiales bacterium
TCTACTCCCGAAAATATGAAAATGAAACAGTGGATGTTGATTGCAGCCGCCCTCTCGACCGGCTGTCTGGCACAGGAGGCCCTCGCGGATGAGCAACTCGACCCGTCCCCAAAACCTGCTGGAGCACCGGACACGGTTCCGTTGAGCCAGACGCCGAAGAAGTCGAAGGGCTCCAAGAAATCACCAGCCAGCAAAGTATCCAATGCCCCGATAGCCCCGGCTGTTGCACCTGCCAAGGGCGACATGGCTATGCCCCGCCAGAATAATGTCACCGTCCGTGGCCGCACTTCTATCAATAGCGAAATGGTTGCCCGGTTGAAGAAGGACGATAAGGTCAAAGTTCTGGACGAAATCACTCTCAAAAGCCCCAAGGCCGATGAACCTGCCAAGTGGTTGAAGGTCTCCTTGCCTGTTTCGAGTGCCGTTTGGGTCAACACTGCATTCATTAACGCCAACACCAAAGCAGTAGTTCCAAAGCAGCTCAACATGCGCAGCGGACCGAGCGAGAATTATCCTGTGATTGGCCGGGTTCCAAAGGGAACGGTGGTAAAGACCATCGATACCAAAGGCGAATGGACCAAAATCGAAGCGCCCGAGGAAGCTTTCGGATTTGTGGCCGCGCATTTAATGACCAAAGCGCCTGCCAGCACCTCGCCCACTACGACCTCAAATCCACCCACGATTGCGGCGAATGACACATCGAGGCCTCCCGTCGTTCCTGTTCCGCCTCCCTTTGTGCCGCCAGTCAATCCGCAACCGCCGATCCAGGTTGAACCTGTAAAGCCCGGTCCTGAAGTGGCTGTGGTTAATCCGGCTCCTATCGTGCAGCCGCCAACCCCATTGCCCCCGCCGGTGATTCCAGCCCCGGTTGTCGCGCCCACAACTCCGCCCGTGGTGGCTCCTGAAGCGCTGACCAGGCCGGAAGAACCGGCCGAAGATCCCAACGCCAAGCGCATCGTGACACGTGAAGGCATTGTTCGCCGGAGTGTCAGCATCCAGGCACCCAGCTTTTTTGTGCTGGAAAACCTGAACGGCAAGCCTATTGATTACCTGCACAGCTCTTCCACAAACGTGTCGCTCAAGAATTTCTTCGGCAAGCATATCATCGTAACTGGTGAAGAATTGCTTGATGAACGCTGGCCCAATACCCCGGTGATCTCCGTTGATACCCTCGAGCAGCTCGAAGAGCCCTCCAGCCCTGCCGCTCCGACCGATGGGAACAAGTAATCTCATTGACGGACGGGCAATCGCGGAGCAGATCCATGCTGAAACGGCGCAGCGAATAGAGAAACTCAAGCAGCGTGGCATTCAGCCGGGCCTGGCTTTCGTGCGCGTCGGGGAGGATCCGGCATCCAAAGTTTACGTAGGGATGAAGGAGCGAACCAGCACCCGGCTGGGTATTCGCTCCCTAACCCGCGTGCTGGATGAGAAAACCAGCGAGGCGGATCTGCTCACCTTGATCCGGGAGCTGAACGTTGACCCCGCCATTCACGGGATCCTGGTGCAGGCTCCGTTGCCTTCGCACATCCAGGCATCACGCGTTTACTCCACAGTCTCGCCCGAGAAGGATGTGGACGGCTTTCACCCGGTGAATGTGGGCAAGCTGATGCTCGGTGATTCCTCCGGATTTGCCCCCTGCACCCCGGCTGGCGTGCAGCAACTGCTCATTCGCAGCGGCGTAAACACTGAAGGGGTGGAAGTGGTGATTCTGGGCCGTGGGGACATTGTAGGAAAACCAATGGCTGCGATCCTTTGCCAGAAAGGAAAGCATGCAAATTCGACCGTTACCATCTGCCATTCCCGCACGCGAAACATTGCTGAGCACTGCCGACGGGCAGACATCCTGATCGCGGCCATGGGCGTAGCGGAATTCGTGAAGGCGGATATGGTTAAGCATGGAGCTACCGTGATTGACGTGGGAGTCAACCGCGTGAACGATCCTGCGGCCAAAGGCGGTTCCAAACTGGTGGGTGATGTTGATTTCGCGGCCATTCAGCCCATTGCTGGTAAAATCACTCCAAACCCGGGCGGGGTTGGTCCCATGACCATTGCAATGCTCATGCAAAATACGGTGCTCGCGGCCGAACAGTTGACCGAAAAAGCAGTCTAAACCAAGCACGCCCGGCAAAGAATGAAAACGGGCTCCAGAACGATCCAAATATATTTTTATGCAGCCAACCCGAATTCTCCCCGATTTGCAGTGTTCCTTGATTTGTGAAGAAGTGCGCCAGGAAGCCAATGGCAATTTCTTTCTCATTGGGGTGATAGATTTCCTCCGTGTTCCGCAGCTTCCCATTACCGCGTTCAAGCTGAGCATCTTCAACCGTTGGACGGCTGGAATTGGCCAGTTCAACGAGAGCGTGCGCCTGATAGGGCCTGACCAGACCACGGTGCTCCGCAAAAGCGAGGTCAAATTCCAAATGAAGGATCCGGCCGTCAACGCGACCACGGTCACGTTCTTCCAAAACGTGGAGTTTGCCCAGGCTGGCAGCTATTATATTGAGGTGCTGGTAGACGACGTCATGAAGCTGCGTTATCCGATCACCTTGTTCGTGGTTCCACCACCAAATCAGCAGCAGCCTCCAAAACCGGGCGCTGCCGCGTAAGGTGTGTCCTCGCTGAATCCATTCCAGTCCACACCAGAGACCCAGCCAGCGGGGATGGTGACATCGCCTGCCCCGACATCCTCCGAGCCTCCGAAGTGTCCGCGGGCCTGGCAGCCGTTCACACCGCGCGGGGTAGCAGCGTTTGCCGCTGCTTCGTCGGGTTATCTATTCTTTATCCAAGTCCTGGTTGCGCTGCTCGGAACGGCTTGCATTGTCTGGTTTTTGTGGACGGGATGGTTTCCAGTAATCCGAGAGGCTATTCGGCATCTCCCAACAGAGGGTGTGATCGAAAACCATGTCTTGAAAGCGCCTATCGACCCGGCGGAACCACTCGGTTTTAGCCGGCTGCTCGGCATCACTGCGGATCCGGAAGAACAGGGCACCACCGGCCTCACGACAGACCTGTTGGTGCAATTCAAAAAAAATAAAGTTCGATTTTGCTCATTGCCAGGCTGCACTGACCTTCCTTACGCAAGCATTGCCAAGAGCTCTTATATTCTTTTCAACCGCACCGAACTGGAGCCGCAGTGGGATGCCTGGGAACCAATCCTTCTCACAATAGCAGCCGTCGGGTCTTTTTTTGCACTTTTGGGGAGCTGGAACGTTTTGGCAACAATCTATCTCCTGCCAGTGTGGTTGTTTGCCTGGAGCCAAAAGAAAGATTTAAACCTGGGGGCCAGTTGGCGTTTGGCGGGGGCAGCTTTGATGCCTGGCGCTCTGCTTTTCAGCGCCGCAATTGTTTCTTATAAGCTCGGGGTCATCGACCTGGTCAGCCTGTTTACACTATCGTTGATTCATATTGTGGTTGGCTGGGTGTACATCGTGACGAGCACGATGGGACTGCCCAAGAAAGAACTGAAAATCGGACCAGCCAGTCCATTCGCCACTGATTTGGTTCCAGAAAAGTCTGCCCCCTCCGCCGAAGGGGCGAAAGCAATTGAGTCCACGGAACCACCGTCCGTTGCTCCCGATTCAGCTCTGGAGATGATGGGCAACGAGCCCTTGAGACCAACGATCGAAACGCCAACTCCTCATCCGATTCAAAAAATTCCTGATGAAAACCCCAGTTAATCGCGTTTTGATACGGAATACCGAACCCGTCATTGCGCACACACTCAGCTTTGTTTAGCTTCGTTACCATGTCATTACGGTTAATTTGGTGCCTGTTGAGCGCCGGCCTGTTTATCATCCTCATCGGATGTGATCGAGGTGCTGGCGCGGCGACGGATGAGCAGAAGAATCCTCATTTCATAGTCGGCCGGGAGCGGATCACTGCCCGTGATTACCGGGGCGCCATTGATGCATTTGAACGGGCACTTGAGGTCAACCCACGTTCGGGTCTGGCACATTTTGAACTTGGTTTGCTTTACGAATCACACAATGAGGCAGACGAAAATCACCTCATCTCGGCCATGTACCATTACAAGCGATGCCTGGATCTGAGACCTACTGGCCATCCATCAGATCAGGCCCGCATGCGGATGGCTGGGTGCAAACAGGAATTAGTGAAATCCGAATCACTGGCACCTGTTTACCAGACAATGCAACGCGATTTGGAACGGCTAAAGGACGAGAATAAGTTTTTGAAAGCACAACTTGAGACCGTCCAGGGACAGCCGGGGGGAGCTGGCAATAACGTCGCGGTGGTTCCCAATCCTCGTAATGTTGGTCTGACTGCCAACCCCAATACGGGCCGCACTCAAAACACGGGTTCAAGCCTTCCGCGAAACTTGATTCCCGCGAATGCCACGAGCAACACGACTGGGCCTCGCGTGACACCTTTGCCTCCAACCGGAACCAGGCCGACTCGAAGCTACACGGTGAAGCAAGGCGACACGCTGGCGGCAATCGCTCGCGCTCAAGGCATCAAACTGGAATCGCTGCAGGCCGCCAATCCGGGAGTAAATGCGAATAAGATGAGGAACGGTGCAATTCTCGTGATACCGCCGAAATGATGACCTATGTGGTCGCGCGCGCTCTTTGCTTCGGTGGTCATCTTCTTTGTAGTGATGAACATCCTCCTGTTCCGCTCTGAATTCGGAGGGCAGAACGAGGTTCGCAGCGCTATTCCTGCTGAACTGGTCTTTCAAAAAATTCTGACTTCGCCCGATAATTCGTTTCTTGAAATTCGCCACCACGGCAAAAAAGTTGGCACATGCCAATGGTCGCCGGCAGTCGGCCAGGAATCGACAATTGGCAGGCTCATGACGGATGAAGTCCCACCGGAGGGGATGGTGGAGGAACTCACCAGCTACACGATTGACGCGAACGGAAATGTCACCCTGGATGAGCTGACTCGGCTCCGTTTTGGCTTCGATCTTCGGTTGTCCACCAACCTGGTATGGGAGAAGTTCAATCTGCACGTGGCGCTGCGGCCGGCTACCCTCCAGGTAAGCTCCACGGCGAGCGAAAAAACCCTTCAGGTTCGGATGGATGACGGCGCAACGAAAACCGAGCGCTCGTTTACCTTTGAAGACCTGCTGCATCCAGACCGCATTTTGCATTCCCTGGGCGGCCCGCTTCTGCCGTCGCTGGCCGGGGCGATCGGGCTTCCTTTTAACAGCTCCACCAACCTTTCGGTCCTGAACCCCAAACCCGGCGGTTCTTCCCGCCTGAGCCTGAAATGGGATGCCCGTGAAGATAAGCTGAAGGTCGGAGGCACTTTCATGCGTGTCTATCGACTGCAAACCAGGGTGCTCGATTCGTTCCCGATAATTGTTTTCGTCAGCCGGGTTGGTGAAATCCTGCGCATTGAGCTTCCCGACGAAATTGTTTTGGCGAATGATGTGTTGCTGAATTTGTAAAGAATGATTGAGCTCAGCCACATTGTGAAAAAGTTCGGCGACCTCGTCGCGGTGAATGACCTTAGCCTCACTGTTGGCAAGGGCGAGTTCTTTGCCGTGCTTGGGCCGAACGCCGCCGGTAAAACAACGACCATCAAGGTCATCGCGGGGCTGATCAAGCCAACTTCGGGAACAGCCAAGGTCGCAGGTTACGATGTCCAGCTCCAACCGTTGGAGGTCCGCAAGCGGCTGGCCTACGTGCCCGATTTTCCATTCCTCTATGATAAGCTCACCCCTTGGGAATTTTTCCGGTTCACAGGCCAAATCTTCCGCATGGAAGACAGTCGGATCCACAAATCGGCTTCCGAATTGATCGGCCGGTTCAACCTTGAACCCTATACTAATAAACCGATCGAAGGTCTTTCCCACGGCACACGGCAACGCGTGGCAATTGTTTCCGCCTTGCTCCATGAGCCTGAAGTGTTCGTGATCGATGAACCCATGGTGGGGCTCGATCCTTTCCATGCCCGGGTGGTAAAAGACACACTGAAAGAACGGAGCCAGCAGGGGATGACCGTGTTTCTGTCCACCCATCAACTCAGCGTCGCCGAAGAAATGGCGGACCGGATTGCCATCATTCACCGGGGGCAAGTGGTGGCCATAGGCACCCCCGATCAATTGCGTGACAAGAGCGGCAAAGCAGGCGCCCTGGAAAAAACGTTCCTCGCCTTAACAGCCCAGGAAGCGAACCATATTGAGGAAAAAGTTCCCAAGGATTAAAAAACACAATCCTGAATTCGCTGTTGCGCAGACATAGAAAACTCCGATTCAGGATCATCTGCCAGGTATGCAAAATGAGGCCCGCTTAGCCGGCCTTGGGTAATTCAAACCAGAAGCGGCTGCCTATCCCGGGTTCCGACTCAACCCCCACCTGGCCTCCCATCCGCTCGACACCTTTTTTCACTATCGCCAACCCTATACCCGTCCCGGGATATTCTTTGGCTGTATGCAAACGCTCGAAAACGCCAAAGATCCTGGTTGTGTATTCGGCGCTGATGCCAATTCCATTGTCTTCAACCCAGACGCGGAGGAATTTTCTCCGCGGCTCGGCTCTTACGTGGATCCGCGGAGCGATTCCGGGAGCGACGAATTTCAAAGCGTTACTGATAAGGTTGGCGAGCACCAGGCCAAGAGTGGCCTCATGCGCCTCGACGGCTCCCAATTCTCCCGAGGTAAGAATTGCTTTCTGGACCGTTATTTGCTCGGCGAGGCTTGCCTGTGCTTCTGAAAGGGTTTTGCCAAGTTGCACGCTCGCAAACTTCAGATCGCTGCGGGTTATGCGTGTGTAAGCGAGAAGATCATTCACCAGCACGTCCAGCCGGTTCGCAGAACGGCTGATTCTCGTCAGGTAATCGCGCCCATTCTCGTCGAGCACTCCATGATACTCTTGGAGAAGCACCTCGGCGAAACCCTGCTGGGCACGCAAAGGCGAGCGCAGATCGTGAGCAACAGAATAGCAGAATGTCTCGAGGTGTTGCGCGGTTTCTTGAAGGGATGCGGTGCGCTCGATAACCTTTTGCTCCAGCTCATCCCGGGCGAGCCGCAAAGCCTCTTCCGCACGATCTCTCTCGTCAGCTCGCTCCCTCAACTGCCGGGCGCTCCGGCGCATCGCACCGGCCACCAGGTCCGTTTCGGCCAACCCGGTGGGGAGGGTAGAAAGCGTGGCTCCCTTAGCCATCGCCTCGGAGTCACTCACCAGTGTCCGGACTGCTTTGACCACGCCGCGCCCTATCCAAGCCGCCACAAGAACGGTTATACCCAGGAGAGCGCCCGAGCAAGCCAATGCCAGCGCACTCAGCTTCCGAATCGATTCGTATAACTCACTTTGCGGCAGGGCAACCACCACCGTCCATCCGTACTGCGTCCGCCTGAAAGCCGTTAACACCGCGATTTGATCAAGAGTGACACTTTCCATGACGTTTTCAGGGTCTTCCGCGAAGGCTTTGATTATATCTGGGTTCGCCTTCTGGCCGACAAACTTTTCGGGGCTGCGGTTGCGGGCCGCCAGAATTCCCTGCCGGTCCACAATTGCCACGGTGCCCCCCGGAACGAGGCGACGCACGGCCAGTGCCTCGCCAAAAACAGCAGGGTCCATCACAAGCGTCAAAATATATCGCCCCTGAGCGACAGGGCGAGCGACGTAAAGAATGGGGCCACGGTGCACTGGGCCAAGAGTCATGTCAGAAACATAAGTTTCTCCCCTTTCCATGGCTGCGTTCACTTCTGCCGTCACCTTATAAGGCTGCAACAAAGTCCCGCGCGGGACTCGGGTATTCACCAGTTGGTTGCCCGCCCGATCTGCCAGTGTGATCCACATCCTGTTCCCCTGCGCGACAGAGCGCGCGGCGGCATCGAAAGCATCAAAATCGGGAGTTTGGAGGTGAGACGACGTGGCCAGCGACTTCAGGACCATTTCGGATTGGCCAATTTGCAGATCCACCGCCGACGAGAGCGCTCGGGCTGTGACCCGCAACTGCTGGGCAATAGCGCTCCGCTCGCCGCGCTTGGCTTCCCGCACAAGGAGGCCCCCTAAAGCCAAGGCAGCGCAGGTGAGGATTGCCACCAGCAGGAGCAGGCGGCTTCGGACAGATCCAAACCATGGATGAGCAGAAAGCGGCAACACAAGAGACTTTGGCCAGCGCAATTTATACATGAGATCCATCTCAAACAGGAGGAGGCAGTTCCTCCGCGAACGAGTAGGCGAGGGACCCCATGCCTGTCGATGAACCATTTACGACTCCCAAGCCCTGCCGTGTAAACCAAAATGTTCCAGAGACGGTCTCTAATCGGCGGACGTTGAACGTGTTAGTTAAGAAAATGAGGGACCGCCCGAAGTCACCGCCCTGAGACCGCATGCACTGACTTTGAACCAGCAACTAAGAAGCGGGTTCGGAGTTTTATGAAGGTGGAAGATCTACAATCAACGGCAGCGAAGCCATCGAAGACGCAGTCGCAAGCTGGTTCGAATCTCACCAGGGCAGCGGTAATCCTTTTGCTCGTGCTCGTTGCGGCGGGATTGTTTCTGCTCCTGCCTCCGACCGCCCCATTGCCACCACCTGTGGTGCTGCTTCACGGTAGCTTTCCGAAGGACGGACCGACGCTCTTTGAACGCTTTGTGCCGATGAAGCCTGGGTGGGGATGGGCCTGGAAGCTGCGCGAAGTTATTGTGGGGAGGCCAAAGCGGATCGACATGGTCATTACGGTGATGGATTGCCCGGAGCTTCCAGGCACTCGGCTGCCGGGGTTCCCACTTGAACAGCCGAGTTTTGCCGATACCAATGGACTGCAGGTCTGGATTCTGGCCAACTCCGACCTGGCTGTGGTCACAGACAGAATAAAACAGTTACCGGGAAGCCAGATGCTCTCCAGGCCCCGTATCAGCACCTCATCTGGCGTGGGATGTAGCATGCAATCCGACAACACAGGGGTGAGCATCCTTGCCTACGGCCATCCGGAAAGAACGGATCTCTACGCTCGTTTCATCCAGACGGAAACTCAGCACACTGGAATTCCTGCCTTCAGTGTATCCTCACTGGAAACAAATTTGGATGCAGGCCTCAGACTTCAAATGTCCAACGGCAATGGCTTGCTGCTCCTCAACTTGGATCCCAAAACCCAGCGCCGCACCGCGGTGGCACTCTCGCTCAGCTTTCCAAAAGGGAAGTAGGCCGCAGTTATTAATACAGCATATTTGCCTTTTCAACTTTTGATTGCTGCGGGATTCTTTCGGGAACCTATGAAACTGTTTGCCACTCTGAGCTGCCTCCTCTTCCTGGTTTTCAGCGCGCCGGGCGCAACCAACGTCCATTTTAAACGCACGGAAGATGTTATTTATGGGCGCAAGCCAGGCGTGGCGCTCACGATGGACGTTTTCCAACCGGAGAAGCCGAATGGCTTGGGAATTATTTTCGTCGTGAGCGGAGGATGGTTTTCGTCCAAGGAAGCGATCGCGCCCACGGTTTACGAAACCTTCATGGAGCGTGGCTATACGGTTTTCGCCGTGGTGCATGGTTCGCAGCCGAAATTCCAAATTCCTGAAATCGTCCAGGACATGCACCGGGCCGTACGCTTCATTCGGTACAACGCCAAGAAATTCGGAATCCATCCGGACCACATCGGTGTGACGGGTGGCAGCGCTGGCGGGCACCTCTCACTGACGCTCGGCACGCAGGGGGGGCCAGGCAAACCGGACGCCAAGGACCCGGTCGACCGCGTCAGCAGCGCCGTGCAGTGTGTTGCCTGCTTCTTTCCGCCCACGGATTTTCTGAACTATGGTCATGTCGGGACAAACGCGGTCGGCTTTGGAATTTTGAAGAGCTTCCAACCGGCATTCGGTGCCGCTTCTGAAACCGCGGAAGGCCGCGAAAAACTGGGCAGACAAATCTCGCCCATTTATTTTGTCCATTCCAACCAAGCGCCTACGCTCATTATTCATGGCGACGTGGACACCTTGGTACCGATTCAACAATCAGAATCGTTTGTCGCCGCCAGCCAGAAGGTCGGTGCTGAGGCGAAGCTGACAGTGAAAAGTGGCGGAGCCCATGGCTGGAAGGATTGGACCGCGGACTTTGCCTCCTTTAACGATTGGTTTGATGAGCATTTGCGTAAAGGAAGCAGCAGCCTTGAGAAGACCCAGTAGTTACCTCCGTAAGGTATCTCGGTTTTCTACAGGAGACGCCGGTACAGTCTCGAACTCGATAAACGTTTGTTGTGGCACAGACACCGTGTTCCCCGGAGAAATAGAGTAGGCGCTGCTGACGTCGGCCGATTTGGCCCATTGGCGGGTCCCATCGCGACCAACCAGTTCCACTGCATCGATCTCGTTCCACCCAGGGACACGGCGGCGGTCGAGGCAAATTCTTACAGAGTTTGCTTCCACCTTCTGCGTAGTAGGGAAGGACATATCCACCGGTGCCTGAACACTCGGTTCGGTGCCTTCCCAGATGATGGTTTCCTGGCCGTTCGGCAAGAGGGCGGTCACCTTTGAAATGGCACCCGGATTATAAGTTTCGCGCACGATGACTTCCGCAATATCCACAGACTTTTCGAAGGTGACATGGAGCCACTCTCCTGCACCTCCCTGGGACGTGTATTGCGCCCACGCCGTGGTCTGGTCCCCGGCCTGCATGCTGTTAGGCGCACCAACCACTTGTTCAGGACCCCAGGAGCGGGTCAGCAGTTTACCGTCAGGCGAGTGACTGGAAAGGAGGGTGGAAGGCTCATTGCCACCAACATCGTTTCCTGTATAGAGGCGGCTGCCCGGAACCAAGCCGCTCGGGCGGACAACCTGGTAAGAAATATCCGGGTTCCCATTCGCCGACAGCAACCGTGACGTAGAGGACGGCTGAGTATTGGCGATCGTGTTCCCTTGGTTGACTGGATGTGCCTGAGCCCGGGCCAAATCCGGCCGGTTTGCGATGGATTGCGCCAAGCGCTGGTGCTCGGCAAGCAGCACCCGAAGGTTTCGATTGGTGCGCTGCTGGTTAACACCAAGCCAAACGAGAACACCCAGAACCACTGCAAAACCGACAATATTAAGCGTTTTCATAACCAACGAGCCTCATTTTCGCTGAGTCGTTGAAGATTAGACGGAGAAAGCTTCCAACCGATCCGGATAATCTTGTCCGAACCGTATTATCAGCCAGCGAACGGCCTGTCAGCGATTCGGGGCGGGAAGAAGTTCGATTCCGGAATGGTCCAGCCGGATACGGACGCGAATGCAGCGGATGGCGTTCTGCTGGGCGTCCTGTGTGCGATGCCCACCCGTCGCAAGATAAGTCACGAAAAGAGAGCCATCCGGGAGCTCCATGGCCTTGCCGTAACCGTAGCTATTATCCACGAGGAAACCGTGATCTTTCGCAGGGGCGACCCAGGTTTGTCCTCCATCAGTACTGAAGATCACGCGCAGCCCGCCATGGCCCGGGGCATACGAACCGTGAAGGCAAACCAGGGTACCGTCGCGCAGGACATACAGGCTAGGTGCAAACATTCTGAACCCGAAAGTGACCGGAACGGTCCAGGTGCGACCATGATCGCTTGACCACGAAATATCGCCCTCGGCGCGAGCCATCATCACCAAACGGCCATTGGGCAACTCTGCGACAGTCACTTCCTGCAAATCGTGTGCGGCCTTCACAGTTGAGAGCAATTCCCAGGTTTTGCCTGCGTCCGTGGAGCGCAAAAAGGCCGCCTGGTCCGGTCGACCGGTTTTGGGCCTGCCATTGTCAGCAACCATGATGGTACCATCCTTGAGCCGGAGGAGCGGACCGTCCGTTTCATCATAAAGGAACGGAGTTTGGAGAAGAGTTGGTTTATTCTCCCAAGTTTTGCCGCCATCAAAGGAGCGGATGAAGTGAACGCGAGCGGCGAGGTCCGGCTGTTTGGTCAGGTCACCGTTTTCTGGCTCGCCAGGATAACTGAAAAAGGAACAAAGAATTGTGCCGTCCGCAAGTTCAACAAATGCCGGGTGGCGGTCGTCCTCCGGCGTATCGATGAGCGTTTCGGGCTTGCTCCATGTTTTGCCTTCGTCAGTGGACCGGATGATCATGGCGCGTCCGCCCGTAGGTGCAACAATATCGGCGGGCAGGCCCATTTTGCGGTATTCAGCCAGGCTCTTGGCGGAATAGCGAAGCGGAGTCGGCGGAGATGCATGCCAATAGCCTGCATTGAAACCAACCATCCAGGTGCCGTTCTTTAGGCGGACTGGAGATTCCCAGCCGATAAAGCCGCCATAGCCGGGAAACGGATCCGGCTGATTGACGCCAGGGCCAACCAGGATGGCTCGGCACTCGCCGGGTTTGGTTTTGGATTCGCCATTGGCCACGACTTCCACGCGCGGAGGCAAAACTTCTTTCCTGTCGAGCGGTTTGTCGGCAGCGGAGGCCCCCGTTGTGCACCCAGCGAGTATCCAGAAGGTCAGCGGAAGGAGTCCACAAGGTTTGATGTTAAAACAGTTACCTTGAGCCATGAACGAAGCTAGGTGCGAAAAGCCAAAAGCGTCAATCCCAAGTTTCAGACGAACCTGACTTTCTACTTTGCAGGCTTTGTGCTGACAGGAAGGTAACCTTCGGGCAATTCG
This sequence comes from Verrucomicrobiales bacterium, assembly GCA_028293425.1. Classification (GTDB taxonomy): domain Bacteria; phylum Verrucomicrobiota; class Verrucomicrobiia; order Limisphaerales; family JAQGOV01; genus JAQGOV01. The sequence goes on from JAQGOV010000356.1 coordinate 12,528, forward strand.
TCACCGGGAACGGGTGCGACATCCGGAACATGGGCCATCAAGCGATCAAAGTCCTCCAGTTTCCCGCGTTGAGCTCTGACTGAAAAATCGTCCCGAACTTTCCATGCGGATAATTGGGAGGCTAAGGCTAAAGCGATAATTTGATCCAGGGAGACTTTCTCCCGCTCGGCTACCTCCGCCGCCAGTTGCGCGAGAAAATCAGGAATTTGAGCCTGTATTGTTTTCATGTCGCTGCTCTTAATATGCACAGAAAATTCGCGGGTGTCACGACCTCATACCGAGGGTTCGGGCCGGTTCCAAATGCCTGATATTATGTGTGATCAGATATCGCACCCTAGCAGCAACAGCCAAGTGCACCAGTGTTTCATCGTCGGGATCGCTCAGCAATGGAAGGGGACGATCCAACAGCACCGGGCGTTCCGCATGTACGCACAGCGCATCCAGAAGGCTTTGGATATCCGATAACCGCAGTTACAACGAGGATGCCTCGCGTCGCAGGATTTCTTCATATTCGGTAACGAGCGTGTTGCTCAAAACCAATTTCCATTGCTCTTGCCTCCAGAGCCTCAGCAACTCGTATGACGCTCCGCGTTGTGAACGCAAAGCGGCAACCAAAACGTTGGTGTCAAGAACCGCGCGCAACATCACAGTCGCTCTTCCCCGCGATTTGCCTGCTTATCGACCCACGCAATAAAGACCTTTGTCCGTCCGCAAAAAGATCTGTCCGCGGCTGATGGCAGGTGTGGTAAGCGTGGACTCGTTCAGATCGTTCTTTGAAAGCACCTCGAACTTGTCCCCCGCTTTAACAACGGTGCAGTTGCCCTGCCCGCTCAGGAAGTAAACTTTACCATCCCCAGCGACGGGCGACACCTTAACATTCGAGCTGAACAGGCGCTCCTGCCACAAAGGCTCGCCGGTTTTGAGATCAAGGCAGGAGGCATTGCCATCATCGCGGATCATGAACACCTTGCCCTGGTAAATAATGGGGGTCGGGCAATCAGGCGCGTATTTGGTCTGGGTCCAAAGCTTGCGATCCGTGTCGCTCTTGGCATCGGCTTTCAAGGCGACCGTATAACCGCGGTTCTGGAAGCCAGAGGCCACGGCGATCACCGTCCCCTCGCCTGCTGCAAGACCGGAGATAGTTCGGCCGTACGGATGCGGTACTTTCAAGCCGCCGCTGCTCCACAGCAGGTTACCTTTGGCGGGATCATAAGCCGTAACCATTTCGGCACCCTCCAGCACAAGCTGAGTGCGGCCTTTGGCTCGGAGGAAAATCGGGCTGGAATAGGAATCCTGCGCTTCCTCCTTGGCTTCGAGGTTGCGGTCTTCTTTCCAAAGGCTCTTCCCAGACTTGCCATCGAGCGCGAGCACATAGGACGGCCCCTGGTGCATGCAAACGATGAACAGCTTGCCGTCATCCAGCATCGGAGAGGAGCCATAACCATGGTTGGTCTTATAAACGCCGTATTCTTTCACCAGGTTGCGTTTCCATTGCACCTTGCCGGCACGGTCGAGGCAAACGAGGTCCCCAGTGCCGAACATTGCCCAAACGAGTTTGCCGTCCGAGACCGGCGTGGGCGTAGCCATGTTATGCAGGTTATTGGCGTGAAGCTTGCCGCGCTCAATCTCCTGGTCCCAAAGGAGTTCGCCTTTCTTGCGGTCAATCGCAAGGACGTGCAGTCCGTTGTCCTCCGTTTGCGCAGTCATATAAACTCTATCACCCACAATAATGGGAGAGGATGCGCCTTTGCCGGGGAGAGCCAGTTTCCATGTGATGTTCTTCTCCTTGCTCCACTCCACGGGGAGGCTTTTTTCGGAGGTGATGCCAAGGCCATCCGGTCCGCGAAATGACGGCCAATCGGCAGCACGCACGTCCCTAAGCGCAGCGAGCAGGCAAATAGCGAAGAACGTGGCAGATGCTTTGCGGCGGAGAGCATTCCTTCTATGGTGGTTCATGGTAGAAAGCCTAGGCAGAGCACGCGTGGCGTCAATCAGTAGTTTTGGCCGTTCGACCGTTTTCTGGTTTTGCCCTCGACAAAGATTCCTGATTCAGCTTTTGTCGAGGCGAGTGAGCCAACGTTTAATCAAACCCAACAGGTAACAGGGCTTTTCGACTCAATATTATCAACTATGAATGAATTGTTCTCAACCGAAGGCAGAATCCCCAGGTCCACGTTCTGGAAATTTTTCGCCATTTTTTATATCGCGGCCGCGATCGTCGGATTCATAAGCAAAAATTCCGGCTCAGCTGCGATCAGAGGTGTCCTTGGGCTGCTGATGCTACCGCTCATAGTTGTGGCCATCATGGTACAAATCAGACGCTGGCATGATCGTGATAAATCCGGGTGGTGGGTCCTGATCAATCTTGTGCCTTGCATCGGGTTTGTTTGGGTGCTGGTTGAGTTGGGCTGCCTTCCGGGAACCACCGGGGAAAACCGTTTTGGTCCTGATCCCTTGCAGCGATAAATTGGGATTGAGATTGTGGGGTGCAAGCTGTAAACCGATGGGATGTTCCGCTGTCCCGTCTTAATTGCATTCAGCCTCGTTTGCTTTGTTCCACTCGCTCCTGCCGCTCCCGGCAGCGGCGCTGGCGATGATCTGTTCACCAACCAGGTGATCCGCCACCTGAAGGTTGAGGTGCCGGAGGGATCCATGGCACTTCTCCGGAAGTATGCTTTTCAACAAGGAGCGCAACGCTCGGAGCGGTCCGAGGTGAAATGCACCGTGCGCGAAGAAGGAACCGTGTGGACCAATGTGGCCCTGCACCTGAAAGGGAGCGCCAGTTTCCGGCCGGTGGATGATTTGCCCTCGTTCACGCTGAACTTCTCCAAACATGTCCCACGGCAGCGGTTTCATGGACTCGAAAAGATCTCGCTCAATGGTTCTCCGCAGGACCCCACCCGGCTGAGCGAAAAGATTGCGCGCGAACTTTATACGCGCGGCGGAGTGCCTGTGCCTCGCGCGGGCTACATCACAGCAGAGATGAACGGCCGTAAGCTGGGGCTCTTTGTCATGTTGGAAGGTTGGAACCGCCAGTTCATCGAACGTCATTTTTCCGACGCGCGAGGACCACTCTACGAAGGGCCTTTCCTCACCGATATCGATCATCCGCTCGACGTGGCTTATGGGAAAACCAACGGCCATAAATTGACCATTTCAAAACTCCTCTCCGCCGCGAAGGAGCCCAACCCCGCGAAACGGCAGGCCAGGCTGGAATCGGTGCTGGATATGGATCGCTTTACGCGCCTCATCGCCCTCGATATGCTGGTCTGGAACGGGGATGGTTATGCCTTGCATGCAAACAACTACCGGATTTTCCACGATCGCCGACAGGAACGGTTTGTTTTTCTGCCCCATGGCATGGACCAAACCTTCACGATTCCGGACGCGCCGGTGCTGGCCGGTGGAGATGCGATTGTTTCAAGGAGCGTGCTTTCGCTGCCGGAAGGCCGGCGACGCGTTTTGGAACGCATCAAGGAATTCCGCAGCGCCTTTTTCAAGCCCGAAGTCATCGGCAAAAGAGCCGCGGAGTTGTCCGCGCAAGTAGGCACCGCCCTGTCCCGAGAGGCCGGCCTCACCAATGGCAGCGCTCCGCCGACTTATACTGCCGCCGTGACTGCCTGGCTAACGCTGATGACCAATCGCCTCAACTCCATCGACCAACAGCTTGGGAGCATCACAAATCTTAGGCCGCTCAAAGTAGGCGAACCATACGTTCTCGGAGCATGGACCAACCGGTTAATGTCTGGCACCCCCGTTTTCCTGCAGCCGACGAACCCCGCCTCCATGGTGGTGCGGACCAGCATCGGTTCCACCGGCGCGTGGGTAGCTCCCATCTGGATCGAAGAAGGCCGCTACCTTTTAAAAGGACGGGTCCGCGCGGTGCCTTTGGCCGCCCCGGGTGTGACCAACCATGTGACGGCAGGTTTGCGCGTGCGGAGTGAGCGTAAGCGTCCGGCCGGCTTGGATTGGGGCTGGGACACGCGCCGCCGCGCGGATTACCGCCCCGGCGGTGAAACGGGCAACATGGTTTATGAACCGCTTCCCGTCACCGCTGGGACCAATTGGACAGACCTCGCCTGCGAAATTGATCTGCGACAACCCGTGGCGGACCTCGATATTATTTGTGAAGCATTTGGAAATGGCGAGGCGTGGTTCGACAAGGCCTCGCTGAAGCTGACGCGCATCACGGACCCAGGCAGGTAACGGGACCCTATCCATCGTCAGGCTTTTGGGCACCACGCCCTATTGTTCGTCCGAACCAAAAGCTGATTCACTCAAGGCAACGTAACAAAGAAATCAAGTATTTATGAGTAAACGCCACAATGCAAAAAGCGAAGACCTGAACACCTTAACCGATGACGCCGGCGACATGGTCGCTTCCACGATGGATACTGCGTCCGACCGTTTTGCCGGCGCACGCGACCAACTTGGCAATGCCCTGGAACAAGGCAAGGAGGTTTGCAACAACCTGCGCGATGCGACTGCCAGGCAAGCCAAAGCGGCCGGCGAGTTCGTGCGGAATAACCCGTATACATCAATCGGCATCGCAGCAGGCGTTGCCGTGTTGATCGGGCTTCTGATCCGCCGGCGCAAATGAACCCGACCAGCCGTCGTGGCCATTTTGTTTTCTGGCCCCTGCTCCTGGCCGGCATGCTCGCCGGGTTCAAATATTGCGGGGCGGAAAAGATCACCAACCCGGAAACGGGACATACCACGCGGGTGGCGATGTCGTCCGAGCAGGAAGAACAGCTCGGATTGCAAAGCTACCGCGAAGTGTTGTCGCAGTCGGAAGTGGTACCGGGTGGTCCAGAACACGACATGGTGGTGCGAGTGGCGGAACGCCTGGCGCCTGCCACCGGCCAGGCCGCGCGCGAGTTTAAATGGCAGGTGAGCCTCGTGCGAAACCAGCAGGCTAATGCCTTTTGCCTGCCCGGCGGCAAGATCGTGGTCTTTACCGGCATCCTCCCCTACACCAAAACCGAAGCAGCTCTGGCAGCAGTGATGGGGCACGAAATGGCCCATGCCGTGGCCAGGCATGGGTCACAACGGTTATTGCGAACCAGTCTGGCGCAAACCGTCATGATGGGAGCCAATTTTTCCATGAGCAACATGGATCCACAGCAACGCCAATCCCTCATGGCCGCCCTGGGAGCCGGCGCACAGTATGGCCTGATTCTGCCCTTCAGCCGAGAGCATGAAACCGAAGCGGATGAAATGGGGCTGCTCTACATGGCCCGGGCCGGTTACGATCCGCGTGAGGCGATCTCCTTCTGGGAAAGGATGAACAACACCGGCGGAGCGCAGCCGCCTGAATTCACTTCCACGCATCCGTCACATGGGAGAAGAATTCAGGATCTGCAGGCCTTTATGCCGAAAGCTTTGGCCGAGTACGACAGGGCAAAAGGGCCAACAAGCTAGGACTTAGCCTGTGACTTTGGTGGAGGGATGCGTTCGGGATGATTGAGTTTCGGTTCAAGGCAAAGCTTCGGAGCAAGAACGCATAGAAAGGCAGCGGCTTTGGGACCTGATCGCAATGACGCCAAGTTCGCAAGGCGCAACCCCATTCGATGAACCGAGCAAACGGACCCGTCATCCTGTTCATTTGAGAAATCTTCGCATGAATGCGCGGCTTGGGTCGACTGCACTACAGATGTAAGGAATCACCATTGCCGCTCCAGACGGTTTCTGGCATTACGGTTCGCATGAAAAGCCTAACGGAACAGCTCTGGTTTGAAGTCCCGAATCGACGAGGGTTTATCAACATCACGGACACCATTGAAGGACTCGTGCAAAAGAGCGGGGTCAAGGAAGGGCTTTGCCTCGTCAACGCCATGCACATCACGGCCAGCGTTTACATCAATGATGCCGAGGGCGGCCTGCTACACGATTATGAAGTGTGGCTGGAAAAACTGGCCCCGCACGCGCCCATTTCCCAATACCAGCACAACCGCACCGGCGAGGACAACGCCGATGCGCACTTGAAGCGGCAGATTATGGGACGCGAAGTCGTCGTGGCCATCACCAAAGGCAAACTCGATTTCGGACCGTGGGAACAGATCTTCTACGCCGAGTTCGATGGCCGACGGAGGAAGCGGGTGCTGGTGAAAATTATTGGGGAGTGAGGCATTCGACTGGTTTGGCAAGGGCATGTTTGGCAGCGTTTGACAGAAGAACGGCGACGTTGAACCACGGATCAGCACGGATGGATCTCGGAAATGGATCCTCAACATGAGGAAATCGAGGCAGCGAAGGAACAGGCTCTGCGTATTAGCAGCGAGATGAGGCCGGGGGAGATTGTTTTTAAGCTTAGGAAGGAGCATTACTCAATATCTACGCGCGCTATGGCATATGGCAGCAGCTTCAATTCGACCTTTCCAGCAACCGATTCCTGTATCGTTCCTTGTTGCGTGCGGAAATCTTCGGGGTTCGTCATGGCTTCTTCGACGTTGGTTTCGTCTAGGTAGCGGATCTGCGCTTTGCAGGTGCCGGTTTTGATTTTGATGTCCTGGGGCTTGGCCAAAAGGTTCGCGATGAGGATGCGGCGGCGGCCGCGGTTATCAAATAAGGTCAAGGCTTCGGCCTGGAGAGGGTGGTCGGAAAGGGTCGGATAGATTTGCTTGATGGGCCACTCGGCAATATCAGCAAAGATGTGGTAGAGGGGGAAGACCGCTCCTGGAATGGACGGGAATTTGTCAGGGGCGAAGGAACCGGTTTCCAGCTCCATGAGCCCGCGCCAGCCGGTGGTCTCGTAATATGAAATGCTGTGAATATTTCCGGTGGAGGCGAGCCGGGCGATGCTGCCCAACGTCCAACCGGCGCCGAAGAGGGAGAGCTGCCGCCGGTCGATATCCGAAGGCATTTCACCGTTCGGGCCGGGGACGCCCCGTTTCTGGTCCCGAATTTTGAGGGTCACCGGGGAAACCACCACGGGCCTGGAAGAGAATTCACGGGCGCTTTCAGCATCGTACGCCTGGCCCGTCAGGTTTTCGATCATGGTGATGTTGTCAAAGGCGTGGACCTGCGGTGCCAACGAGAAGACGGGGAAAGCCGAGCTGTCCGGCAACGGTCGGTTCCGGTTGACCTCGGTGAAGAAGTCGAGAGTGCCAGCGGCGTAGAGGACGCTGGGAGCGTAGCCTTGCAGATGCTGTCGCACAAGCCGGACCCATTTTTCTCCGGCGAACTCCTCCCCCTGTTTAAAGACGAGCCAGAGCGAAACATTGGGTTTGAGGCGTTGCAATTCCGCAGCCAAGGCTGGGAGTAATTCCTCCGGCTTTTCCCCAAGGATAAGCCCGAGGTACAGCGGCAGGCCGAGTGCAGTCGAGGCATCGGTTCCGCGTTGCAGCTCTTGAGCCCAAGCCGAACCTGCGAGATCGAGATCGCAACGGAGGTGCGAAAATCGCAGCGCTTTGAGGCGCGCTACTTCCCGGGTCGTTAACGGTTGACCATGGCGG
>JAQGOV010000399.1 GCA_028293425.1 Verrucomicrobiales bacterium
ACTGCGGAGGCTTTCATCGAAACCGGCAATGCAGATGTGGCCACAACCGATCCCAAAGGTGTGGTGATTGCTCTCCGTCGGGGCGAAGCACCCATCATGGCTCGGTATGAAGGAGCCTATGTAGCCACCACAGTGACGGTGATGGGAGATCGCAGCGGCTTCGTTTGGAAGGAGCCCGCCTCTTGGAGCCACCTAGATGAACTCGTGGCAGCCAAATGGAAGCGGATGAGAATAGAGCCGTCCGGCCTTTGCTCCGATTACGAATTTGTCAGGCGCGTATACCTGGACTTAACCGGGTTGCCGCCCAGTCCGGATGAGGTTGCTCGATTTGTTTCTGACAAGCGCGACACCAGGCTGAAACGAGAGGAGATAATCGATAAACTGATTGGCAGCTCGGATTACGTCGAACATTGGTCCAGCAAATGGGCGGATCTTTTGCAAGTAAATCGCAAGTTCCTGGGCGATGAAGGCGCGCGGGCGTTCCATGAGTGGATTCGGCAGGAGGTCGCCACAAACACGCCCTATAACGTGTTCGTAAAAAAAATCCTGACTGCCAGCGGGTCCAACAAGGAAAATCCAGCAGCTTCTTATTATAAAGTGCTGAGGACCCCCGCGGAAACAATGGAGAACACCACTCACTTATTTCTGGCCACTCGTTTCAATTGCAATAAATGCCATGACCATCCTTTTGAGCGATGGACCCAGGATCAGTATTACCAAACCGCCGCCTACTTCGCACAGGTTGGCTTGAAGAAGGACGAGAAGGCGAGCGGCAACCGGACGATTGGCGGCTCGGCCGTCGAGGGTGCCAAGCCCCTGTTCGAGATCGTTGAAGACCTGCCTAAGGGTGATGTGAAGCACGACCGAACAGGCAAAGTGGCCCCGCCGCAGTTCCCCTTTCCTGCCAAATTTGAGCTCAAGAAAGAAAAGCCGAGCCGACGCGAGGAATTGGCGGAATGGCTAACGTCGGAAGACAATCGTTACTTCGCCATGAGCTACGTCAACCGTATCTGGGGCTACCTTCTGGGTACGGGCATTATTGAGCCTCTCGACGATATTCGCGCGGGCAATCCTGCCTCTAATCCGGAGCTGCTCGAATTTGTAACGCAGGATTTCATTAAGCACGGCTTTGATGTCCAGCATCTGATACGCACAATCTGCAAATCGCGGACTTACCAGCTTTCTTTCGCTCCCAACAAATGGAATGAGGATGACAAGATCAATTATTCCCATGCTGTCCCTCGGCGTTTGCCGGCCGAGGTGTTGTTCGATGCCGTCTTCAGGGTCACAGGATCCACCCCTGCCATTCCGGGAGTGAAGCCGGGCACGCGGGCTTCCCAATTGCCTGATGCCGGGCTGGATGTGCCCAGCGGTCTGCTCGCGAATCTGGGTCGTCCCGTCCGCGAAAGCGCTTGCGAATGCGAACGGAGCAATGATATCCGCCTGGGATCTGTGATGGCTCTTTTGAGCGGGCCGACGATATCCGAGGCCATCAACAATCCGAAAAACGACCTGGCTAAAATGGTCGAAGCGGAAAAGGATGATCGTAAACTGATCAATCGAATCTTCCTGCAGGTGCTGAATCGGCCTGCAACAGAAAAGGAAATCAACGCCGCCCTCCATAGCTTGGGGCTGATGGAAAAGGAACATCAAAGAGTGACGACGGAACTCGCCGATTACGAGAAGAAGCTGGTCCCCATTACTGAGCAAAAAGAAAAGGCCCGCCTGGCTGCGATCGAGAAAGCGAAGCAGGCGCTGGCGGATTATGAAAAGGTCGCCGCTTCCAAGCGTAATGAGGAAGAGGCCAAACACAAAGAGGCGGTTACCAAGGCCCAAAAGGCCCTTGAAGATTACGATGCCCAGCTCGCATCAAAAATTTCTCCGTGGGAAAAGAAACTGGAAAGTAATCGACTTGAAACCGCCTGGATTGTTTTGGATCCGAAAGACCTCACGCCCGCCAATAAAGGAACCAAACTGACCAAGCTTAAAGATTTGTCCGTGCTGGCCTCCGGTCCCCAGGGTGCCGATAATACTTACCGCTTTGCGGTGGACACAGACCTCAAAGACATCACGGGCCTGATGGTGGAAGTGCTGCCAGACGAGAGCTTGCCAAAGTTTGGCCCCGGTCGGTCCCCGGACGCAAATTTCGTCCTCACCGAACTCCGTGTCAAAGCGAGTGCCAAAGGCAAGGATGCTACGGCAGCCATGCCGTTAAAGCTGGCGAAGGCCAAGGCGGATTTCAACCAGACCGACTACGACGTGAGCAACGCCATCGATGGCAAGGATGAAGTCGGCGGCAAAGGCTGGGCGATCGCGGGAACCGCCGCCGGGCAGCCGCACACCGCTCTCTTCAAGTTTGAGAAACCGGTCGGCGACGACAAAGGCACTACCCTGCGCTTTACGCTTGGCCAAAAGTTCAGCCAGGCGCATGCAATCGGGCGATTCCGGGTCTGGGCCACCACATCGAAGCAGCCCCTGGAGTTCGGCCTCCCCCAAAACGTGGCGAAGATTGTGAAAGCCAAGGAGGAAGCCCGCACTCCGGAGCAGAAGCAAGAACTGCTCGCTTATTACCGGACGCAGGATTCTGATTTGCGCAAGAAGGAGCAGGAACTGTTTGCTGCCAGGCAGCCCTTGCCGGAAGATCCGAAGCTCAAGGAGATGAAGGACACCCTGGCCAGCGTCAGCAAGCCCCTGCCAATCGATGCCAAGCTGGAACAGTTGCGGGTGGATGCCAAAGCCAGCACGAGCCAGTTGACCAACAAACGGCTGACCGGTGCCCAGGATTTGACTTGGGCCCTCATCAACAACCCTGCTTTCTTATTTAATTATTAAACGATCGACGGAGAACATGAAACAAAAGGGCAATCTATGATTCACATACCTGGCGGAACCTGCAGCGATCTGTGCGATCCAAACATGAAGATGACGCGGCGTGATTTGCTGCGCATCGGAAGCTCAAGCATCCTGGGCCTGACCCTGGGCTCCATGTTGAAGCTGAATGCGATCGGCAAGGAAGCTTCGGCGGGCGGCGGGCCGGGCTGGGGCAAAGCCAAGAACATGATCATGGTCTACCTCCAGGGCGGCCCGAGTCACCTCGATTTGTGGGATCCGAAGGAGAACGTGCCCGACAAAATTCGGAGCGTGTTCAACCCGATCTCAACCAGGATTCCAGGCACCAAGTTCACCGAGATCCTCCCGCAACTGGCGAAGGTGAATGACAAGATCACGATGATCCGGTCGATGAGCTATACGCCGAACGGCTTGTTCAATCATACCGCCGCGATCTACCAGATCATGACAGGCTACACCACCGACAAGGTAAGCCCATCCGGCCAGTTGGAGCCGCCCACGCCGAAAGATTTTCCGAACTTTGGCTCGAACATCATCCGGCTCCGGCCAACTACCGAACCGATGCTCCCGTTCGTGATGCTCCCCCGCCCCCTCCAGGAGAGCAATGTCGTTGGCAAAGGCGGCACTGCCGGATTCCTCGGTAAAGCATTTGATCCGTATACCCTTTACCCCGAAGGCGATGACATGGACATGTCCAAGATGGACAAGGTGAAGGTGGATGACCTGAAGCTTCCGCCGGAAGTCTTCTCCGTGCGGCTCCAGCGTCGAGCCAAGCTGCGTGAGTCGATCGATGATGCAATGCCGGAGATCGAGAAAGCCGTCGCAAATTATAACCTGGACGAATATTACCAGCGCGCATTGAACCTGATTGTATCCGGCCGGGCGCGAGATGCCTTTGACCTGAGCCGGGAGCCTGAAGCAGTGCGCGACCGCTACGGGCGAAATACATTCGGCCAAAGCTGCTTGCTGGCCCGACGGCTCATTGAAGCGGGCACACGCGTTGTCGAAGTCGTCTGGCCGAAGGTAGCAAATTCCGATAACCATTCCTGGGATCACCACGTCGACCTTACCAAGCGGATGAAGACCCAGTCCGGGCCGATGTTGGACACAGGCCTTGCGGCGCTGTTCGAGGATTTGGATCAACGGGGCTTGCTCCAGGAAACCCTGGTGGTCGCCATTGGCGAGTTTGGTCGCAGCCCGCAAAAAGGCATCTCCACCTCAGGTAATGGAAACAGCGCCGATGGGCGCGATCACTGGCCTTATTGTTATACCGCTTGTATCGCAGGCGCAGGCACAAAGAGGGGCTATGTGCACGGCAAGTCAGACAAAACCGGCTCCAGCCCGGCGGAAGATCCTGTTCACCCCATGGAACTTCTGGCCTCCATTTATCACTCCTTCGGGATTGATCCTGAAACGATTGTTTACAATCATTTGAAGCAGCCTCGTGAGTTGGTAAAAGCAAAAGCTGTGACAAAGCTTTTCGCCTAACGGCAATTTAAGACCCTTTACGAACCTGTGTCCAACCGGACACAGGTTTTTCATTTTTTAGGGAGCGGCGCTTGGACGCAGCCGATTGCGTTTGTAATCTCTTAAAGCGATTAATATGACAGAGGCTGCGGTGTGCACTGGGGGCATTTTACGGGCAACAACCTATTCACGAATTTAGCAAAGATCATAGGCTGAGCTTGCGCGCGGGGTGCTCAGGTATCGTGCTCCCCACTGGAAGGAGTTGGCTAATGAAAAGGCTTTTAAACATGGTTAAAATGGCAAGCAGGTGGAGGTATGCTTTCTCGCTAATCGTTGTCGCAGGAAGTTTGGCAGCCGCGAGTGACGCCAAGGCAGTGGTTCGGATCATGCCACTGGGCGATTCTATTACCGCTTCCATGGATGGGCAGGCAAGCTACCGCTATTGGCTCTGGAAGAAATTGTCCACGGCAGGTGCGAGTGTCGACTTTGTAGGCTCACAGCAAGGTGTGAGCTTTGGAAGCCCCCGTTTTGCGGATTTTGATCAAAACCACGAGGGACATACCGGCTGGACCACCTCTCAGGTGATTCCTAATGTGACCAGATGGACGAGGGCCTCCCGGCCAGATCTCGTGTTGTTGGATTTGGGGGCCAATGACGTGGTGCAGGGCAGACCGTCAAAGAACACAATCATGCAGTTGAAGATGATCGTCATGCTGCTGCGTTCCGTGAACCCCAATGTGAAGGTGTTGCTGGCGAAACTCACGCCTATGGCTGGTTACGAGACGCAAGTCGCGGAACTGAATTCTCAAATCGGTCCTCTTGCAACACAACTGAGCCGGCCAGGTTCACAAGTGATGGTCGTTGACCTCGCTTCGGGGTTCAATCTGGCTGCGGATGTGGGGGATGGAGTGCATCCCACCGAAGCGGGGGAAAAGTTGATCGCAAATCGGTTTTATCGACTTATCCTGCCAATGCTGGTGCTGCTGCATCAGCCGGCAAAGCATCCTGCTTTATCCGTGCAGTATTAATGCTCCCGATTGAGAGGATTTCAGGAACGCGGATTTGCGTCCTTTTCATTTCATAAGGGTCCCTCTTAAAAACAGCACTCCGGAACGGAACTCGTAATCCATATTCCGTCGCTTGCCAAAGCCATGGCCTCCATTTTTTGAAGGTGCCATGAAAACAATTATTTTACGTAAACTGCGGGCTGAGCCGTCGGGGACAATTCTCAGTGGGCAAAATTGAAGAGCCTTTCAAGGCCCCGGGAGCGAAGCGGGTTTTCACCAGGCTCGTAGATGTGGTAAGGAGTACGCTCGAAATCGAACTGGAAGAGCAGTCCTATGCTATGACTGCCCCGGCCATGGGTTCGAAGCGCGTCGATCCCATAGCCATAGCTGAGGATCACATGGGAAGCCCCGCTGGGAGAACGAAAACCGACCCCGGTGCCCACCCCGGAATGGAAATGGCCCGGCTGTTGCAAACCTGGGGGATAGTCCACCCCAGCAGTGGCAGCTTGGAAAAGCCAGGACCATAGTTCATTGATTTGCCACGTATACGCGCCACCAAGCAAAACGAACTGCTCTGCATTAATTTCCTGATAATAATAGCCAGGTAGACTAAGCGGGAATTCCGAAGCCAGGGGCAGCACGCCCCCAAGCCGATACGCGCTGAAGCGATCTACGTTCAAGCTAGTACCCAGGGTGAGGTTCAAAGCCACGTTGTCTTTTCGCTCGGGGAAGGTGTAAGCAATTAATCCCCTTGTCCAGAATAGGTGCGAATCCGGGTTCACCTTGCGGTCTCCAAAACCGTAGATGCCGGAGCCAGTCCGGAATTGCCCCTCATACCAGGCCGAAAGTTCCATGGCCAAGGCCGGGGTCATGACTGGCTCTCGCCCACCCCACCTAAACCCGGCTCGGAAATGGTAATTCAATCGATCATTAGGCAGGATAAAGCTCGGCATGGTCTCCTCATCACGCTCGAAAAGCGTATAGTGAAGCTCATTGCGGACGATTCCATACAACGGTATCCGCTGCCCAGGGTTAAACAGGTGATAAATGCCGACGGAAGCACCCCCGCCATGACCTGTGAAAGACTCTTCGCGCCACCATTTGCCGCCTCGGATTTCGGAATAGCTATCGGCATAGCCTCCACCTGATAGCCCCACTCCCAAATGGGTGTTAGGTCCGAAGAAGCTGGTGAACCCAACCTCCGAATCCAAATAAACCGGAGCAACCGCCAGGCGCAGCGTGACATTGGAACGATAAAAGTTTGGCTGGTTCAGGAAATAGAAAGCATAGGCGGAAAGCGGAGCATGCCCCACAAACTGCTGGTTGTACCCAAGTTGGATCAGCTCACGGCGCGAGTCGTCGATTTGTGAGTACAAGGAGGGAACCAGGGTGAAGAGCAGCACTCCATACAACGATTTCCACGCCAAACGCTTCATTTGTGCACATTGCTAACCAAATGTTGCCAAATGTGCAACTCCGTAAGTAACCCATCATTTCCGCGTGCTTCCGCCAGATGCAAGCGGGGGTTCCGCACTTGCCATGGGGTCAAACAATATTATGCTCCCGGCATGAACAAGGCACGCAAGCTTTTGCACACCCGCTACCGAGTAAATGATCTGGAAAAGACCATTCGCTTTTATAAAGAGGTCCTTGGCTTGGAGGAGGTAAGGCGGCACAAGTCCCCTCGAGGTTCCGAGCTGGTTTTCCTTAAAGCTCCCGAAAGCGAGGAATTGATCGAAATCTGTCACTTTCCCAACAGCGGTCCCGTGCAAGTACAGGCAGACCTCACGCATCTCGCCTTCCTAGTGGACAGCCTGACTGAATTCGGGAAGCACTTGGCCTCTTTAGGACTAAAATATTCAGATGAGCCGATCGTAAAATCGGATGGCGGAGGGTTCGCTTTTGTTGATGCCCCGGAAGGTTATGAAATCGAGCTCATCCAGCGCCCGAAACAGGGAAACGCAGCATAATGAGCGAAGCGGTGCAGGTTCAGAAACCCACAATTGGAACAAAGTGCCTGTTTGTGATTCGCGCACTGCTTGACTGTGATTTCGACACCAGCTTAAGTATAGGATCCTATGCCGACGTACGAGTATTTTTGTGAGAAGTGTAATCAGCAGTTTGAATTTTTTCAGTCAATGTCTGACAAACCCCTGACGGTCTGCACCAAAGCGCTGTGCAAGCAGAAAACCTGGGGCAAAGGCAAAGTCAAAAAAATGATTGGCGCCGGCGCCGGGCTTATCTTCAAGGGAAGCGGTTTTTACATTACGGATTACCGAAGCGACAAATACAAAGAAGCCGCCAAAAAGGATTCGACAGCGCCTTCCACCAGCTCCGGCGGGGAATCGAAGAGCAGCAGTGCGACCGAATCCAAAGCAACTGCCCCCAAAGCTGAGACCAAGAAAACCAAGGCCAAAGAGTAGCCTCCTCCAGACCCCCTTACCCAAAACAAGCATCCACATGAGCAGATGCTGGAGCATAGTCCTGTTGAGCCTTTTGATTGGGAGCTTTGCTCATGGGGCACAGGAGCCTGTCATGGTGCGCAGCCGCTCGGGACAATTCGTCATCCGCGGGCTTCCGCTCACCATGTTAAGGTTCGGCCGGGCTACCAATGCTGTTTCGTACGTGCGGCTGGATCCGACAGTGTTCGCTGTCTCTTGTGAGCGCATCAAGGAGGCAGTCCTCGGGGAGTTTGGCATGGAGGACCGCTGGCGTGGGATGATCGCCATCGTCCTGCACCCAACAGAAGCGGATGACGAACTTATCGATGTCACCTCCACGCGCTATAAAAACAATTGGGGCTATCGCATGGACATTCCGGAGCGGGTGGACCGGAGGAGAGTGATCAAGGCAGTGATTGATGTATTGCTCCTTGAAATAGCGAACCGAAAGGCGGGCGAACGGTCAGCGGAGATGCCCCCATGGCTATCGGCAGGGTTTACATCTCACCTGGAAGCGACCGTTCTCTCCAGCATCAGCCTGGAACCGGAAACAACCGTCCTCAGGAAGGAAAAGCATCCGGATCCACTGAAGGAAGTTAGGGAAATGCTCAGTTCACAGCCCCCGCTCAGCTTCAATCAATTGAGTTTGCCGGAGGAATCAATGCTGGTTGAGCCAGATGCAAAGTTTTATGGGCATTGCGCGCACCTTTTCGTCCATGAGTTATTGGGGCTAAAAGACGGCCGGCGATGTTTGCAGGACATGATGCTTCGACTGGGCGAGCATCTGAATTGGCAAACCGCCTTTCTAAAGAGTTTTAGCGGACATTTTCCGCGGCTGATTGATGCCGACAAATGGTGGAGCCTGATCGCGGCTGGCTATTCCGGAAAAGAAACCAGCATCCATTGGGGCCGAGCCGAGACATCCAGGCAACTGGACGACACCTTGAATACCTCAGTTGAGGTGCGGCTCCACCAGGAGGACCTGCCGATGAAAACCGTGGCAAACCTTCAAAAGATCATTTCGGAATGGGATTATGCGAGGCAGTTTCCCGTGCTCAGGCTCAAACTGAATCATCTCCAGGCTTTGCGTTTAAGGGTGCCCCCGGAAATCGAACCTTTAGTGGCTGAGTATATCTGGATCCTCGACTTTTACCTGGAAAAGCGAGGCAAACCAGTTCCTGACAATGGAAAAATAAAGCGCAGCGCCCGGAAGGCAATTGAGGAGACCGTTAAACGGCTCAACGAACTGGACCTTCGGCGGGAAGGTTCGCGGCCTTTGCCACGAACCGCGGCTACCCAGGCGGCCTTCTGACTCCGACACGGCTTTGGAAACGAGGCAGAGTTCAGTTGGCGCGGGCGTCAAGGAGCGCTAGAGTGTTTGGATGCCTCGTGAATCCTTCCAGGCCAAACAGCAGCGGTCGCTCGAGATTATCGAGCGTCTCAGCCAGACTTATCCCAACGCTCATTGTGAACTGAATTTCAGCAACCCACTGGAATTGTTGATTGCCACCATTCTTTCCGCGCAATGCACGGACAAGCAGGTGAACATCGTCACAGCTGAGCTCTTCCGCAAATACCGGACGGCTGCGGATTTTTCGAACGCCAAACCGGAAGAGCTGGAGCAGGACATCAAAAGAATCGGCCTGTTCCGTTCGAAGGCTAAAAACATCCAGGCTTGCTGCCGGACGTTGGTGGAAAAGCATAGGGGCGAAGTTCCACGCAGTTTGGAAGAACTGGTGCAACTCGGCGGCGTGGGCAGAAAGACCGCCAACGTGGTGCTCGGCAACGCTTACGGAATCAACTCCGGGGTCGTGGTGGATACGCATGTGGGCAGGCTGTGCCAGTTGCTGGGAATGACCCGCGAATCGCAGCCCGAAAAGATCGAGCAGGATTTACAAAAGCTGGTGCCACATAAACTGTGGACCATGTTCAGCCACTGGATGATTTGGCACGGACGCCGTCGCTGTTCGGCCCGCAAGCCCGATTGCCAACACTGTGAAATCCAGAAGCTCTGCCCTGCGGGAACTAAAATGCTCCTCAAAGACCAGGCATGAGCGAAACGTGGCTCCTCTGGAAATGCGGCAAAGGAGCTGCCGCTGAGAACATGGCGATCGACGCCGTGCTGCTTGAAAGAGTGGCCGAAGTTGGGCGCCCGATCCTGCGGCTTTACGGTTGGTCAGAGCCCGCCGCCACCTTCGGCTACTTCCAAAAGTTTTCAGAGGTCGCTGCCTTAACTACCCTACGGCCTCTTGTTCGTCGGCCCACGGGCGGTGGATTGGTCCCGCATGATGCGGACTGGACCTATAGTCTCGTATTCCCCCCTTCACACCCTTGGTATGAACTCAAAGCAATCGAGAGCTATCGCCGAGTGCATGCGTGGATTCAGTCCGCCTTCCTGGATCAAAAAGTGAAAACAGAACTGGCTCCCCTGCCCCGCCATGAAGCGGTCGGCCAGTGCTTCATTGGTGCTGAACAGAACGATGTGTTGTTCGAGGGCAAAAAGATCGCTGGAGGTGCGCAGCGGCGCAATCGGCATGGCCTGCTCGTACAGGGCTCCATCCAGCCACCCTCACAGATCAGGCGCATCGACTGGGAAAAATCCTTTTGTGACTTTGCGACCAGGAATTGGAACGTTCACTGGCAGGATTTCCAACCTTCCGAGCCTATTTTTGAAGCCATCGCCAAAACCACTTTCGACCAATTTAGTCGCGACGACTACAACCAAAAGCGGTGAATGCGGCAAGCTGTCCGCCTTTATGACTTCGCGGCCGCACTACCACCCTGCCCCGGCGTGGCGAGTTTGTAGCGATCATCCAAAATTTTCACCTCTGCCTCGGCTTTGAGCTTGTCAAAATGGTTCGGAAGGGTTTTTTGCAATTCCTGCTGGGATAGCGCATCCTTGATGTCCGCGGAAACTTTCTCGAACTCCACTTTCTTCGGTGGAATCTTTTCCAGCAGTTTGATGATATGATAACCAAACACGGTTGTGACCACGTCACTCACTTGCTGTGGCTGCAACGAGAACGCGGCCGACTTGAATTCCGGCACAAATTGGTCATCGCGCGAAATCGTATATTCCCCGCCAGTTTCCTTCAAACCGCGGTCTTCCGAAAACTCTTTGACGAGCTTGGCGAAATCCTCGCCTCGCCGCGCGCGGGCAAGCAGCTTGTCGATCTCCTGCCGTTTAATCTGTTTTTGTTCCTCAGGCAATGGTTGTTCGGTTTCACGGTTTAGGGTCGTCCGAAGCAGATGAATCACGTGGATGCGTTCCGGTTGCTCCAAGCGGGCTAGGTTCGTTTTGCGCAAACGATCGATTTGTTCCTTAATCGCGGCTAGTTGATCCGGTCCCGTCTTGGGATCCTTGGCCAGCCGTTCGAGCTGCTCCTGCATGATCTTAACAATCCCATCAGTGCCATTGTCATAAAAATCGCGGACCTGCGTGTCTGCCACCACGATCTTCGACTTGAGCTCCCGTTCAATCACTGCTTCGGAGAGCGCTTGTTCCATGACACGCTTTTCGAATTGTTCCGCTGTCAGCCCGAGTGATTTGAGATGCCGGCTGAACGCTTCCTCCGAGGATGCGTTCTTTTTCGATTCTGCCATGAACTTTTGAGAAAGCTCTTTGGCGCGGATTCGGTCTCCAGCCGTAGCCCGGTTCACCAGAATTTGAGTGACAATAATGCGATCAAGCAACTGCGCTTCTTTATACTGGCGTTGATCGTCGCTGCCGACGGACTCGCCACGGGCGGCTAGATTCGCGCGGTAGGAAATGAACGCCTCGTCGAGCTGGCTTTGCTTGATTTCAAAACCTTTGCCCCGCGCCAGAATAATATCACCAAACAGGTCGGATAGCTTCGGTGCAGGCGTTGGCACGGCCGGAGCAGGCGCGGCGGCAGGTTTCTCCTCAGCCAAAGCTGAGGCAGCCATCAATGCTGCTAAAAGCAAAGAAAGTCTCATGGGGGGCATGGTATCACAATTTCAATACGCGAACATTACTAATGTCAGGGTCCCGGCTGATTTCATCCATCAGCGGCTGCGGCGGCACACTGTCCAGATTCAACACCGTAAGCGCTTGTCCTCCCACAACTTCCCGACTGAGGTTCATGCTCGCGATATTAACCTTGTACTTGGCCATCAGTGTCCCAAGATGACCGACAATTCCGGGACGATCCTTGTTGTTCATTAGGAAGACCACGCCGCTCGGCACAATTTCAGTGGGCTGGCTGAAAATCCGCACAATGCGGGGATTATTGGGCGAACCGAAGAAGGTGCCGCCTGCGGAAACTTTTTCGCCGTTTGGAGCAAATACCGCCACGTGCAGCCATTCATTAAAGGTCACTGGCTCATCGCTCCTTTTTTCCTCGACGGTGATGCCATGGGCGGCAGCGGCGGCGCGCACGTTGACGTTGTTCACATCCTTGATCGCCCCTGCATGCAGCAGACCAAGCAGGATGGAGCGCGTGACAGGATCTACATTCGGCAGGTTCTTCGCATTGCCGCCATAAGTCACGTGAACGCGCTCAATGTTGGCTGGCGCAATCTGGCTGAGCAATTTGCCAAGTTTTTCGCCCAGGTTGAGATACGGCTGCACCTGTTCGTAAGTCTTCGCATCAATGAACGGCAGGTTCACCGCGTTTCGCACCTCGCCCGTCAGCAAGTAGGCTGCAATGATTTCCGCGACCTCAATCCCGCATTTGACTTGGGCTTCCGAAGTACTGGCCCCCAGGTGAGGCGTCAGAAGCACATTAGGGAGTTTGCGAAAAGGATGGTCAGCAGGCAGAGGTTCTTCGGAAAAAACGTCCAGGGCAGCGCCACCAACTTTTTTGGATTCCAGCGCGGTCAGAAGATCTTTTTCATCAATAATTTCGCCCCGCGCTGCATTGATGATCCGCACTCCGGGTTTCATCTTGGTGAACGCTTCCGCATTGAGCATTCCGCGGGTTTGCTCGGTCACGGGCATGTGGACCGTGATGAAATCAGAGGACCGGTAAATGCCGTCCACATCCTGGACTAGCTCCACCCCGAGTTGCTTGGCACGCGCTTCGGTCAGGAATGGGTCATAGGCAACCACGCGCATGCCGAACGCCAAAGCGCGCTTCGCCACCTCGCTGCCGATTCGGCCCATGCCGAGGACACCCAGGGTTTTGCCGTGGATTTCAGTGCCCTGTAAGGCTTTGCGATCCCATTTACCAGCCGCCATGGAGGCGTAAGCGGGTCCAATATGACGAGCCAAAGCGCCCAGCAGAAAAAAGGCAAGCTCAGCGGTGGTCACGGTATTGCCGCCGGGGGTATTCATCACCACCACGCCGCGTTGCGTGGCAGCTTCCACGTCCACATTGTCAATTCCGACACCAGCGCGACCGACCACGCGGAGCTTGGGCGCGGCGTCGATCACCTTCTTTGTGACCTTGGTTTCAGAACGCACCACCATGGCTTCCACGTCTTTTACGAGCGGAAGCAGTTCCGCTTCGGATAGCCGCTTATCGAGAACCGTGACGTTGAACTCAGGGCGCGAGCGGAAAAGTTCGATGCCTTTCGGTGAAATTGGGTCGCAAATCAAAACGTTCATAAAATGAGGGGGGGAGAATAGGTCAAAGCTCCCGTGGGGTCAAACTCACAAACGAAGCCGCAAATAACGGCGTCCATTACCTTTATGCACGGTTCGTAAAAAGGGGAGAGTTGGCTCCAGTGCATGCAGCTTTACCAGATATCATTCCAGAGCCCAAGGGCGCGAGAAGTTGATCCCTCACATTTGTGTTAGCTCTGTGGGGATCAGACTGGTAGCGAGACGCAAAACATGGATGGGAGTAATTGCGGCAAGTGGGTGCAGGAAGTTGCGCAATCCGCTAATTTCTTGCCGACTTACAGCGCTGCCGATGAGGTAAATCTGCTGTAGTTTTTTCACCTTTGTGATCTCGCATGCAACCATGCCACCCAGCGACGAGTCAACCACAACATCGCCGTCGTGAGTAGCAACCTTGACGAGCGCGTGGCCTGCTTGATTCGATTATCTCAGAACAGGGTGGCTACCAGGGAAATCGGAGAAGGAGATGTGATTTAAGACTGCGAAAAGCGCGCAAATACATAGTTTCTGGATTTGAGCGGTTGACGGGAGCACGCGGAATTCAAATAGTCAGATGGTGCGGATTTACGACCTGGCGATGACGCATAAGCTGGACTCGGATGATTTCTTCATTCACCGGATTCAACAACATTGCGCGGAAGCACGGCTCAATTTTTTCTTGATTGAGCCGGCCTGGGTCGATTCCTTTTACCAGGCTCTGAAGGAGAAGAAAATCTGGCCCCGGGTGCTGCTGAATATGCACAGCGAACACCATTTGCCAGATGACATTTATCATCGGCTGGTGAAACTGGCGGCTGAACAGCATACACAGGTCATTGACCCTCCTGACCGCGCGCTGGCCGCTTTTGACAAGGCGAAGCTGCACCCGCAACTAATCGCCGCGGGCATCCACGTGCCTTACACGGTTGTGGTGGCGCGGGAGGATGCCGACACGTTCCAACTCACCCAGGAACAGAAGCAGGAGCTAGGAAGCCCTTTTGTGATTAAGCCGGCGATGGGTTATGGGCGAAAGGGACTGGTATTGGATGCGACCAGTGAGAAGGATTTGGAACGTTCGATTTTGGGCTGGGGGGATGGTTATTACCTGCTTCAACGGAAAATTGTGCCGCGCGACATCCAGGGGGCACCAGCTTATTTCCGGGTTTATTTTGTTTTCGGCCAGGTCTGGTTTACCTGGTGGAATTGTTTCAAAGATAATTACCGGGTGGTGACCCCGCACGAAGGCAGCGAATATAACCTGAAGCCTTTGGAAGAAATTATCCGCCGGACTGCGGCCATTACGGGGATGAACTTTTTCTCCAGTGAAATTGCCCAAACGGAGTTGGGTGAGTTCGTGGCCATTGATTACATGAATGATCAGTGCCACATGCTCTGCCAATCAGCCAATCCTCAATTAGGGGTTCCGGAAGAGGTGGTCGCAGGCATCGCAAGGCAGTTGGTGGAAGCAGCGCGAAAGATGATTAGCAGATGATGCTTCGGGCGGGTCCATATCAGCTTCAGTTCCCGGGAAAAACCCTGATCATGGGAGTGGTAAACGTGACCCCGGACTCTTTCTCCGACGGTGGAAGGTTCTTTAGCACCGAAAATGCTGTGGAACACGCGCTGGAATTGGCTCGGCAAGGCGCTGATATCCTGGACATTGGTGGAGAATCGACTCGTCCAAAGGCCACCCCGGTTCCTGCGGCCGAGGAAATGAAGCGTGTCGTGCCCGTGATTGAGCGGTTGATCGGACTTATTTCAGTGCCGATTTCGGTGGATACAATGAAGCCGAGTGTCGCGAAAGAAGCACTCCGCGCAGGAGCGAGCATCGTGAATGACGTGGCCGCCAACCGGCAGGATCCGGCAATGTGGGAAACCGTGGCGCACTCCGGCGCCGCTTATGTGTGCATGCATATGCAGGGAACGCCGGAGAATATGCAGGAAAATCCGTCTTACCTGGATGTGACGCGCGAAGTAAATGAGTTTTTTGGCAAACGTCTCGAAATACTGGAAAAGCACGGTATTGGACGCGAACGCATCATTTTGGATCCAGGGATTGGCTTTGGGAAGAACTTGGAACATAATTTGCAGTTGCTCCAACAGCTCGAGAGTTTTACAAAATGGGGTTGCCCGTTGTTGTTGGGGGTTTCGCGCAAGTCGTTCATTGGAAAAATTACCGGCGCCCAAAGCGTCGAGGAACGGCTTGCCGGTTCGCTTGCCTGCGCCAGCCTCGGAGTCAGAGCAGGCGTCAACATCATCCGGACGCACGATGTCCAAGCAACTCGTCAAACGGTGCGAATGACGGAAGCGATTTTAGGTCATAAAGAATTTCGTGAGTGAAGTAGTCGACATACTAAATGTGGTTTGGGGTCCTGCGGTCGAGATCATGATTCTCGCCGTGGCGATTTACCACGTACTGCGCTTCGTTCGCGGCACCCGCGGTTTTTCCATTTTGATCGGGTTTCTGGTGGTTCTCCTGACCATGGCATTTGTCACGAGCGCTCTGGATTTAAAGGTTCTGCGGTGGATGGTCGGCACTTTCTCCGCGATTTTCACCGTGGCAGTGGTGGTCATCTTTCAGCCTGAGCTCCGCCGCATGCTGGCGCAGGTCGGAAACCTGCCGCTCTTCCAAACGAACCGGCACCAGCGCGAGAACATTGAGGTGATCATCCAAACGGTCGAGCGGCTCGCAGAGGTGCGCATCGGGGCCTTGATTGCCATTGAGCAATCTTTACAAGTGCAGGAATCGGTGGAGTCGGGCATCCCAGTGGATTGCATCGCCACGCCTGAGATGCTGGAAACCATTTTCTTCCCAAACAATGCTATTCACGATGGCGGAGTGATTATGAAAGGGGATCGCATCGCCTATGCTGCCTGTATTTTTCCGCTGACCCAGCGTCAGAACCTGAACAAGTCCCTGGGCACACGGCACCGGGCCGCGATTGGATTGAGTGAGGAAACGGATGCCGTGGTCGTGGTGGTGTCCGAGGAATCGGGAGCCATTTCCTACGCGTATGCCGGCGAACTTGTGCGGAGTGTGTCAGCCGAGAAGCTGCGCGCGTTTCTGAGCTCCGTGCTGGTGGCCCCGGCGCAGAAGCCCAAAAATCTGCTCGAGTGGGTGCGCTCATGGCAAACCACGCACCTGAAAGGACCTGTCGTAAGCCGGGCCCGAGCCAACCGCGAGGCAACCTGACCAGATGCGATGAGGCTGCGCGATTACATCCTGAATAATTTCTGGCTCAAGGTCTTTTCCATGATTATGGCCGGCATGATCTGGTTTGCCGTGCGGTCCAACCTCCAAGGCGACGGCGGCCGCACCCCTCAGAATCCGTTTCATCCATCGGAAACACGGGAATACACCCGGCCAATCGCAATTGCCACTCGGTTGGAGAATCAGCAGGCGTTTAAAGTGGCCCCGATCGAAGCGCGGGTCACCGTACGGGGCGACAGGATTTTCTTCCGACGACTGAAGGCCTCGGATATACAGGTCTACGTCGATTTAACTGAAATTTCCCAAATGCATGGCGCCTATCCGGTGCGTGTCAATTTAACCCGAGCGGGGGCTAATTATATCGACGTGCGTCCTCAATACGCACAAGTGGAGCCCGATAAAGGAACCAAATAATCAAGCGATGCAAAACACAAGCCAAACCATTGACGGCACAAAGCTTCCGAAGAAGATCTTCGGGACTGACGGAGTTCGCGGAACCGCCAACGTAGAGCCCGTAACCGCGGAAACAGCCCTGAAACTGGGACGCGCGGCGGCTCATGTCTTCAAAAATCTGAACGCCCAATCCCGAGGCCGAGGAAAACACAAGATAGTCATCGGAAAGGACACCCGCCTCTCGGGCTACATGCTCGAGAACGCCATTGCGTCAGGTGTTCTCTCGATGGGCGTGGATGTATTGTTTATCGGGCCGTTGCCAACCCCAGGGGTGGCGTATGTAACGCGGAGCTTGCGGGCGGACGCTGGGATTGTGATTACCGCATCGCATAATCCATATGACGACAACGGCATCAAGTTCTTTGGCCCGGACGGCTACAAGCTGGATGACAAGGTTGAAGGCCAGGTGGAACAGCTCGTCTTTAGTGGAGAGATCGAAACCATCCGTCCAACCGCCAGTGAGGTAGGAAAAGCAGTTCGCATTGATGATGCACTGGGCCGGTATATCGAGTATGCCAAGTCTTCCATTCCTCGCAGCTTGACGCTGGAAGGCCTACGCGTGGTGGTGGATTGCGCCCATGGCGCGGCCTATAAATCCAGCCCATGCGTTTTGCGTGAGTTGGGTGCGGAACTGTTTGTGTTTGGCAACCAGCCAGACGGCATGAACATCAATAAGGAATGCGGCTCGATGCATCCGCAAACCCTTTGCGCCAAAGTTCGGGAACTCAGGGCGGACGTTGGCATCGCCCATGACGGTGACGCCGACCGGGTTATTTTGTGTGATGAAGCCGGCACACTGATTGACGGCGATGACATCATGGCCATCGCTGCCTTGGACATGCTGGCTCACAAGACGCTTGCTCGAGAGACCTTGGTCGCAACTGTGATGAGCAACGCGGGCGTTGACGCAGCGGTCATAGCTGCAGGCGGCAAGGTGGTGCGCACAGCCGTGGGTGACAAGCAGGTGATTGATGAGATGCTTAAATCTGGTTATAATTTTGGCGGCGAACAAAGCGGCCATCTGATTTTCAGCGACTTTAGCTCCACGGGCGACGGCCTGGTGGCAGCCCTGCAGATCCTTCGAATCATGAAGACCAAAGGCATGAGCCTTTCCAAGATGGCGAAATGCTGGACACGCTATCCCCAACTCGTCACGAATGTGCGAGTGCGGGAGAAGATACCTTTCGACCAACTTGATGGCGTCACCCAATTAGTAGCGCAGGCGGAAGCAAAGGTGAAGCCGGACGGCGGGCGAGTGCTACTGCGATATTCGGGCACTGAGCCAAAGGCCAGACTATTAATCGAAGGTCGCGACGGGGCCGTCCTCGAGCATTGGAGCCGGCAGATTTGCGATGCGATTAAGAAGCAGGTAGGAATTTGACGGAACCTGAAATTGGCTCGGCGAAACCATCCCGAGGGTCTTAGGAGAATGAAGAAGCCGCAGGAACACTCCTGCGGCTTCTTGCTTTTATAAACTTAAAGTTTGTAACCAGCGGCTTGAGCGTCCGTGGCAAACATTTTCACCGTGTCCAGTGAAAGGTCGCTCAAGTCCATGTTGTAGAGCTTGATCGCTTTGGAAAGAATATCAAAGGGAGCGGTGACGATGTCGCAGCCGCATGCTTCGGCTTGAAAGATATTCAAGACTTCACGCACGCTGGCCCAGAGAAGCTCGGCCTTGGGCTGCCCAGCCAGGAGCGCGCGACTGGCAAGCATCAAAGGCGTGGGATCCACGCCCGTGTCCGCAATGCGACCCGCGAAAACGGAAACCACCGAAGGAATCGATGGGGTCAGTGCCTCGGCAACACCGTTCACCTGTTCCAGCGTTAAAATAGCAGTGATATTGAGGCGCACCCCTTCCTTGGAGAGTTCCTTAATCAAGGGCAAGGATGACTCCCGCCGGGTATTGGTGATGGGAATCTTGACGTAAACGTTCTCCTGCCAGCGGCTGATTTTCAGTGCGTGCTTCCGCATCTCATCAAATTCATCAGTAAAGACTTCCAGCGAAATCGGCTTGTTCTTTACCGTTTGCAGAATGTCCTTGGCGAATGCTTCGTAATCTGTGATTCCGGCCTTGCGCATCAAGGTAGGATTGGTGGTCAACCCCTTAATCAAGGGGTTCCCATAAAGGCTAAGCATCCCCGCTTTGTCCGCTCCGTCGGCGAAGATCCTAATTCGTAAATCAGCTAATGTTTTCATGAAATGCTTTGGCAGTATAACTATTACACAGCCCTCACGGGATCGGAAAGCAAATTACGTGCTGAAAGGCTGCTCAAGGATGAGATTTGCAGCAATTGCTAGGTTTTCAGCAACAAAGTCCGGCTTTTCCCGAAGTTCCTCGATGTAGCCCCGGTCAATAAAGACTGTTTTACATCCGGCGGCATGGCCGCAATCAATATCCCGCCACCGATCGCCAACCATAAAGCTCCGGGAAAGGTCAATCCTAAGGGCATGGGCTGCCCGCAGGAGCATGCCCGGACCCGGTTTTCGACATTCGCAGGGAGTTTGGCCCGAATGATAACAGACTTCCACGCGATCGACGGGCAAGGCGGC
>JAQGOV010000416.1 GCA_028293425.1 Verrucomicrobiales bacterium
CTGGCGCGATTGCGGAATGAGGTTGCCCAGCTTCGCAAGCTGGCGAAGGATGGGGATGCCCAGCGGGCTCGGATGGCGGCGGAAACCACAGCGCTAAGCACGCAATTGGCAGAGGCCAGGCAGCGCAGCCAGGCCGGAACAAAGGCGCTCACCCAGGAGGAGATGGAAGCGGCCGAGTTGGCCAAACTTACCCCGGAACAGGTGACCGCACTCAAGACGGAAGCAAATGCAACAAGATGTGTTAGCAACATGAAACAAATCGGCTTGGCAATGCGGATCTGGGCGAACGACCATAACAACACATTTCCGCCCGATCTGATTTCCGCTAAGAATGAACTCAACACGCCTAAAATCCTATTCTGCCCGGACGCACCGGGAGGCGTCCAAGCGAAGGATTGGAATCAATTGAATCCTGCGACGATCTCATACCAATATCTAAATCCCAACGGCAACGAGGCCGACCCGCAAAAACCCTTAACGGTTTGCCCGATCCACGGACACATGGGTCTGAGCGATGGGAGTGTGCATCGGAAGTAGCTCGATTTACGCCGCCCACTGGCTTAGGGATTGCTCCCGGGGCGGTTATGAGAAGGTTCTTAGGTGGGTACGATGTCCTTTTTCGGGACACTCTGCTTTGTTTTTTGGCACTTCTGGCCGCAACGGTAGCGCAGGGTGTTGAGCCTTTCCTGAGCAGGGCGAATCACACCAATGGCCAACTTCGGTTCTCCCTCAATGGGGAATGCAAGGCTGGTTATATTGTGCTGGCGACGACAAATTTTTCTGATTGGATTCCAGTTGCCACCAATCGGGCTTTCGCGTCAATCCGGTCAATAAGCTTCGCGGCACTGGATAACCAAGCATTTTTCAAAGTGCAATCGGTGCCGACGTCGCCGTTTAGCTTCGCTGTTGCGATGAAAAACGGGGTTGATTTCAACGGGAACAATTTTCAGTGTGACAGCTATAATAAAGATTTGGGCGACTATGGGATGAATATTCTTTGGCCTTTGCCGATGGGGACGAATATTCAGGGGAGTGGTGACATTCTTGCAAAGGACCTCATTAATAATTTTGGTCCCATAGGAAACGCTAAAATAGTCGGGCATGTATTAACGGCGCCGGGTGGCGCCATTGCCATTGGCCCGAACGGAAGCATAGGCGATCTTCAGTGGGGAGGCGCGAACGGCATAAAGCCCGGCTGGGTTATCGACGACACGAATTATCCCATGCTGGAGGTGAGCCAGCCTTGGACAGGGGTAGCGCTGGCGGCGGCAGGATCAGGCGCCTATAGATATGTGCTTAGCACGGGGAAGTATGAAATCAATGGTGACCTCATTCTTAATTCCACAAATTTCATGTTCGTCAAAGGTAATGCGAGCCTCTGGGTGAAAGGAAATGTCGACATAGACAGCAATGCTTACATCAAAATGAACGGTTCAGGCTATCGCCTTAGCCTCTATTGCACAGGAAACATCCGCCTGGCAGGAACCTGGGACAAAAGCATCGACCCATTGGACCTATGTATTTACGGTCTGCCTACGTGCACGAACATAGCGATGACAACAGGATCAAAAATGGAGGCCGTGGTGTACGCACCTCAAGCAAACGTTACTTTCTTCGGCACTGCGGACCTGCGTGGGGCGATTGTAGCGAACTCTCTTACTCTCAACGGGAACGCTGCCATCCATTACGACGAGAGCCTCGCACGCAGGGTTTTGCGTTAGCCGAGCGAGGTGGAGTCGAATAAGCTTTTCAAAACGGCCTGCCTGATTCATTTCACGGCCGTGGTCCTAAATTCTCACGAATCCTCCATCGCCTCCTCGGGGCATCCTGATATCAACCTGGGATTTCTTCGATGGCGAATGCAAGGGATTTGGTGGAAATGAATTGTCATCTCAAACCTGCTGCTTGGCTTGCGCCGCTTCATTTACACGCATGCGGAAGCGCTGGTACTCAATCCTCCAGGGACAAAAGCAAAATAGCTTCCTGCTTTTAACAGGAAGCTATGCAATTCTGAGAGCACTGTTGAACCGCTGGTACAAATTCCCAACCCAGCCCCGTGTTAATTCCAAGAGGCGGAAACTGGATTTGCGCCTCTCTCTATTAAACTTCTGGTGGCGCGAAGCCTTCGCGGTAGTTGCGCGAGAGGATTTCTTTATTGGCCTTTTCGTTGTTGGTGAATCGGAGATTGGCGGAATCCCAACGTAGTTCCTGGCCGGGGAAGCGGGTGGCCTTTACTGCCAGGAGGGCGGGTTCGGTGATGCGCCAGCCGATGGTGAAGGGCGTCCATAACGGCTTCTTCGCGCCAAGACAATTATCGGCCCAGTCTTTCCAGTGATTGCGCGGGGCAACTTCAGGCAGTGGCTCGTTTTGCACCACTTCGCCTTTGCGGAAGATGGTGATTTTGCCATCGGCTTCCAACAGGAGGGTGCCTTCTTCGCAGACTACCATCGTGTGGTTGGCGCCAACTTTCATCGGCGGCAAATTCAGCGCGGCAAAGGAAGGTTGGAGGCCCGTGTCGTTGTAATGCAATACGAATTTCTCACGGGCGAACTTCCCGCCGCCTGCATAGGTGATAGTGCTCTGGTTGTGAGCTGAATGGCCGGTGTTCGAGGGCTTGGGGGTGTGGGTCAGGACTGCCTCAGGGGAGGGGAGGTCGTAAGCGAAATAAAGGAGGTCGATCAGATGGCATCCCCAATCCGCGAGTTGGCCGCCGCCGGTTTCCCAGAAAGCGCGCCAGCGTCGGGGAGCTAGGTCTTCGCTGTAAGGCAAATCAGCGGTGATCGGTCC
Organism: Verrucomicrobiales bacterium; assembly: GCA_028293425.1. GTDB lineage: Bacteria > Verrucomicrobiota > Verrucomicrobiia > Limisphaerales > JAQGOV01 > JAQGOV01. Next base: position 2,788 of record JAQGOV010000416.1, read on the forward strand.
GCGCCAAAGATTCCAATCAAGGTAGTCGGGCACTGGCTTGGCTTCTGCGTAAGGACTCCAGGCATCGGCGAAGTAATGTCCGCGTTCCACTCCACCGGTCCAAATGTAGGCTTCGACGGGACGGCCGAGTTGGCCTTTGCGGAGAAGTTCCACCGACTGCATGCGGCCTTTGTTGCAGGCGCGCTGATTGCCCATTTGCGTGACGAGATCGGGCTTCGCTTTCAGCGCTTCACGAATCTTTCCCAGTTCAGCCAATTGATGCACCAGTGGCTTCTGGCCGTAAATATGTTTATTATTTTTTAGCGCGGTCAGCATCATCGGGGCGTGGTGGAAGTCTGGCACATCCACAATTACGGCGTCGAAATCCGCCAGGTGCTGGGCAAATCCTTCGCGGTAATCTTTGACTGTCCAAGCGCTGGAATGCTCCTTGGTGATTCTGTCGAGCTCGCGTTGATCCACGTCGCAAAAGCCAGCCCATTCCACGGAGGGATGACCTTTCAGTCCGCCCCGCTGAAGGCTGCCGATGCCTCCGACGCCAATTTGGAAAATACGCAGCTTGCTGTTCTTGTTAACCTGCGCGCGCGCAGGCAGCGATAGGGCGGCCACACCCGCGGTGAGAATTGCGCCGCTCCTCAGAAAGGTGCGGCGAGTGATGGGTGAGAAAGCAGGCGATGTCTTTTTCATAGTGATTGAGCCCCATGATGCACCGGCGGCTGGTGGTCACAAGCAAAAAACCGGGCCTGGCCAAGTCAGGAAATAGGGCTGGCTTTTTGGGCGTGTCAGTCGCTAACTGAACCATGAACCGGAGACCGATACTTGGCATGGCAAAAGCCTTCTTTCTGCTGACGGGCCTGGTAAACCTTTTAGAAGTGCGGGCTGTCGCTGAAACAAGCGTTTCGTCTGCACCACAAGCGGAAATACCAACTCGGTTCCAGACAAACTCGATTGAAGGCTGGACGGTCCTGGTCAACGAACGATTGCTAACGGAGGATAAGGCTCCCACGCGCAAGGCACTCGAACTGCTCCGGGTGCAGCTTCAGGAAATTGTGCGGGTGGTGCCGAGTACGGCGGTGGCGAAGTTGCGTGAGGTGACGCTCTGGTTTTCCCCGGAGTACCCGAAGATCAGGCCGCGCGCCGAGTATCACCCGGGCGCGGGATGGTTGCGTGATAACGGCCGTGATCCAAGGATGGTCAAAGGTGTGGAGTTCACTGACGTGAGGGAATTCGAGGCCGAGATGAAGCGGATGCCGAACTTCACACTTCACGAGTTGGCGCATTCCTATCATGATCGCGTGCTGGCAGGGGGATTTGAGAATTCAGAAATTAAGGCGGCTTACAAACGGGCGAAGGAGAGCGGAATTTATGACAAGGTGGAGCGCCGGTTTGGCAACGGGCGTCCGAACACGCTGGAGAGGGCCTATGCCATGACCAATCCGATGGAATATTTCGCGGAATCCACCGAGGCTTTTTTCTCGAGAAACGATTTCTATCCATTCACGCACGAAGAGTTGAAAAAACACGATCCGGAGATGGAGCAGCTTCTGGGCAAGCTTTGGGGAAAGTCGCTGGCCACAATCGGCTTGGCGGTTGAATCCTTGCCGCCATACAAAAGGATGGATTTCGGACCGGCGCTGTTTTGGACCTATCAGATTGAACCCGGGAACATTGCCCAGAAGGGGCTCGCCATTCGACTCGATGAAGGTCCTGGCGGGGTGAGCAAGGGGCGCGCCTGGATGATTTATGATCAGGACACCATGCGCGTGGCTGCCGCGACCACCGGGGATTTTGTGGATTGGAAGGGAATCGCTTTTGATGGCAGCCATGGCACCCACACCAGCCTGATGGGCGAGCGGCATTTTGTGAATCCGGTTGGCCCTGGCTGGGCATCCCCGGACGGTAATTGGGAGGATGCGCGGTTGGTTGGCCGGGACAAACGGCGTTTTGGGCCGCTCCCGCGAGAATGGGCGCATTATGAAGGGCTCTATCTGAACGGCGGCAAAGCGGTGGTTGCCACAACCATTAACGGTGCCCGCGTTCTGGAATCGCCCGGATGGCTAGAGTTCGGCACGAACGCGGTTTTTACGCGAACGCTGAACGTAAGTTTTTCGAAAAAGCCTCTGCTGTTGCGGGTGGCACCTGCAACGGTGAACGTGGTCTTGGCTGGCGACGGCTCGCTGCGGAAAGAGGGTGGCTTTTGGCTCGCCGAACTTCCGGGGAGCGGCAAAACGCGACTTTTTATTTCTCGGGCCGATGCTGCGGCGCTGGCTGAGTTTGCGAAATCTATCACCGCGCCTCTGGACCTGGAGCCGCTCACCCACGGAGGTCCCAAAAGGTGGACAGAGGAGGTCGTCACCACCTCCCAAGCAGGCAAACTTGATGGCGCTTTCATCGCTGATACGTTTCCGTTGCCGAATAAGAATCCCTGGGGAAGCTGGATGCGCCCGGGGGGCTTTGATTTTACGCCCGATGGGAAAGGCGCCATTGTGGCCACGTGGAATGGTGACGTCTGGCGGGTGGATGGTTTAATGGACGCAGCGCCCGCAACCCTCCATTGGCGACGTCTCGCGAGCGGGCTTTTTCAGCCCTTGGGCGTTAAGTTTCGTGGCAACGAGCTTTTCATTACCTGCCGCGATCAATTAGTGCGATTGCGCGACCTGAATGGAGATGGGGAGTTCGACTTCATCGAAAGCTTTAACAACGACCACCAGGTTACGGAACACTTTCATGAATTCGCCATGGGGTTGCAGGTGGATGCGGCTGGAAACTTTTATTACGCCAAATCGGCGCGGCACGCGCTTACCGCCCTCGTGCCGCACCATGGCACATTGCTGCGGGTCAGCGCCGACGGCAAACGCACCGATATCATTGCGAACGGATTCCGGGCGGCCAACGGTGTGTGCCTGAATGACGATGGGACTTTTTTTGTGACGGACCAGGAGGGGCACTGGACGCCGAAAAACCGGATCAACCGCGTCAAACCGGGTGGCTTCTATGGGAATATCTTCGGCTACACCGACGTGACCAATACATCGGATTCAGCCATGGAGCAGCCAATGGTCTGGATTACCAATGCGAAGGATCGAAGCCCGGCTGAACTGCTTTGGGTGCCGAAGAATGCCTGGGGCGCGCTGGGCGGTTCGTTGCTGAACCTGAGTTACGGAACCGGTCGTGCATTTATTGTTCCGCACGAGGAAGTTGCTGGGCAGTGGCAGGGGGCCGTTTGCGAACTGCCGATGCCCGCGTTCGCAACCGGGATCATGCGAGGACGTTTTGGAGCGGATGGCTCTCTCTACACCTGCGGCCTGTTCGGATGGGCCGGAAATGCCACCGCGCCGGGCGGATTTCATCGCATACGACGAACCGACAAACCCGCCAGCCTCCCAGTGGGCGTTCATGCAGCCAAGCGTAAGTTCACCGTCAACTTTAGTGACCCGCTCGATTCGAACAGCGTAA
>JAQGOV010000679.1 GCA_028293425.1 Verrucomicrobiales bacterium
CGACGTCGAGGCATCGCCCGAGCTGGCCGAGGTCGAGGCATCGCCCTACCTGGACGCCCTGCGCCACATGTACACGGCTAATTTGCGTCGTCTTCAGCTCAACACCTGGAATCAACCGGACGTCGAGGACATCGGCGCACTAACCGAGGCCGAGGCCGAATTCATCAACGCCCGATCGCTAACCCCGATTGACGTCCCGATCCTCCGTAGCGCCTTCGAGAAGAGGTTCATAGAGCCGATCTTCTGAGGCCCTAGGACGCTCTTGGGACGATCGACGGGCGATGCCGCCCGATGAGCCGACCGAGCGGCGACGACGCCGCCACAAGCCGCCACGCGAGCGCCCGGACCCCCTGGGGGGGGTTCTGGCGCGAAAACGGGGGGCCGGAAGAACGACCCCGGTGTCGCGCGCTTTTTTTGTCGGAATTCGCAAGTTTTTTTTGCACGCTCGCTTATGCGTGGGGGCAACCGCGATGGGGCGGGGACGAAAAGCCGAAGCGAACGTGACGAGAATCCTCAACGGGGTCCGCGCCGACCGGGTCAACCTGGCCATGCCCGAGCCGTCCCGCGAGATCCCGGACGCGCCGTTCTACCTCGACGAAATCGGCCTCGACGAGTGGGGCCGCATGGCACCGATGCTTTGGGAGATGGGGGTTCTTACCTCGGCCGACGGTCCGGCGCTGGGGCTGTACTGCCGCGCGTTCTCGCGCTGGCATCTCGCCTCGAATGACCTGGAGAAGAACGGTTGTGAATCCATGTCGGACACCGGGGCTATCAAGCGAAGTCCCGCCGCCGCCGTCGTCGCGCAAGCGGAAGCCTTTATGCTCCGATGCCTGGCCGAGTTTGGCTTGACGCCCTCGGCGCGAGCCAGGGTGAAAGCCACGCCGCCCGCGTCGGTCGATCCTCTCGACGCCTTCACCGCGAACGCGAGGCAAGGCTGATGCCCAAGCCGGACGCGATTACCCGCGAGTGGATGCGTGACAAGTCCGACGACCTGGCCGTCGCCGAGGGTTGCTATTTCGACCCGAACGCGGGGCAACGCGCGTGCGATTTTATCGAACAGTTCTGCTGCCAATCGAAGGGGAAATGGGCCGGGAAAACGATCGTCCTGATTCCCTGGCAACGCGACTTTCTCATGCGTCTGTTCGGCTGGAAACGGATCGACGGAACCCGACGATTCCGTACCTTTTACGTTGAAATCCCTAAGAAGAACGGCAAATCAACCCTACTCGCGGGGATCGTGCTTTATGTCCTGATTGCCGATGGCGAGCCGGGGGCCGAGGTCTATATCTGCGCTTACGATCGAAGCCAAGCGGGAATCATCTTCGATGAAGCGCGTCGGATGGTCGAGGCAAGCCCGAGCCTAAAGCGCTTGCTCCGGGCCGTCGAGACCGCAAAGAAGATCCTGTATCCCAAGACGAACGCGATCCTCTCGGCGCTGTCGGCCGACGTCCCGAGCAAAGACGGAATCAACGCGAGTTTCACGATCTTCGATGAGCTGCATCGGCAACGTACGCCCGCGATGTGGGAGATCATGGAATTTGCCGGGGTGGCTCGCGATCAGCCGATCATGGGCGCGATCACGACGGCCGGTACCGATCTGCTTTCGATCTGCTACCAGCAACATGAGAAGTCGGAAAAGGTCGCTGCGGGCATCGACGCCGATACGTCGCATCTCGGAATCATCTATGCCGCCGCGCCCGACGATGACATTGAGTCGCCCGCGACGTGGCGCAAGGCCAATCCCTCAATGGGATACACGATCAAGGAACACGAGTTCGCCGCCGAGTTGAAGCAAGCCCTGGCCTCGACGCGAAAGCTACCGAATTTCCTCCGTCTTCGGCTCAACATCTGGACGCAACCGGACGCCCGTTTCATCGCTCGCGACAAGTGGGCCGCATGCGGCCGGGCAATCATCGATCCCGTGTTCCTCGACGGTGCAACCTGCTATGCGGGTCTCGACCTGGCATCGACGACGGACCTGGCCGCGCTGGTCCTGTTCTTCCCGGACGACAAGGGCGGGGGCGACGTCCTGGCCCATTTCTGGGCACCCGAGGACGGGGCCGAACGGCGCTCGAATATCGACCGGGTTCCCTATCTCCAGTGGGCGCAAGAGGGGCTCTTGACCCTCACGCCCGGCGCGGTGATTGACTACGCCTATATCCGGTCGGAAATCGTCGCCCTGGCCGCCCGCTACGATCTTCGCTCGCTGTTCGCGGACCCGTGGAACGCCCGCGCCTTGCTCTCGCAATTGCGCGATGAGGACGGAATGAACGTCTGCGAGATTCGCCAGGGGTTCGCCTCGCTGACGGGGCCGACGAAAGAGCTGGAACGGCTTGTCCTCTCGGGCCAGTTGCGCCACGGGTCCAATGCGCTGCTGACGTGGTGCATCGATAACGCGGTTGTCGAAACCGATGCGGCCGGGAATATCAAGCTCTCGAAGGGCAAGAGCCGCGAGCGGATCGACGGCGGGGCCGCGCTGGTCAATGCCCTGGCCGCGACGATCGCGGACGCGGGCCTCGGCGGGGAATCGATCTACGAAACACGGGGGATGGTCCGGCTATGAATCGCATCGTCGCCGGAATCGGGAGCCTACTGGAATCGGCCGGTCGGACCCTGCGCGGGGCCAAGGTCGAAAGGCGCGTCGGACCGATGGGGCCGAACGCCACCGGGGTTTTCGTCACGCCCGATCGGGCGATGTGCCTGACTCCGGTCTATGCGGCAATCTCCACGCTTTCGCGCGACCTGGCCGCGCTGCCGTTGTCGTCCTGGCAAAAGACGCCCGGCGGGAAAA
>JAQGOV010000431.1 GCA_028293425.1 Verrucomicrobiales bacterium
CTTTCCCGCAGGCAGCACGGCTTTGACAATGTAGGTGTCGTTGGAAGGATTCAGCCCAGTGGCATGAATAGACTTACTTTCCGTTTTGGTGAGGGTCGCGCCGCCAGCAGAGGCAAACTCGCCCGGATCGATGACACTCCAGTTCGTCATGGAATCAGTGGTGACTGATTCCCATTCCGCTTGTCCTTCAGCCAGCCTGGGGTTCTTCGCAGCCACGTTGTAGGCCTGCTCAGCCTTTTGGGCGGCCTCGCGCAGTTTGGCCAGTTGCTGCTCCTGTCCTGGCTTGATGACTTTCATCGTGGGGCTTTCGTCATCCTGGTCGCTGTCCTTCGTGCTGTTGAGGAAAGCCATCAGTTGATAATATTCTTTGGTCGTGATCGGGTCATATTTGTGGTTGTGGCATTGGGCGCAACCGAAGGTGGTGCCCATCCAGACGGCCATGGTGGTGTTGACGCGATCGACCACCGCTTCATAGCGGTACTCTTCATTATCCGTTCCACCCTCGGTATTGGTCATGGTGTTGCGATGGAACCCAGTGGCTGTTTTTTGATCCTGGGTGGCATCCGGCAGCATGTCGCCGGCCAGTTGCTCAACCGTGAACTCGTCAAAAGGCATGTTGTCGTTGAAAGCCTTGATGACCCAATCGCGGTATGGCCAAACGGAGCGACGGTTGTCCTTCTCATAGCCCTGAGTGTCCGCATATCGAGCGAGGTCCAGCCAGGGGCGGGCCCAGCGTTCGCCGTAATGCGGAGAATCGAGCAGTCGATCCACCGCGTGCTCGAAGGCCTCCTTGGTTTTGTCGCTCAGGAAGCGGTCCAGTTCATCGAGGGTGGGAGGCAAGCCGGTGAGGTCAAGGCATGCGCGACGGAACAGCGTTGCCTTCTCGGCCTCCGGGGATGGTTTGAGCCCTTCCTGCTCCAGCCTGGCGAGAACAAAATAATCCAGCCCGTTTCGGCACCACTGCTTTGCTTTTACCTTGGGTAACGGAAAACGGACAGGACCGGTGTACGCCCAATGTTTCTTCTCCGTCCCCGCCAGCTCCTGGGGCATTTTAGCGCCCTGATCGATCCAAGCTTTCAGGAGTGCGACCTGTGCTTCGCTGAGGCGTTCGCCTTTGGGCGGCATCATTTCGTCCGGGTCCTTGGAAAGGACTTTTTGGACGAGAGCGCTCTCGGCGCTTTTATTCGGAACGACGGCTGGTTTGCTGGAGTCGCCGCCCTTGAGGAGGCTGGAGCGGGAGTCCACGCGCAGGGTGGCCTTTTGCTTTTTGGGGCCGTGGCACTCGATGCAGTGGCTTTCCAGCAGTGGCAGGATGTCGCGGGTGTAGTCGACGGCGCTGGCAGAGCCGGATGGGGCGTCTGCGGCGAGCGCGCCGATTCGACTGGCGGCAATGAGAACAACGAGCAGCAAAGTCCTTCGCATGTGATTCGGTTTCAGTGTGTTTGGTTCGTGACTAAAAAACCAGCAATTCTTGTATAATGAGACGAAGCGGGGAGCGACCGCATTGAATCGAATGGGTTTGGGGCGTTGCCTCTTCGCGTCGGGGGCCCAAAGAACCAAGGTCCAGCCAATGTTGCACCATTTTTGCACTGCACACTGCGCAGAGCCAAACCGAGCGCTGAACACTTATTTACAGCCGCTGGTCTCGATGGGTTGCACTCAAATAATTTTACACACTTTACAGGCGTTGCAGTGTCCCATTGGGGCTGGGAATGAGCAGGAATTAGGGAACGAGGATGTGGATGACGCCGTTGTCGTTTTGGCCGATTCTAAGGAAGGTTCTAAGCTGAGAAGTGTTCTTCTCGAGGACGGTGCCGTCACCGGTCAAAATATTACCAAGCGAACGGTGGATTTCGTTAGTCCACCCCACGCGGGTTGCAGGGCTATAAGAATTGATACCGGCGGCAATATTAGCCCCTAGACCAGCGTAGGCACATGTATTACCCAGGCCATCCACAGAAAGATCGCGGTCGGAAGAGAGAAGTTCTGATGGCGCCTCCAGGAATGCATGCAATCCAAGCGTGTAGCTGAGGGAGTTGTTTCGGTATCCAGAGTTTTGAAAGCCGCCCGGACCATTGCCCCAATTTGAGGCTGTCCTGGGCAGGACCTTTGTATCGCTTGGGCAAACCAGAATACGTGGAGAGGCAACAGTGTTGGAAAGAAAGGTGAACTCAATCCAGGGCAGGCCGACGCTGAAGCCATAAGTACCGCCATTGGTGGGAGAAACGTTCCACGGCTGATCGTCCCCATGCTCAAAACGCCAGGCGTTAAAACCCTCTCCGATTTGGCGGAGGTTATCCATACAACTTAGCTTTTGAGAGCGGCCCCGGTTGTCTGCATGACCGGTCAAGGTGATGGCCAAAAACAGGGTGACGAGGCAAATAATGACCAAGAGATCTGTTCGGGTGAAGGCGCGCTGAGAGTCACAAGTAAATTTCATGGTTTCTGATGTTTATTCAGCAGTGACAACACGATAAAAACGATTCAGCACTGGACCTGTGTCCTGAGCCGTGGTGGTGCTGCCGAGAGCGGTAATGTTACCGGGCATGGTTTGCCATGGCGCCGGGTCCAGCGTATCCCTGAACTGCAAATGATAATTCTTGCCCGGGACTGAGTTCCAGATCAGCGAAACTTCACCTGATCCAAGTTTGGTCAGGCTGATTACGCGTAACACCGAGCCATGGTTTGTAGGATCTGTGCCAGCGCGAAATTCTTCCAGATCAGTAACGCTATCGTCGTCAAAATCTCCCTGACCATCGCGGGAGAGAGTTCCGAAATAAGCAAGTTCCCAATCGTCATCCATTCCATCGGCGTCGGAGTCACCGCTGCCTAATCGCGCAACAAAGACATCCCGTTTACCGTTGAAATCGCCTTCTGCGAGGTCTGTGGCTACGCTTTGGAAGATCACGGTGCGTCCGTCGGCACTCAGAGCCGGCCGAGCGGAAGAACCATTCGCGGACTGTGTGCCATCTCGCGACAGGCTCAGCAGCGTGATTTTGTTCAGGATGCGGTCTCGCACGAAGACATCAAAAGTGCCGTTATTATCGTTGCTTACCAAATTGCTGGCCTTGCTGACAAACACCACATAACGACCATCCGAAGAAATGAGTGGGGTGAGTGAGATTGCGTTACCCCCTGCCCCACCGGTGTAGGCTGCGCTCACCAGGCTCTCCTGGCCTGATTGGAGGTCCTGCACGACCACGTCACCTGCACTGGAGGCAGAGGGACGTTTCTCGTAGGCAATCCAGCGTCCGGATGCATCGAGAGAGGGGTTTTGGCAATCGTTACAGATAAATCGATTCGTCTTCGAGTAGAGGTCGGCAACTGCGATGGTGAAAATGGGCTCCCTGCCGTCGCCAAAGTCAAATCGGCCGCCGAAAGCAGCCAAGTGGCTGTTTAGACTAAAGACATGAGAGGTGACTATGCCAGAGAGGGGCAAGCCATTGGAATTTGCACTGAGGAGGAACGTGTTACTCGTCACCAGATCACGAACAAACTCCTGTGGACTGGCGGGGGGATAGTTGCTAATGCCGCTGATCAAGTCGGAAGCAATGCTTTGGAAGAGGACCCAACGTCCATCCGAACTGATGAGGGGGTTTGCGGAAGAGCCATTAGCGGTGCTAGTCCCAGCACCATTGACAGTAACCAAGCGATTGGAACGCAGGATCGTATCATAAATGAAAATATCCGCCGCATTGAAATTGTTGTCCGGCACACCGGTTGGAATGTCCTGTGTGGTGCTCTGGTAAGCAATCAGGTGATGAGCGGCGTCCATGGAAACGGCCCCACTTCGGCCTGTAGGAAAGGGCCCTGCTGAGGAATGCCCCAATAAGGAGGATGTGCCTGTGAGAAGATTCAGGACCCGAATGTCAGCAGCACCACCATTGTATGATGGATAAGTGGCTGAAGCAATGTGCGCTAAAACGGTGCCATCCAAACTGAGAACCGGCCCCACGGCGAGCGAGGCAGTTTCAATCGCGTTTGTACCAGGTTGGCCGCCTCCTGTGGGGATGGCCTTGTTGGTGAGGGTGAAATACAGGATATTGGTGTTCAACCAAGTGTCCCAAACTGCAATGTTCAGGAAGTTCGTGGTGACATAAAGGTTGGTATCCGAGGTAGCAAACGCGACGTATCGTCCGTTTGCGCTGACTGCGGTCTGTCCAGAAAGGCTAAAGCCAGCAAGAGTTTTGTTGGGGCGAATTGCCAGAGCAGTCGAAACCAGCGAAACGGAATCTGAACTCCAATCATAAACGAAAATGTCCGAGGACTGATTATTGTCACCAATTACCAATTTGCCGTCAGGGATCTCGAAAGCGAGGAGATTGCCAGTCGGATCCATAGAAGGATGGGTTCCGGACAGGTCAGCGGAAGCAGTTCGGCTAAGATTGACGCTAGCCAGTCGGATCTCTCCGGAGGGGAGATCGATGACGAAGAGTTGGACCGTTCCAAATAAGGTGTTCGTAACACCCGAACTGGCCGCGCTGAGAATGGCCATTCGGCGGCCATCCGGGGAGAGGACGGGACCGAACCCAGCGTTCGTAATGGGAATGAGAACTGGACTGTTGGTAACATCCGCAGTGTTCCAGATCGCGATGGATTGAGGATTGGACTCGGAGGCAATTTTGCTGCCATCTCCGGAAATGCCCGGCCAGGCAAGAGTGTCTGCCTGATGATCGACCAATGTCAGTTTGCCGGTTTGCAGGTCCTGCAGCGTGAGGTAAACGTTAACCGGCTGTTGTGAAATTAGGGTTTTAAAAACGATAAAATGGCCATCGGGACTGATGACAGGATTGAACGACCGCCATGGACCAGAGGCGATGGCCACAGAATTGGAACTCGCCCAGGAAGTCCGCCCGGTGGTTAGGTCGCGGACGTAAACCTCCCCAAGAGAACTCCCCACACCCAGCACGAGATTCGTGGCCGTGCTGACAAAGACAACCCGCGTTCCATCGGCGCTCATGCTGGCAGAGCCGGAGCGGGTGAATGAACCGAAAGGAGACCCGGGAGGGCCCTGAGCTCCGACGCTGATGAGAGTGGTGGTTCCCGCGAGTCGGTCTCGCAGAAAAAGATCGGCGATCCGGTTTGTATCATCGGGAACGAGGTTTTCGGCGCTGCTTTCGAAGAGAATAAAACGGCCGTCGGGCGAGATGGAAGGATTTGAGGAGACGCCGTTTCCACCGCCGACTCCCGAAGCGTTGACGCTCACCAAGGTCGTGGCGCCCGATGCAGTATCGCGCAGGAAAATATCCTTAAAGCCATTGGTGTCCCCGGGAACGAGGTCGGTGGCGTCGCTTTCGAAGGCAATGAACTGGCCATTGCTTGAAACGGAAGGAGAAGATGAGCTGTTGTTGCCGGGGCGGTCCCCTGTACCGCGCACGCTGATAAGAGTAATTTGTCCGGAGGACATCTCCCGGGAGTAGATGTTCAGGAAGCCCTGGTCATTCTCATTGGTCGTTAGGTTCGGAGCGTGACTGGTAAAAATGAGGAAGCGTCCATCGGCGCTGAACTGCGGAGAGTAAGAGCCACCGGCACCCGAAACGGAGGGCTTGGCCAAGGCGGAGGCGGGCTGAGGAGCCTGGGCAGCGTGACCTCGACTGCCGAAAAGCACGGTGAGGACGAGCGATAGAGCCAACGCGAGGTGGAGTTTCATTGGCGAGTGGCAGGATTAAAGCGGCGGACAAAAGCGGCGCTTGGCGCTCACGCCGGGACAATTTGGTTTCTCGGCTGCGCTCGGCCGAAACGCGTGTTCAGTTCTGGATGTCCGAAAGCACATAATTCCGTGAAGATCTCCCGCTAATGGTCGTGACAATCGCATAGTTACCGGTGCAATGCAAGCTTGCTCTGTGGCCACGATTTGTGGGATATTTGCCACCACAAGCCATGAGACCGCCATTCACCGTTGGGACGCGCATGTTCAGAAGAATGTTTTTCATCGGGCTACTCTTCATCCTGGCCTGCGAGTTAGGTGTCACCGAAAGTCGTGGGCAAGCTCCTTACCCTCTTCTAACGATGACTAATAGCCAATGGCGTTATGAATTTAGCGGATCGAATTTGGGAACCGCCTGGCGTGCGACGGACTATAATGATTCAGCCTGGGCGAGTGGCAGGGGGGTTTTCGCGCTGGAAACAGACAACCAGCTTGTGTTGCAGCAGACGAATACGATTATGCCGTTGTTCAATACGAATAATGAGCGGATCACAACCTATTATTTTCGAACCCATTTTTTGCTGACGAATAACCCTTTTACGGTGTCGCTCATCTTTACCAATTTGGTGGATGACGGAATGGTCCTCTACCTCAATGGAGTCGAATGGCAAAGAGTTAACATGCCACCGGCACCGGCTCCTATAACCTACCTGACGACCACCACCGCCGCGATTGAAGCTGCCTATAACACGATCACGATGCCTGGAGACCTGCTTCAGAAGGGCGACAACCTGCTGGCGGTGGAGGTTCATAACGTGAACGCCACCAGTTCAGACATCGTATTCGGCGCGGCTTTGACTGCTACCTTCCCAAATCCCAGCTCCATTACCATTACCAATGATGTCGTAAGCCAGAGCGTGCCGGAAGCCACCCGTGTGACATTTTCGGTCGGAGCCACTGGTTTGCCGCGGTATTATCAGTGGTTCAAGAACGGGCAGCCGATACCGGACGCAGCCGGCCCAAAGTATGTGATCCCCGTGGCCTATGTGACTGACTCAGGGACCTATTGGGTGACTATTTCGAATGCGGTGAGCATTGTGCAAAGCGCGCACGTGGATCTGACGGTGATTGGAGACACGAATAGGCCCACACTTATCTCCGCGGAACAGTTTTCATCCAACCAGGTCCTCCTCACGTTCTCAGAAGCTGTCGAAACCGCCACGGCGACCAACGTGCTGAATTATCTGGTCACAAACACCATGGGAGGGCTGCTGCCAATTTCGGGTGTCACCCTGCAAAATGGAACGAATCTGTTAATCACCACGGATCCGATGACGCCTGGGTTCAATTATGTGGTGGTGGCAAACGGAGTGCGTGATGTGGCCTTGCAACCCAACAGCATTGCGCCGAACTCGATGATTCCAGTGGCAGTGACGGTTGAACTGCTGAACGAGTTCAATTTCTACTATTTCTATAATCCATTTGTCACAAGCGATCCGCCGGGTCCAGGAGATGATAACCCGGACCTTGGAACATCGTGGCGAGAAGTCGATTACGCGGTGAACCAGGCGAGGAACGATTTCTGGGGTGACAATGAGTTTGAAAGAGGGATCTTTTACGAAGGATCAGGCCCGTTTCCAGGTGAAACCGGAACAGCATTGAGTTCCAGCAAAGCACCCGTCGTTTATTTCCGAACGGCTGCCTATTTCCCCGGCAGCCTCCTGGGGACACGTTTTACTTTGGAACACCTGATGGAGGACGGCGGTTTGCTCTACAATAATGGCCAGGAAGTTCTTCGGGTCAACATGCCGGCCGGGGTGTCCGCATGGAATACAAGGGCATCTACCGGGTTGCTTCCTCAGTGGAAAACAGTGTTGGGCGATGCTGCACTGAATATTCAGCCGGGGTGGAATACCATCTGTGCCGAGTTGCACAGTCTTAGCATTCCACAAACTAACATGGCTTTCGCTTTGCGTTTGAAAGCCCGGGTGACGTCGTTTCCGACCGGACCATTGATCATCACGAGCCAGCCGTCAGATCAAACCATCCTGGAGGGCACCCCCGCGACTTTTTCCTTTATGGCAGCGGGTCCGCAATGGTTTCAATGGTACCTAAACGGGAGTCCAATTTCGGGCGCGACCAATCCGACGTACTCCATTCCTGCCGTCCCAATAGGAATGAGCGGAGCACAATTTTCGGTGATGGCCTGGAATAATACGAGCAGCCTCATGAGCAGCAACGCCGTGCTGACGGTGTTGAAGGACTTTAACCCGCCTTTGTTGCAGAGTGCTTTTGCAGTCAGCAGCAACCAAATCGTGGTGAGCTTCTCCAAAACGGTCGACCCTGTCTCCGCAACGAATACCGGGAATTATTTTCTGACTAATGGAATTGGTCCGAGCCTCCTGGTGCAAGGAGCCACCTTGACTAACGGGACAAATCTTATCCTGGTGGTGGCATCCGGCTCTGGAACAAAGCCATATGTGCTGGTGGTGAACAACGTGAAGGATACAACACCCCAGGAGAACATAATCCAACCAGGCAGCGCGGTGACGGTCGGGCTTAATATCGGCATTCCCATTGAGTCTGTCTGGAAATATAATGTTTCGGGAACCGATTTAGGGACGACATGGAAAGGTGTAGCATATGATGACGGGAGTTGGAATGCCGGAGCCGGGTTGTTGTACCACGAGGACGCGGCGCTGCCAGCAGCTAAAAGCACGGAGCTGCCTTTGGTCGGCACTTCATCCGGGTCGCCCATCGTCACATATTATTTCCGGCAGCACCTCGCGCTGCCAACCGGTTCGACCAACGCTGTCATGAGCCTTCGGCATGTGATTGACG
>JAQGOV010000466.1 GCA_028293425.1 Verrucomicrobiales bacterium
TAGGACCCGACAGCCGTTCAAAAATTGCAAGGCGTTCCGTAAAGGAACACTGGGAACAATTTCGGCTAGCTGAAAAGATCAATAAGGGGAGTTGTTTTCGTGAAAAAGGCCCGTCCGGCGTTGCTGCTTCGTCGATTACAGCTCGCTCCTGACGTCCTCTCCTACGGTTATTTAATTTCGAAGGTTTCGTATTGGGCTTCGCCGGTGGGGGGCAAGGTGACGAGGGTCCAGCCTTCGGGTTGTTTGCCTTTGGGGAGGCCAAAGGAAATCGGGCGGGTGGAGATGAAGATGATGCCGTCCCAACGGTTGACCATGTCGCGATGGAGATGGCCGCTCAGCATGGTTTTGACGTTTCCTTTCTTCAACAGGTCGAGGAGGCGCTTGCGAGCTTCGGGTTCGATGTTCCAGTAATCGCCGCCCCCTTCATCGGCTGACTTGATGAAGGCAGGGTAATGGGAGAAGACGATGGTGGGCCTGGTTTCGGGTTTGCTCAGTTCTTTTTCCAAAAATTTCCACATTTCATTTTCGCGTTCGAAGCCGCTGCCGAGCATGGGTGAGTTGATGCCTATCAGGCGAACGCCGGCGACGGTTGTCGCAAAGAAGGATGGTCCCATGGCTTTTTCGAAGTTATCCACGCGATTGGTGGTGACACCGGGGCCAGGTTTGCCGGGGATTACTTTGTTGCCGACGTCGTGATTGCCGGGGACGTAAAAGCTGGGAGCGTTGAGCTGTTTGCGGAGCGCTTGGAAGTCTTTGAACTCGTCAGGTTTGCCGTCCTGAGTGAGGTCACCGGTGAAGACGACAAGATCCACCTTGGAAGTGTTGACCATGGCGATGGCTTTCTCGAAGCGAGGGCGAAAAAGGTTTTGGCCGTCGGTGTCGCCGTTGTTATTGACATGGGAGTCCGAGAGCAGAGCGATGCGAATGGTTTTCGGCTCGGGGGCGGTGTGGGCACAGCCGGCCAAAGAACTTATCGCAGCCAACAGTACGGCGAATGAGAAAAGGCGCATGGCGGGAGTCTGGCGAAATTGTTGTCGGAGGAAAAGCGAAGTTTTGCGCTTGCCGGGTGAAGGTGGTTGGGGATAAAGCCGTCTGAGTGAGCATGACCAGTCGACTGATAGCGCTTTTGCTTTGTACCTGCTCGGTGATGGGCGCGGTGAAAAAAACGGATCCGCGGGTGCCTCCCACAGGCATCGCCATTTCTGCCGAGGCGCGGGCAGCGCTGGAAGCGGGAGCGGCGGAGTTGGGGAGCGAGATTGAAAAATTGAGAGGGGAGCTGAAGGACAAACCGGAACTGCTGCGGTTATTGCCGGATGTGGAGATCTACCATAAAGCGGTGGATTGGGCGGTGCGTTACGAGGAGTTTTACCGGAGCAACGAAGTGGAGCTGGCGAAGACGTTGCTGAAACAAGGGATGGAACGTGTGAAAGCCTTGAGCGGCGGGGAAGCGCCGTGGTTGAGCGCGACGGGATTGGTGGTGCGGGGGTATAGGTCGCGGATCGATGGTTCGGTGCAGCCGTATGGGCTCGTGGTGCCACCGGGAGCACAGGGCAAAGCCGGCAATTGGATTGGGGTTAGAGGGAATCGGTTGGATGTGTGGCTGCATGGGCGGGATGATACCCTGACGGAGCTCAAGTTTATTGGAGAGCGGCAGCGGTCTCCCGGGGAGTTCACGCCGCAAGACACGATTGTTCTGCATCCTTATGGGCGTTATTGCAACGCGTTTAAATTCGCGGGGGAGACGGATGTATTTGAAGCAATTGCGCATGTGAGGAGCAATAATTTGATCGACTCGGAACGGATCGCGATTCGAGGTTTTTCGATGGGAGGAGCGGGCACGTGGCATTTGGCGGCGCATCATGCCGGGTTTTGGACGGCAGCCGCGCCGGGAGCGGGCTTCGCGGAAACGGCGATGTATACTAAGGTGTTGGCCAAGGAGCCGTATCCACCCGTTTACGAGCAGCGGCTGTGGCATTTGTATGACGCGACGGACTACGCGGCGAATTTGTTTAACTGCGGGCTAATCGCCTACAGCGGCGAACTGGATCCACAGAAGCAAGCGGCTGACATGATGGCGAAGGCGCTGAAGGTGGAAGGGTTGGAGATGAGGCATTTGATCGGCCCAAAGGTGCAACACAAATATGAGCCGGAAACGAAGAAGGAGCTGGCGAAGGAATTCGATGTGTTGATGGTAATAGGGAAGGAGATGCTTCCGAAGAAAGTGCGGTTGACCACCTTCACCACACGTTATAACAAGCAGGAATGGGTTACGGTGGATGCGATGGAGAAACAATGGGCACGGGCGCGAGTGGAGGCGGAGGTGGTGGACGGGAATACGATGCAAGTGAAAACAGAGAATGTGGCCGGGCTGACTTTGGCGACGGAGGGGAATCCCGTTGGCAGCGAGGGGAAGGTGGCGGTTCGATTAGACGGGCAGACAATCGAAGTGTCGAGCTCGAGCGGAGACGGGTGGGTATCGCATTTCGTTAAAACAGGAAAGACGTGGAAAGTTGGGGAGGTGGCTGGAGTGCATAAGAAGCACGCGTTGCAGGGGCCAATTGATGATGCCTTCTACGACAGCTTCATCATGGTGCGTCCTACGGGAAAGCCAATGAGCGCTGAGTCAGGAAAATGGGTAGAGAAGGAGTTTGAGCGTGCAACCAATGCGTGGCGCGGACAGTTTCGCGGGTATGCGCGGGTGAAGAATGACACGGAGATCACGGAAGAGGATATGCGGGAGAGTCACCTGGTGTTGTGGGGTGATGCGCAAAGCAACCAGCTGCTGAGGCGCATGGCAGGGAAATTGCCGGTGCAATGGGCCGGCGGTGAGTTCAAGCTGAGGGGTAAAACCTATTCCACTTCGCGCGCGGCGCCGGTATTGATCTTCCCGAATCCGTTGAACCCGGAAAAATATGTGGTGCTGAACAGCGGGTTTACCTTCAGCGAGTTTGGAAAAGCCAGCAATGCACAACAAACGCCAAAGCTGCCGGATTGGGCGGTGGTGGATATCACGGTGCCATTGGCGGAGCGGCTGCACGCGGGCATCCGCGCGGCGGGGTTTTTCAATGAAAAGTGGGAATAAGGATGGTACTTCAGCAACGTCGGGAGATTCCGATGTACCAGGCATGGCCAACCCTACGCCTCGCTGTTCCACGCGCGCGGTCTTAATCGCCTGGTTTATGACCATGGGGGGCAGTCTTTTGGCGCAGACCAATAGCATACCTTCGCCGATCATCAACTTTCCAAATCTGGCAACCATACGGGCCGAAGCCGCCGGAGGCCAGGCCCTCGCACAGACCAAGCTGGGAGATTATCACCTGGGTCGAGGCGACACAACGAACGCTTATTTCTGGTACCATAAAGCAGCCGAGCAGGGAAACGCGCAGGCGCAACTCTCGGTGGCAGCCTGCTACCTGCATGGCCGAGGCGTGGCCCAGGATTTCGAGGAAGCGATGAAATGGCAGCGACTTGCGGCAGTGCAACCATCGCTGAAATCTCCAGACAAGGTGCTGCTAGCCGAAACAAAAGCTGCCGTGCCAACTGTCGGGGAGTCCGTGACGCCTCCACCACCACCATTGCCGCCAAGACCGGCCAGGGAACGCATCCAGGACATCCCTGGCGTAGAGCCAACCCTGGAAGCCGTTATTGCGGTGCCAGTGCCTTCACCGCTTGCCGAGCCCAGCTTTGTTCGAAGCCAATTGCCACGCATCAGCGCTCTTCCTCCGGCACAACCGGAATTGGAGGACATTCAGCTCAAGGTGCGGCCGGCAGAATGAGAAGTTTTATGAAGCATGTTCTAACGTTCCTAGGGGTCTTGATGGCTGCGTCCGCAGTCTCGGCGGCAACGTGGCTGACGGATTTTACGGCTGCGCAAGCAAAGGCCAAAGCGGAGAATAAGCCAATGCTCGTGCTGTTCACCGGTTCGGACTGGTGCGGCTATTGCATTCAGTTGCGGCGGACGGCGCTGTCGAGCGCCGAGTTTAATTCCTATGCTGAGCAGAACCTGGT
The DNA here is from genome assembly GCA_028293425.1 of Verrucomicrobiales bacterium. Classification (GTDB taxonomy): domain Bacteria; phylum Verrucomicrobiota; class Verrucomicrobiia; order Limisphaerales; family JAQGOV01; genus JAQGOV01. Next base: position 4,009 of record JAQGOV010000466.1, read on the forward strand.
GCTGATGGAAGTGGATTTCCCGCGCCGGAAACCGTTGAGCCCAGCACAAACGAAGGCGAATGAAGCGCTTGCGGCCAAATATGGCATCAATGGATTTCCGACGTTGGTGTTGTTCAACAGCAGCGGCTCGAAGCACGATGTGGTTCCACGGTCCGAGGATGGCAAAGAATTCGTATCGATCCTTCAGCGATATACCGGCAAAGCAGCGGCAGCGTCGGTGGCCCAGACGCAGGAAAAACCCAAAGTGGATGATGGTCCACCGCCGCCCATGTTCAATGGCGCACCGCTCAAGCCGCTGCCTCAATACACGGATTTAAAATTGCAGGGGATCTCTGGTCCGGCTGGACGCAGGCTGGCGATTGTAAACAGCCAAACGCTGGGCGTTGGAGAGGGCGCGAAAATTAAGCTGGGGAATAAGGAAGTCTCCGTGAGATGCGTTGAGATTCGACAAAAGTCGGTGCTGCTGGCGGTTGATGGCCAGAACCAGGAAGTTCAGGGGAACTGGTGATTGTTTCGCGAAAAAGGCCATCTGGCGTTGTTGCTCCTCCCTTACAGACCGCAAGGGTATGCGCGGTCGTCGCGCCGAGCCATCCGGCCTTTTTGGCAAAACAAGGACTTGCCCTGAGGCAGAATTAAGGCTTTTCGGCCAGGGAAGCGCAGACGATTTCTTTGTCGTTCCGGGCGTAGACCGAGCGATTCGCGAAGGCCGGGTGTGACCACACCACCAGACGGCCGGGGTCTCGGTTCGTCGGATCCAACAGGTGGGTTCGGCTGATTTCATCGTAGCCGCGCGGAGTGAGCTTCGCGATAATCAGATCACCCTTTTCGTTCGGCAGGAAGAATCGATCCCCATTCTTAATCAGGAAGGCGTTCGCCCAGCGGACCTCCTTGTCGCCCGTGGTGGCCTTAAAGGTTTCCCAGACACGTTCGCCCGTGGCGGCTTTAAGGCAGCGAAGCTGGCCGTAGCTGCATACACCGTAGATGTAATCACCTTCGAAAAAGGGTGTGGAGATGATGCTGTGGATGCCATCCGTGTTTCGTTCGCCCGTGCCTTTGCCGCGCCAAAGGACCTTGGCTTCCGGCTTTTCGGAGTCAAGCTGGAGCATCATGGGGCCATTGTAAAAACTGGTGATGAAGAGGCGGTCGCCGGATTTGCGCGGCGTGGGGACGGTGAGACCGGACCGGGCAGTGTAAGGCTGGCTCCAATAGAGTTTGCCAGTGTCAGGATCGAGGGAGTTGAGGGATTGCGGATGCCAGATGATGAGCTGCCGCTTGCCGCCGGCTTCAAATATCATGGGAGGGCAATAGCCAGGTTCCTTGGCCGAGAGCGCTTTCCAGAGCTCCTTGCCGGTGTCTTTGTCAAAAGCCACCACGGTGCTGCCGTCGCCACCGACGAGGCAGATGAGTTTTTGGCCAT
>JAQGOV010000472.1 GCA_028293425.1 Verrucomicrobiales bacterium
TCTTCGTCGAAGCAAAACACATGTATTCGAGGGCCACGGGTGTAGCGAAACGTGAACTCGGCTACATTAAGAGTGAACTCGGGAGAGCGGTTAGGGATGCTCGCCAACTCCAGTGTGAACGCTCCCAAAAGTTGGGCGTTCTTTTCGTTGCACCATTTTATCCACACAAAAAACAACATCTTCTGGAAGACCATCTAGGAGAGTGGCTCCAAAAGGTTAGAAATGAAGTTCCTCATTCTGCCTGTGCATGGTTGCATGCTCCATACAACCGCATTAAGGGCAACCCGGATCTGCTCGACTCCCCAGGCGTCCTGCTGCTTATCCGCTCTATCTAAAATGAAGAGAACGTCACTCGCCCTGACCTCCAACTTCTGGTGCAACTAACAATGACCTGAAAGATCCGAACCTTGATATTGTAGGACTCGTAACATGCCCGCCCAGGGCAGGGGACCCAAACCCCTCACCACCGCCCCGCTTCACTCTTCCATGGTTGCACATCGTTCCGAGGAAGCTATACAGCGAGGGCCATCTTAAATCTCAAAGGATGGCCAGATTCGGATCCTCAGAGGAATGGGCCTGCAGAATTCATTTGCGGGGGGCGGGGCTGGGGATACTATCGGGGCATGAAGGTTCACACCACGCAAACGACAACGCTCGGATTTCTTTTAGGCAAAGTCCTTTCTCTTGTGTTGATTGGAATTACTCTGGGTTTCGTGAATCAAAGCCGAGCGGAGGAGAGTGCACAGCAAGCCTTAATCGATGCTGGGCGTCTAGCGTCGGAAGGCAAGTACGAGGAGGCACTGGAGAAGCAGGTTTGGATTCATGACCATTCATTACAGGTGGAACCCGGCTTTTATGGTGTGAGGCTGTCCTTTGCTTTAAGTGCTTGGGCCGAATTGGGGAAGAAATATCCGAAGGCGCTGGAAAAGCTCAAGGAGGTCCGCGATCAAAAAACAACGAGACTGAACAAGGGAGAAGAAGATCGAGAGTTGTTCCAGGATGTTCAATCGATCAACCATTATTTGAACGAGCGGCCAGCAACGGTGGCATTGTTCAAGCAACTCGAAGCGGCTAATCCAGACTTTGCGGCCAAAGTTTATCGGCGTGCTGAAGCAGACCTGGTGGAGGCAAAGGAGTATCGGCTCGCAAAGAAATATATAGGCGATCCAACGAAACGGCTGGCTCGTGCGGAAGACCTCTTCAGAATGGCGAATGAGCACTCCAAAACCAGCGCCGTCCCTGAACCATCCCGAAGGGCAGGAGAGCATAACTTTACCGAAGAGGTGGTCCGGATTCTGACAATCTTGCGCGAAACTGGAGATTCAGCGGCTGCGAAATCGATTCAGGCCCAGGCGTTGAAGACATTGGACAATGAGGCGATCCGGAAGGCGCTGGAAGAGAAGTGAGGTTAAGGAAGAAGGATGAAGCCAACTGGATGGATTAATGGATATTTGGATTGCTGGATAGCAATAGGGAACGGCGAAAGTGTCGGCGGGAGTTCAAAGGGAGAATGGTGCGCGAGTTCAAAAGGAGACAGTTCCCAGCGAGTAGTTTCCCAAAACCTCAGGCCAGGTGTTTTGAGGCGGCAGGCGGATCGCCAGCGGGAATGAGCTGAACCGCGGGGGCTAAACTTTTTGCTCCCATTTTGTCAGGAGGGCGTCGAAGCGGCGGGACTGGTCTTCCCATTTGTCCAAAACCCGGGCGTAGCGGTCCTGATGCTGGCGGGCACGCTCGGTGACTTGTGCTGATGCGACCTGCTGCCTGGCCATTTCTTCCTGTTGCTCTTTGGAGAGGAGCAGTTGGCGTCCAGCTTCCACCTGTTGGGCGCGGGAAGCTTCAAATTGCAGTTCGTATTCGCTCAAATGGCTGGCAGAGGCCTTCAGGTGATTGTCGTGTTCCGATTTTCCAAAGAATCCCATAAATAAACGACGCGCAAGCCACTGTTGCGCTGTTCCGGGTGGGGATGCAAGGGCATTCGGTTGTTTCGAAAAGCGGCGGTTATAGGGCAGTAATCAGTAATCAGTAATCAGTAATCAGTCGTTTAGTAATCAGACCAATGAGGAAAACAGTTCTACCACAGAGAGCACGAAGTTCACGAAGGAAGGACCAATAAACGAGAATGGAAGAAGGATTCGAGTCTCACCCGAAAAATCCCATTCATCGATGGGCCGGATTGTGCGGAGACGTTAGCGAGCGTCGCCAATGTTTACAGTTTCCCAGGGATAGGTTCAGGAATCATCACGATAAGAAATAATTTATATCGTGAGATCGTTGAGGACGTGGGACTTACATGGCATTGCAAGAGTTGATGAAGACTAGGTATGAAACCTGCGTGTGGGGTGCTCCATGACCAAACAAACAACAAAATGGCTCTTAATCGCCTCTCTAGCCCTAGTCGGCTCGTTTCAAGCGCGCGCAAATCTCGTGTCGAATGGGGACTTTGAAGTTCCGAGTCTTGCCAATCCGGCCTATGATTACCTAAATGGAACTCAACTGACTGACTGGACAATCTTTTCGCCCCACAACGGCATCGTCCATTTCGGCAGTGCCTACCGTCCTGTGGGTGGCGGGCTTTATTCCGTCCAAATTGAATACCCAGGCGATTCGATTTCCCAGTCGCTTGCTACGTTGGTAGGCGCAACCTATCGATTCTCCATCGACCTTTCCACTTACGACACAAGCGCAGGGAAGCTCGGAGTGAGCTTGACAGGCGCAGCTTTTCAATCGTTCGATGGTACGCCGAGTTACGTCAATCATTCCTTTGATTTCGTTGCAACGTCGACAACGACTGTCTTAACCTTGAGCAGTCTAAATTTTTATCCCCACATCGATAACGTTTCAGTTGAAGCACTATCTTCTGTACCGGATATGGGCAGCACAATGTTGCTGTTAACGTCCAGTTGCATGGGTCTCGCATTTATCCGCCGCCGGATGCGTTAAATCCCTCTGACTTCGGCAAAACGCCGTAGTAAACCCTCAGCCGTCAGGCCTGAGGGTTTTTTGTTTTCCTGCTTTGAGTGATACAGTAGAGAAGAGGGTAGCTCTCAAAGAGCTAGTAGATTTCAAAGCCCAAAAGGACCGAGTTTTTTAAGTTTTATTTCCAAGAGATCGGCGTAGTGATTGCCAAACGGCGTGCATCTTTGTGCACCACATTGACGGGATATTGCTGAAAGGCAAGGAGCGCGGCCTTTCACAAGCGGTGACGGAGCGCGTTATCATAAAATTAAGCCCTTTGCGTTAGGGTGCCTGTGCAAGGTAAAGCAATCAGTTATCAGTGGTTCAGTAATCAGACCAATGAGGAAAACAGTTCTACCACAGAGAGCACGAAGTTCACGAAGGAAGGACCAATAAACGAGAATGGAAGAAGGATGAAGCCAACTGGATGGATTAATGGATATTTGGATTACTGGATATCCGGGGGGACCGATGACGAAGGTCTGGGCAGAAGAAGGATGAAGGAGGCGCGATCTCTGATCTCAAATTTCAGTTCTCAGACCGACTGGCAAGTTCGCAAGCGCTTGGGTTGTCTTGAGGTTCCTTTCCCCTCATCACCAAGGTCAGATTTAACCCCACAAACCTCACCCGGCGTTGCCACCCTCTCCCGTGCAAGGGAATGGGGACTCCGTAATGCCGCCCTCATCCGGCTTTGCCACCTTCTCCCCCGGGAGAAGGGTATACACAGTCTCACGCGGGTGTGAGGTTGCAGATCAGCTGGCTTCGTCTCCGCTTTCTTTCAGAGTATCTGAAGGGGACTGAACGTGCGGGGGCGGGGGCGGAGGGGTCCGCGCCTTAGATCTCAGAGGGGAGGCTCACGTATTGCGCGACCTTGCTTTGCAACTCATCGATCAGCTCCGGCTGCATGAATTCGTAATCATCGGGGATATGAAGCGCGACGACTTGCTTGCCATCCAGCAAAGCTCCGAACTTTTGGCGGAGTTTGTTTAGGTGGGATTTCTCCATGGCAAAGATGATATCTGCCCAGCCCACCAAGCCTTCGGTGACGACGATGCGAGCCTCCGGTTGAGTGCCGGCGGAGCGAGCTTCGAAACCGGGGATCCCGGCAAAAATCTTTTCGGCGGTCAGACTTCGCCGTTTGTTCCGGCTGCAAACGAACAGCATCTGAAGCGGCCTATTCACCTTTGTGTTGGCGATCAACCGCCTGGGTGCCGGGCTCACCAGTTTTCAATTGCGGCGGGATTTTGACGGTGCCTCCGCCGACAGTGTCCCTGGAAACGGCGACCTCGGTTTGTTTGGTTTTATCGTCAACCGTCACCCGCAGGGCGCGTGGAGCGTTTTGGGATTCGGGACGCGCCGCTTGCGAGTACGAGGGAGTCTTCCTGTCGTAGATGACTTGCCAAACACGGCTGGTGGCGCCCTGTTCGAACTTGGCGATGGGTTGGGCGAAGGTATTTAAGGAAAACCCTGCATGGAGTAAGACCTGGTCGGCGATTTGAATGACTTCCGGAGAATCCATCTCGGGGCTTTCGGAGGAGCTGAAAACAACGTAGAGAGCGATACCAACCAGGACGGCGGCCAGGACGATCAGGATTTTCTTGTTCCTGCGGAGATGCGTTGCCACAGGGGTTGCGCCGAGCTCCTGGAGTCCGGGAACCGGCGCCACAACTTCGGCGAGTTTGCCCGAAGTCTCGAGCGGAGTGCCGCACTCGACGCAAAACGTGGTGCCCTCCGGGTTCTCTCGTCCACAATAGGAACAGGGTTTCATCAATTATCCACAGTGTAATAGGCAAGGGTGAAAGATGAAGTATGAAGTTGAGCGGAAGCTCATGGCAGAAAATTGGGGGCAGAAAGATGGGGAGTGAAGCGTGAAGCGGGATGCGTGAATCGTGAATCGTGAATCGTGAAGGCTACGCCGGCGCCGGGGCCCAGAGGCGGAATATCGGGCCGTTGTCGCCGTAAACGGGATCGGAGAGCGGCACGGGGACGCTGGAAATCCTTTGGTCGGCGTGCGGGCGCTCGTCGGTTGTGCCGTAGTTCATGTCCGGCTCATAACCCTCCGGGTAAGCGCCGACAACTCCAAAGTCGTTGCTGGAACCACGGTTCTTGTGGGCGACTCCGGCGGGAATCACCACGACGTCGCCTTCCCGCACTTCCAGGACGACACCTTCGGGTCCGCCGAACTGGACCTTGGCGGAGCCGGAGTAAATGCCGAGCACTTCATGGGTGGTGCTGTGATAGTGATGATAAGTGTAGATTCCGTTCCGCCAGCAATCCACCCAATGGTGGGCGGTGAAGAGTTGTTCAAATAGTGCCGCGGGATCCTGGCCGGAAGCGCTGACTGCCCCGTGGTAAACCAGGAGCGGCCATCGGTTATTGGGGAAGTCACCGTAAGCCAGGAGGGCATGCGTGGTAATCTGGCCTGCTGGAAGTTCTTTTAAGGCTTGAAGCGCACCTGCTTTCATATGGTCACGTTACCATAAAAAGTTGGACTGCACTCCGTGTCGGGAAAAGTGGTGAGAACCGGCCTTTTGGCGAAAAAGGGGCCATCCTATTTTTAAAACAGGCTCTCAAAGGTAATAGTCGAAAATCGAAAGTAAAATTTCGGGGAATAGGGTTTAGAGCCTGTTTTGAAACGGGAGCCATTCTATTTAGAGAACAGGCTTTCATACGGCGGGGCCAGCTTCTCCCGCAGGGGACATGGGAAAGGGTAGTGTGGCTTCCTCGCGCCCGCTCGGTCGGCCCTCAACGGGCCTTCGCTGGTGCGAATCCTTGTGCAGGTTGGCTCCCTCGTGCCCACTCGGTCGGCCTGGCGGCCTTTGCGAGGCGCAAATCCTTCTCTCCCTTCCCACGGGCTCGAAACCCAAGCGGCTCGAATCCGCCCTCACCACCAGGATCAGATTCATCCCACAACCCCTCACCCGGCGTTGCCACCCTCTCCCGTGCCAGTGAATGGAGACCCCGTAATGCCGCCCTCATCCGGCTTTGCCACCTTCTCCCCCAGGCATAGGTATCTACACAAGTCCGTTGCGATTTAAGCCACCCTCTCCATGTTATTAGATGCGTGCTTTTGATTACACCCCTCCCAAGCTGGACCCAAGGCTCCAGAGCCGCTATCAACAACTGGTTCAGCAACATCTACACCCGGCGCAAAAGGTTGCGGCCGGCATGAAGTGCCTTCCCGGCGTCAGTTCCACTTTTGCCAGCACCCAGGCTGCTTGGCGTTTCTACCAAAACCCGGCAGTTTTGCTGCCCGATCTGGCCAAGCCGCTGCTGGAACACGGGCGAGAAGCTATTCAGAAGGAGTGCCATCGCTTTGGTTTGGTCATGCACGACTGGTCAGCTTTGAGCTATTTGAACCATCAAAGCAAAAAAGACCGCCGAAAGCTCCAGCACCGCCTTCACTGGGGTTATGAACTACAAAGCAGTCTTTTAGTTTCCGACCGGGATG
>JAQGOV010000475.1 GCA_028293425.1 Verrucomicrobiales bacterium
CAATTCTTTATTATCCGGGCCAAAGGGAGTCGCGTGGTGCAGTGCCAGGGGCGCGAACAATTGCTCAAGAAAGCAGTGAAGGAGTTGTCTCTTACTTTTTGCCGACCAGTGGAATTCCACGGTAAAAAGGCCCTGCAATACGTGGGGGAGCTTGAAGTAGTGCTGCATCGGGCCGCTCGGCCCACGCGCCCAATCAAGGGCAAGCGTCGAAACGTTGCCGGGGCTCCCTTGCGGTTGCGGGTGATTGTCAGTGAAGTGCGTTTGCAAAGTGGGCGTTGCGTGGCCACCTGGATTCTTTTGAGCAACGTGCCAAGGGAAATTAGCGCCGAAGAAATAGTGCTTTGGTATTATTGGCGCTGGAAAATTGAATCGTTCTTCAAATTGCTGAAAAGCGCGGGGCACCACGTGGAGGAGTGGCAGCAGGAAAGCGCCCCGGCCATTGCACGACGGCTCCTGGTGGCCAGCATGGCTTGTGTGCTGGTTTGGCAACTAGCCCGCCAGACAAGCCCTGAGGCAGAAGCGTTGAAGCTTTTTCTGGTGCGCCTCAGTGGCCGGCAAATGAAAAGAACGAAACCTTGGACGATCCCGGCTCTGATGGAGGGAGTATGGACATTGTTGGCAGCCTTGCATGCGCTGGGGGAGGATGACGGAACGCAGTTGGTGAACTTTGTTGCCTGGTTAGAGCCTCGCTTTGCAAAAGGAAAGACATGAATGAGGACTTGTGTAGATACCAATGCCCCCAGGAGAAGGGCAGCGGGAGAGGGAGAACCATCTGCCGAGTCAAATGGCTATGTCGGTGTAGCATATTCCACGGTCCACTGGCATTAAGTTTTGTTCGCGGAACGGCATTTCAAATTTGAAATTTGGCAAGCTGTCCCTATTCTCCCGCCATGATTCAACGCTACTCCCGCGCTGAGATGCGGGAAATCTGGACAGAACAACGAAAACTCGAGATCTGGCTTAAAATTGAACTACTCGCGAGCGAGGCCCTGGTTCAGGAAGGGGTCGTTCCGCAGAAGGATTTTGACATCATGAAGTCTCGGGCGGCGTTCACGGTCGAACGTTGCAAGGAGCTCGAGAAAACGCTGAATCATGACGTGATTGCATTTACCACCAATGTGGCGGAGAGCATCAACGATCCAGCCAGCCGCTGGTTTCATTTCGGGCTGACCAGCAGCGACATCGGGGACACCGCCTTTGCCGTGCAGATGACCCAGTCGGCTGACATCCTCATTGCGGATGTCAAAGCCCTGCGCAAAGTCATTGCCGCGAAAGCTCGTGAATTTCAGTTCACCCCTGAGATTGGCCGCAGCCACGGCATCCATGCGGAACCCACTACCTTCGGCCTGAAGATGGCTCTCATGTATGACGAGTTCGGCCGAGCCCTCGAGCGGCTGGAACGCGTTCGCGAGGTAGTGGCCGTCGGCAAGCTTTCCGGCGCCGTTGGAACCAGCGCCCATCTTTCGCCAAAGGTCGAAGCTTATGTGTGCGACAAGCTTGGCCTGCGTCCGGCGCCCATTGCTACCCAGGTTGTGCAACGGGATCTTCATGCGGACTATATGGCCGCCGTGGCTCTGGTGGGGGCCAGCATCGAACGTTGGGCCACCGAGTTTCGTCATCTCCAACGAACGGAGGTTTTGGAAGCGGAAGAATTTTTCTCCAAAGGCCAGAAAGGTTCCAGCGCCATGCCCCATAAGCGCAATCCCATCACGGGCGAGCGTCTGACGGGCCTGGCCCGTGTGCTCCGCGGCAACGCCCGTGCGGCCATGGAGAACGTCGCTTTATGGCACGAGCGCGACATCAGCCACAGCTCGGTTGAACGAATCATTTTCCCGGACTCCTGCACACTCCTGGACTACATGCTGGTCACACTAACGAAACTGACTGAAGGGCTAATCGTGTATCCCGAGAACATGAAACGCAACCTCGGGCTGTCGCTTGGAATGTGGAATTCCCAAACCGTTCTGCTCGCTCTCATCCGCAAAGGCCTCACGCGGGAACAGGCCTACGAACTCGTCCAGCGCAACGCCATGAAAACCTGGCAAGCCAAGCACGCCGGCGACCAGGATGCCGACTTCCTCAAGCAATTGCAGAGTGACCCGGAAGTAGGACAGCACTTTAAGAATGACGAATTGGAAAACCTGTGCTCATTGGATTTTCACTTCAAGGAAGTGGAGAATCGGTTTAAAAAGCTGGGGCTTTAGAGAAGCCCGTTCGGGGCGTTATCCATTGCTATGAATGCGAAGTCCGCTGGGTATGCGCACGCCCAGTTCCCCTCACCCCGGCCCCCTCCCGGAGGGAAATGGGAACCCGATAGTGTGGCTTCCTCGCGCCCGCTCGGTCGGCCCTCAACGGGCCTTCGCTGCTGCGAATCCTTCTCGCCGCTTCCCAAGCGGCTCGAATCCGCCCTCATCCGGCTGCGCCACCTTCTCCTCCGGGAGAAGGTGAACCATCCGCCCGGTCAGGTGGCTATGTCGGTGTAGCACACCACACGGTGTCCTCAGTAATGGCGGTGGGGGTCCCTATCGAGCTCCGAAACCTTACTTCTTCCCGAAACTCTCCGCCATGGCGATAGCTTTGATCATGGCCTTGGATTTATTGATGGTCTCCTGGTATTCCCCTTCCGGAGTGGAATCATTTACCCAACCGCCACCGGCTTGCACGTAAGCTTTTCCTTCTTTGATCAAAGCCGTGCGAATGGTGATGCAGCAGTCGAGGTTGCCGTTGAATGAAAAATAACCAACGCAGCCGCCGTAAGGACCTCGCTGGGTTTGTTCCAGTTCCGAGATAATCTGCATGGCACGAACCTTCGGGGCTCCGCTCAGGGTACCAGCCGGAAATGTTGCTCGCATCAGGTCGTAAGGTGTCCGGTCCTTGGACAAATGGCCTTCCACCTGAGAAACGATGTGCATGACGTGGCTGTAGCGCTCGATGATCATCAGGTCCTTGACCTGCACGCTTCCAAAATCGCAGACCCGCCCCAAATCATTCCGCGCCAGGTCAACGAGCATCACGTGCTCCGCGCGCTCTTTTGGGTCTGCCAGTAAATCTTTTTCATGGGCAAGATCTTCTTCAGGTGTTTGGCCGCGGGGCCGAGTCCCGGCAATGGGCCGGATCTCCACCTGCCGATTCTCACAGCGCACATGAATTTCCGGCGACGCACCGACCAGTGAAAATCCTTCGAGCTCCAGAAGGAACATGTAAGGCGAAGGATTAATGGATCGAGCCGCACGATAAATGTCCATCGGCGAAGCCTTGATGGGCGCGGAGAAACGCTGGGAGCCTACCACCTGGATAATGTCGCCCGCCGTGATGTACTCCTTGGACTTCAGAACGTTGGCGAAGAACTGCTCTTTAGGCACATTCGATTGGAATGGGATGGCGGGCACATCCCCGGGAACGTCCACCGGCTGGTGCTCGGTCGGTTGTTCCAGGAGTGACACCAGCCGTTCGACCTCCGCGACTGCATTCTCGTAGGCATCAGCCGGCGAGGTCTTCTCATCCATGATGGCATTGACCAGGACTGTTAACGTTTGATTGACACGATCAAAAATAAGCAGCTCATCCGTTATCAGGAAATAGAGTGTAGGCGTGCGAAGTTCATCTTTCGCAGGCCGCGGCACAACCGGTTCAACGTCGTGAATGAATTCATACCCGATAAAGCCCACCGCACCTCCTGTAAACCGTGGCAGCGAGGGAATCGATACCGCTCGAAAGCGCTTCAGGACACTCTCCACGACTTCCAAACCATCACGAACTACTTTGCCATCAGAAATGCCGCCCGGCTTGACGGTGTAGCTTTCAAGGACTCTTCCATTCTCGATCACATGGACCTGGTCCCCTATTTGCCGGATCAAAGCGCGCGGATTGCATCCCACAAAGGAATAACGTCCGATGTGTTCGCCGCCTTCCACGGACTCAAAGAGAAAAGAGTCGCCCTGGCCACGGATCTTGCGATAGGCCGAGAGCGGGGTCTCCAGGTCGGCCAATAAACGCCGGGTTACCGGCACCAGGTTTCCCTGGGCGGCCAATTTCATAAATTCTTCCAGGCTCGGTGAATACATAAATCAATAATTTGCCCTGCGCCGATTACGCCATAAAGCCAGCATCGTGTAAACAAGCACTGCAACGGCAAAGGTGACAATGCCCATCCCGATGCCAAACGGAATGGTCTGCTCAGAGCCCGTCGTCAGCATCAACACAATCCCAACCAGCAGCAGCAAGCCGCCCTGGGCATAAACACAAAAAAGGTACAGCCCAACGGGTGTCTCCGCCCGCCGCGCCACAAACCAACTGCGAAAGCCTTCCTCTCCCAAGGTTCGCATCAGCCAGCCCAATTCAAAGTTTCGAGCGGCCAATAGCACGCTCATGGTGGCGACAATGATCGCCGGCAGAGGCCATCTGGCGATAACGAAACAAATGAGAAGGTTCAGCAGAATCGCCCATTTCCAACGAAGCTTCTTCGCGATGGGATTGCCTTCCAGGACCAGCTTCGGGCTGCCCACCCATGTGCTCAGGAAGTCCATGCTTCGTCCAAACAGCAGCGCAGCCAGCAAATAGAAATAGGCTGAGCCACCGAATGGTACCTCCTCGCCCATTACTTTTTCCGATAAATTTCCTCAGGTTTCATCAACTGAGGCTCGGTTAATTTGAAAGCGTCTCCTGTTTCGACCGAGCGAAAGAAACACGAACGGTAGCCTTCATGACACGCAGCCCCTGCTTGCTCGACCTGGACCAGCAAAGTGTCCCCATCACAGTCAAAGGCGATGTCCTTCACTGTTTGCGTATGACCGCTCTCCTCGCCCTTCATCCAGAACTTTTGGCGCGACCGGCTCCAGAAGTGGGTCTTGCCCGTTTCCACCGTCTTCTCCAGGGAAGCACGGTTCATCCACGCCATCATGAGCACACGTCCGGTCTGGTGATCCTGAACAATGGCTGGGATCAGGCCATCGGCTGTAAATTTCAAGTTGTCATAAAAGCTCGTCGACATACGCCCAGTATTGCATACCAAGTGGCGGCTGAAGAAAAGAGTAATCTGAACGGCCCAGTTTTCCTTCCAAATTGGGTTACCTGGGCAGTTATAACACATGGTCAACCTCTAAACCCTCCCTTGACATGGGGTCATAACGGAGGTTGTGGAGGGCCTTTGAAGCCGCAAATTGCAAGAACTGCAGGCTTGGAGCATCACGCAGGAGGCAGGAAAATGGAACTGAGGAGATAAACGATGAATGTAGAAGCATTGAACAGGGGAAGTGTCGGCAGCACCAGCGGGGTGCAGAACGGGAAAGGCAAACCATCCAAAACGCTGCTGTTTGCCCGCAATTTTCTACAGCATCCCAGGATGCTCGGCTCAGTCATTCCAAGTTCTTCGTTCCTGGTCGACCAGGCGTTGAAAGAGGTGCGTTGGGAGACGGCCAGGGTGATCGTTGAATACGGTCCGGGCGTGGGCACCTTCACCACGGAAATCCTGAACCGGATGCGGCCAGACGCCGTGCTCATCGTTTTCGAGATGAACCCGAATTTCGTGAAATATCTCCAGTCTTCAGTCACTGACCCCCGTTTGCGGGTCGTCCAAGGTTCTGCCGGTGAGGTTGAGACAGTTCTACGGACCCTTGGCTGCAAGGAGGTTGACTACGTCATCTCCGGAATTCCCTTCAGCACGATGCCGGAGGCCGTTCGGGATGATATCCTCAGCGCAACCTTCTCGGTCCTGAAGCCGGGCGGGCTATTTGTGGTTTACCAATTCTCGGGTAAAGTACTGCCTTATTTGGAGCGTATCTTCGGCCAGGTGCAAAAGGAATTTGAACTGCTCAATATTTTCCCGGCACGGCTCTTTTTTTGCATGCGCAAGCAGAAGCAAGGGAGTTGAAGGATTTGCGGTTTCTCGCCAAACGTTGCCTTCCTGAACATCATAGAGAGACCTCATTCCCCTACGCACATCCCCTTCATCAACGTGCCCGCATCCGGCGCAAACCCCAGCAGGATGGGGCAATGAAGAGGTTTGTATTTAATTTGCGAGCTATTTATAGTCCGGAAGAGCGAAGGGCCATCTTCCCCGGTATAGGGACCGAGGAGACTTTGCAAAGTGATATATGGAAAAGAAGATTTTAGCGCTGCTGAGCAGAAAAGACTATGTCCCGCTGAATGTGCCGGAACTGCTGAGGGAATTGCGGCAGCCACCGAATGAGCAGCAAAACCTCCAGGCTGTCCTGAGCCAGTTGGAGCGCGGTGGCCAGGTGGTTCGAATTAAAGGCAACCGTTACATCACTCCGACCGACGCAGATCTGATATCGGGAAAGATACGGATTAATCGGTCTGGAAAGGGTTTTCTCGTGCCCGATGATCCCAACCTGGCGGATATCGTGATTCCGGAAAACGCTACTTCAACCGCGCTGCATGAAGACCGGGTGCTGGTCCGCCGGGATAGCCGCCGAGCCGGGGCGAACCGAGCCGAGGAAACAGGGATGGTCATCCGGATTCTCGAACGCCGGCGGAATCAAATTGTCGGGACCCTTCAGCGAGGCAAACAGTTCCTCTATGTCATACCCGATGACCCACGCATCCCGCACGACATTTATGTGCCGGAGCCTCGCGATGTGGGGAGGACTGCTTACCTGGGAGATAAAGTAGTCGTCGAACTTCGGGAATGGGAATCGCGCTCCACCAATCCCGAGGGGGAGATCATCGAAGTCCTGGGCGCGCCGGATGAGGAGGGCGTGGACATGCTTTCCGTTCTGCGTCAGTACAACCTTCCCCTGCACTTTCCGAAACCGGTGCTCCAGGAAGCGCATGCGATTGGCAATACCGTCCACCCTCATGAATGGGGTGGCCGCGTGGACTGCCGCCAGGATCTGGTGGTTACGATAGACCCCGATGATGCGAAGGATTTCGACGATGCCATGTGCCTGCAACGGGCCTCAGCGGATCAGTGGAAGCTCTGGGTTCACATCGCCGATGTGTCCCATTACGTGAAGCCTGGGACTGCGCTGGATACCGAAGCCCGCAAGCGCGGCAACTCCACCTACCTGGTGGACCGCGTCATTCCCATGCTCCCCGAGGCGTTGAGCAACGAGCTCTGCTCTTTGAAGCCGGACGTTGATCGGCTCAGCAAATGTGTCGAGTTCCTCATCTCCAACGAGGGTCGCGTCTTAGGAACTAAATTTTATCCGGCGGTTATCCACTCCAAGCGCCGCTTTTCCTATAAGGAGGTTTTCGCAATTCTGCAAAAACAACCATTCGATCCGGTTGAACAAATGTTGCACGAAGCCAACGATCTGGCGCAGCGCATCCGAAAACTTCGCTTCAAGGCCGGTTCGCTGGATTTGGATTTTCCGGAAAATAAGATCCGGCTGGATGAAAAGGGACGCGTGGCCCGAATTGAACGAATCGTCAACGATCTGTCGCATCAGCTGATCGAGGAATACATGCTGCTCGCCAACGAAGCGGTGGCCACTCGTCTCATGGGCCTGAACCTGCAAGCCGTTTACCGGGTCCACGAGCCGCCGGACGAGCGCCGGTTGAAGGAGTTTCGGGAAGAAGTTCTAAGCCATAACATCCGCTGTGGGAACCTGCAGAATCGAAATGAGGTGCAGAAGCTATTGCAAACATTGGGCACCATTCCGATCGGGCAGGCCTTGAAGATTGGCTTTCTCCGTTCCCTGATGCGTGCCAGATACGCAGTGGAGCCCCTTGGGCATTACGGCCTGGCCAAAACCAAGTACGCCCATTTCACTTCGCCCATCCGCCGCTATGCCGACCTGGTGGTGCATCGCGCGCTGTTCCAAAGCAGCCATGGCGCTGTTCATTCCCTGAAGGAAACAGCAGACCACATCTCGGACACGGAAAGAAACTCGGCCGATGCCGAGCGAGACAGCAAAGACGTGAAGATGTTTGCCTTTTTAAGGGCCCAGCTTCAGTCCGAGCAGCCGCAGCATTACCCCGCCTTCGTCACTGACCTGAGAAATTTTGGATTCTTCGTCGATGTGCCCGACCTGGGCATGAGCGGAGCGGTGCCACTTTCAAGCATCGAAGATGATTTCTATGTTTATGAGCCCGACCGCAATCATTTAATCGGCCGCCGGACCCGGCGGGTGATCAAGCTTGGAGACAAGGTAACCGTGCAAATAGCCAAAGTGGACACGTTCAAAAAGCAGGTGGATTTTCGATTGATCCAGGCCGCACGCCGCCAGCCGACAGACGCCCGCCCCGCCATGGGCACAAGGCCAAACCGCCCGATCATGAAGAGCAGTGTGCCGGACCATCGCCGGCCCAACCCGCCAGCCGCTTCGAATCGAAAACCCAGACCTTTTGCCGGCAAACCCCAACAACCCAGGCCGCAAGGGAAGCGCAAGCCGCAGAGAAGTCACGGGCGGGGAAACGGTCAAACGCGACCTCAACAAAAACATCCACGCTGACCTAGTCCCCCCATAGCGCCCGTTCCGGCATCCGGCCTTCCCACGCACGGCCGCGGTGTCCGGAACAAAGGCAGGCGATTCGATGATTAAGAGCCATTACTTGCGAAGTGATGGAGTCCCTCGGCGTCATGCTGGAATCCATTGGTTTCACAAAGCAGCCCTTCGCTCCCCGACCGATTGCAATCTAATCGCCCCTGTTTCCTGACGGATCTGGGGCACGTATCCTACTGGCAACCATTCCAGCCTGCGGGAGATTGATTGTGCGCAGAGGTTTTAGGAGGCGCGTGAACATCCAAAACCAAGGTGAATCCGATGGTGAACATGCTCCATCAGGAAGATTTTCAAATGGAGGGAAACTTAAAAACCAGGTGAACAATGAACAAAGGATAACAGGCAAATGAAAAAAACAATTCTGATGTTAGCATTGGCAGGATTGCTGGGAGGTTGCGCTCGCGATCGTAGCGATCAGGGCGGTTACGGAAGTAGTGGCGGTTCATACGGCTCTTCTGGCAGTGGGTCCATGGGCAGTTCCGGGAGCAGCGGATCCTCGGGCAGCATGGGCACAGGTTCGAGTTCCTCGGGTTCGCTGGGGAGCGGCTCGGGAGCTACCGGCAGCGGGTCTGGTTCTACAAGCAGTGGATCGGGCTCCTTAGGGACGGGCTCGGGCTCCACAGGGTCAGGTTCTGGATCTTTGGGCACGGGTTCCGGGTCCACAGGCAGCGGTTCTGGTTCCCTTGGGACAGGGTCAGGATCTACGGGCAGCGGCTCCGGTTCCTTAGGAACGGGCTCGGGGTCTTCGGGTAACACCTCTGGATCTTCAGGAACAGGTTCTGGATCCTTAGGCACTGGCTCCGGTTCGACGGGCAGCGGTTCTGGTATCGGCACCGGGTCTGGCTCTACGGGCAGCGGTTCCGGATCGCTGGGCACTGGCTCCG
>JAQGOV010000480.1 GCA_028293425.1 Verrucomicrobiales bacterium
GAAAAGCGTTGTGCGATGACGAAGGTGGTTCGGCCTTCGCACAGCTTCCGCATGGCTTCCTGGATTTGGTGCTCGGTTTTCGCGTCCACGCTCGCGGTGGCGTCGTCCATGATCAGGATGCGGGGATTCATCAGAAACGCCCGTGCGATGGCGAGGCGCTGCCGCTGGCCACCACTCAGGGAGACGCCGCGCTCGCCAATCACAGTGTCATAACCGTTATCGAGAGCGGAGATAAACTCATGGGCCTGGGCAGCGCGGGCGCATTGCTCAATTTCGGCGCGAGTTGCCTGCGGATTTCCGTATGCAATGTTCTCGGCGACGGTGGCGCTGAAGAGAAAGGTTTCCTGGAAGATGACGCTGATGGTCTTGCGCAGTTCGTGCAGTTGAAGCTCACGAACGTCCGCTCCATCCACCAGCACACGACCACCCGCGACATCATAGAAGCGTGGAATCAAGTTGATGAGCGTTGTCTTGCCGGAACCGGTCGGGCCAAGAATGGCCACGGTTTGTCCGGCCTTGGCGGTGAAGGTGACCTCGGTCAGCGACGGTTTACCATCCTGGTAGTGGAAAGTGACTTCCTCAAATGCGACCTCTCCCCTGCCCTGCGGCATGGGCTTTGATCCACCTATGATGGCCTGATGTTCGTGAATAATTTCGAGCACCCGCTCGGCGCTGGCGCTGGCGTTCTGGACAATGTTGGTGAATTGACCGACTGCGCCGACCCGGTGACCGATGGCCATGATGTAGAAAACCACCTTGGCCAGGTCGCCGATGGCCAGATGTCCCTGGATCACTTCCCGGCCGCCTACCCACAGAACGAGCGGCATGCTTAAACCAAAGATGAATTGGGCAAAAGGAACCCGGCTCGCCCAATAATTGACGGTCTTCATGAGCGTTTCCATGAAGGCGTCCTTTTTGTCACGAAACTTTTGGATTTCGGCTCCTTCCTTGGCAAAGGCTTTCACAACTTTGACCCCGGCAATGTTCTCCTGGATCACAGTGGTCATAGCACCGTGCAAGTCGTGGACCTGCCGCCATTGGGGCTGGAGCTTGCTGGCATAAAACATGATCAGCGCGATGGTAGGAAGCACGGTCGCGAGCGTGAGCCAGCCTAAGAGGGGACTGGTGGTGAAAATGAGGCACATGGTGCCGACCAGAGAAACCCCAATATCCACACTCAGGAAGAGGCAGGCGTAAAAGAAATCCTGCAAACGCCAAACGTCCGTGGTGGAGCGGGAAATCAATTCGCCACTGTTCGTCTTATCATGATAGGTGAAGGCGAGCCGCTGGATGGCGTCGTAGATGGCTCCGCGAATGTCGCCGAGCGTGCGTTGGACCAAGCGATTGCGCACCGGGCCAAGGATGATGCCGACGCCCGCGCGGACGAGGGCCAATGCCAAAAACAGTCCTGCAAAATCCCAGGCGTGAAAGTCCGCGCCGTGTTCGACGTGGTCCTTCAGGTCCGTGATGGCGCTCCCCAGGATCTGGGGGAGCCCCATCTCAATGGAGATATTGATGAGCAAGAGGCCAACCGCCAGTGCGACGCCGCCCGGATATCGCCGCAGGAACGACAGAATTCCGAGCAGGTTGCCAGGCTTGAAGCCTGCCTTATCGGATGCTGGTGTGGTCATATTTCAACTGGTGTCCGCAATTCATTCCGCAGCCCACCAGTTTTAATCATTTCGAGCGTTTGAAAATACAAAAATGGAGAGGACCTCATTGCTGATTGGTGATTTCGGGATTGCTGATTTACGAATTTGATGGTTGCCAGAGAAAGAGTCCTGAGCAAAGTGAGGAAACCTGTGTAAAAGTGAGTATTCCTGTTTGGACGACGAGGACAAGCTGTCCCCGATCTGTCGCAGCGCGAAAGGAGGAAATGCCACGGAATACCTACATAACGAGCAATAATGAGCGATAAAGCGCAATTACGCGCTACAAAGCGCAACGAATCGGGCCGCTTTCGCGCGAAAGGCTGGGGCGTTGCCATCGGGCAGAGGAAGGAAGCTTTGCAGGCAAGGCTTGCGGACGATTTTTCTTTGGAGGCTTGCGTGGCCTTTCCTAGGCTTGCATAGCCTTGTTTTAAATGGCTGGAGGCTTGCGGATACCGTCGGAAATCGGGGGTCCGAGGTCGGCGGTCGGAGATCACAGAAGGAAACAAAGGTAACAAAGAACGGCAAGGCGGCGTGCTCTGAGATTTTATCTGAGTTAATTCTGGAGCGGGTTCGAACGGTTTTGGCTCCAGATTTTTAATCCGCGCAAATGCGTGACAACCCGCGATTACCCGTGACAAAGCGTTCCAATCCGTTCGGGAGGATTTGGCCGTGGAACGGGACAAGTATGAAATGTGCGGCCGTGCAAAAGGAGAACCGAGATCGATCAGAAACTCGTGGCCTCGTTTCCTACGAGTACAATGATGGGGTTTGATCTGGGCTTGGCGACGTACGAAAAACACAGGAGACGGTTCGCTCTGCGAACGGCCTCGCACTACGGGCGTGATTGGTTGGGTTATTGAATGGATGGTTGGATTCGTGGGCTGGGAGTTGATCGCAGCCTCATGAAGACCTGGGGAGTCAGTCGGGTAGGACAGGTCGGTCTGATCCGGGGCGGCAGGGCGAGCGTATTGCGGAATGGCCGACATGGCATTGCTATCGCAGCCGGGCCTCGCGTCCTGTTTTCCCGAATCCTGAATCCTATTTTCAATTTCAGTTTTCATGTTCGTTCCTTTTTAACACAGGGGGGCGGAGTTGTCTGGCGCGTGGGGCGCGTGGGGCGTCTGAGACGCGGGAGGCGCATGGGGCGCACGTGGAGGATAGGGCGCTTGACAAACCATCCTGGGCGTGGATCGCAGATTGCCGAGGGGAGTGGTGGTCACAAAGAGGTGGGAATTTTGAGGCATGGGAAACGGGACTCTGGCAGAAAAATCGAAGGCTGAGATCGATTCGACTGAACCGTCATCGAAAGAAATCGCGGTGCTTTGACGACTAGTTTCACGCGGGGTTCTGGCGGTCACATTCGTGGAGGGAGGCTGGATGGAGTCCCCACCTGATTTTTACTTCTCATTGAAAAGCAATTTTTTAATCGTACCAAGGATTACCATTGTTTCCCATCCTTCTTCGCAGGCTTGCTCAAATTCCTCAGAGCCTTAGTGTTTCGAGCGATACGAAATATGAACGAGTCCGTTCTTAATCCTCAGGTGGGTGCGCGTAATGGGGAGAGGTCATTTCCTTTGCTTCCGGCATCGTGGTTTCACTTATGTAGCACTGATGAATTGGGCCGAGGTCCCGTCAGCTTAGTTCTCTGCGGGCAATCTTTTGTTGGCTACCGAACGCAGTCTGGACGCGTTGTTGTATTATCAGGCCGATGTTCTCACATGGGAGCACATCTAGCTCACGGCGCGGTCAGGGGTGAACGATTGGCCTGTCCGCTGCATGGCTGGGAATACGGCCCGGAGGGACTATGCGAGAAAATTCCGGTTCAGGAGAAGATCCCGGGTTTCGCCCGCCAGTGCAGTTATCCCGCGGAGGAACGAGGCGGCCACGTCTTTTTTTTCAATCGGGCCCAGGCTCAATTTGCGTTGCCGTTTTTCGATGGACTAACGCCCGCTGAGCTTCTGCCGGCAAAACCGTTTGAATTAATTGCGGAGGCGGCTTGGTATTTCGTCGGCGCAAACGGATTTGACCTCCAGCACTTTCGAATGGCCCACGATAGAACATTGCTGGAACAGCCGAAGGTCAGCAGCCCTTCCCCGTTCGCCCGGCGGGTGGTGGCGAAGCTGGCGGTTACCGGCAATTCCTGGCAGGATTCGCTGACGCGCCTGATTGCAGGCCCACAGGTGACCATGGATGTCACAGTGTGGGGTGGCACCTTGATTTTGGTGCGCGCAGAGTTTCAGCGCACGACGAGCTTTGGCATTTTCAACGTGCTGCCAATCGATGCGCATCGAACGCGCGGTCGCGTGATTGTCTGGGTTAAACGGAGCCAAAGTCTGCCCGGCCGCGTGCTGTTCGATCCGCTGAACGCGGCGATCCGCAGACTATTCATCCAAACCTTCTTGCGTTCGGACTTGCCCCGGATCGCAGGCTTGCGTTATCAACCGGGAAATCTGATTGCCGCTGATGCATTACTGTCAGACTATTTTGCGTGGCTGGAAAAGGTTTCCAACCCTTTACCGACGGAGAACAAATGAAAAAATATACTCTTACACTGCTGGCCTTGCTGCTCATCCCGGCGACTGCTCCCGCTCAAGTCCCAGCCGCGGCGGAGTCCGAAGCCGATCAAGCCATTACCAAACTACGCGCAGGATTGGTGGATAGTTTCAACAAAGGCGACATAGATCGAATGCTCACCTGGCTGGACACCAACGCAGTGGTGACCTGGCAAAATGGCGAAGTGTGCGAGGGTCCCGCTGCCGTAAAGGCGTATTACGAGCGCATGATGAAAGGTGACCATCCAGTGGTAAGCAAAATCACGGCCGATCCGAAGGTGCTGGGACGGCACGTTCAAGAGGGATGGGCCGTGTCATGGGGGAATTTGAACGATCAGTTCGTCCTGACCGATGGCCGGGAGTTGCCGCTGAACAGCCGTTTCACGGCGACTTTGGCCAAACGCGGAGATCGTTGGCTGGTCTCCGCTTTTCAGGTCTCCGTAAATGCTTTCGACAATCCGATCATGAGGTCGGCCATAAGTAAGACGCTGAAAATTGCGGGCGTTGGCGGATTAGTCGTCGGTGGAATCGTTGCCGCAGTCACTATGAAAATATTGCGGCAACGCAAAACCGCTGCGAAATGACATGCAGTCTGGAGGATACGTTAGCGGGTGACCGCGATCTACTTGCTCGCGCAGTCGCTTGGGCCGATTGTCCCACCCTGGGCGAATGTGCCGGTCCCCGAATGGCCAGAACCGCGCGCGAGCAAGGAATTGAATTTGCCACGGCGCTGCTTTATGACCGAGTTCTGCGGTGCGCGGGGAATGGGGCGTTTTTTCAGCAAGTTAAGGCGAGCCGCCGGCCTGTTGTTAACGACCCTCCACTGATCGGGCTAATCCCAGGCGCCTTTTACCTTGAACACAAGAACACCGGAGCGGATGGAGCGCAGCTTGCCGCAGTTCTTCAGTCCATGAATTGCCGGGTTGAGCGGGTGCCAGTGGAAAGCTTTGGATCGCTGGGCAGGAATGCCACCATCATTGCAGACTGGCTTTCGCGACACCGCCGGGACCGCGTGGCTTTTATCACCCTGAGCAAAGGCAGCGCAGACCTGAAGATCGCGCTTGGGCTGCCTAATGCGGCTGAACTTTTCCGCAATGTAGATGTTTGGATGAGCCTGAGTGGTTTATCCGAGGGAACTCCGCTAGTCGCATGGCTGCGCCGCCAGCCTTGGCGCAAACTAGGGGTGGGTTTGCTGCTCCGATTGCGGGGGCAGCGATACTCCGTGGTGGAAGAGTTGCGCCAGGAACCAGGCGGGCCTCTGACAACCTGGCCTGCAGTGCCCGCACGCCTCCGGCTAATTCACATCCTCAGTTTTCCACTGCGCCGACACCTCGCGCATCCCTGGGCTGCCCGTGGTTTTGACCGGCTTGCGCCCCTGGGTCCCAATGATGGTGGAGGCTTTCTGCTGTCCGATAAGGCTAAGCTGCCGGGAACGGTATTCCCTATCTGGGGAGCAGACCATTACCTTCAACCGGATTGGGACGTGACGGCACTTTTGCGGCGAATCTTCGTCGAAGCTTTGTCCCCACCAGCCGATTTACGCCAAGCGACCTGATCGGCAGCCCAACCGAGGAAGCCGCCAGCAAGCAAATCCACCGCGTAGTGTTGTTTTATCGCGAGGGTGGCAAACAAAATGAGCCCGGCCCAAATGAGCAGTGCTATTCCGATGCAGGGAGAGAGCCATCGCCCGAACAGATGGCGAATCAGCGCCAGATTGTAAATCAAACATCCCGCGTGCAAGGACGGAAATGCATTCAGGGGACCGTCAACTCGGGTTATAAATATCAAGAAAGTGTTGGATTCCAAATGTGCCGGCCGGGGTGATGCTACGGGAAACAGAGCGAACAAAATAAAGCTTACGGCTGCAAGCAACGCGAAACCGAAAATGTAACGCCGCAGCTCCGCGCGGGAAACAATCAACCAGGGAGCGACTCCCGTTAGCAGAAAGATCGATTCGTAAATCCACGCCCACGGACCGGGCCGGTATCCGGCCCAGTGATCAATCCCCG